>NZ_BAPY01000019.1:0-183148 GCF_025994195.1 Asaia spathodeae NBRC 105894 | reverse complement strand
GCGTGGCCCCGGCTGGGGCTGGGGTGGCCCGGGCTGGGTCGGTTATGGCTGGGGCTCGCCCGGATGGGGCGGCGGCTGGGGTTGGGGCGGCTGGGGTGGAGGCTGGGGCGGATGGGGCCTCGGTGTAGCAACCGGCGCTGTCATCGGTGCTGCCGTGACAAGCTCCTACTACGCCAATCCCTATTACGGCGGCGGCTATGCGGCAGCCCCCTATACCTATCAATGCGGGGGATATGCCAATTGCGCGCCCCCTCCGGGCTATACCTATCCCGGCACATATCCGGGAACCTATCCGAACGCCTATCCCGGCGACCCGGACCCGAACGGCTACTAGGCCAGGTATAAAGAAAGGTGCAGGCCGGATCGGCCTGCACCCGCATTTGAACCCGGGGTCAGCGCATACGGCCGCGGCCGAATATGAAGCTGAGAACGAACAGCACCAGGAAAATAAAGAACAGGATCTTGCCGATCGAGGCAAAGTCAGCGGAGATGCCGCCAAAACCGAGCAGCCCGGCAAGCAGGGCAAGGATCAGGAAGACGATTGTCCAGCGAAGAAGGTCCATGGCGATAACTCCTTGAATGGAACATAACAAAATCGTCATGATCCCGGGTCTTTGGGTGAACGGGTCAGCCACGCAACGGTTTGCTTCGTAACGACAGGGCCTTGTCTTTTAATCTGGAAAGACGTTTCTGGGCGAAAGCCGGTGCGGGAACCGGCAGCCTGTTCCCGGGCCAATGCTGCAGGAGATGATCCCATGAGCGCATTTCGATCTCTCTATCGTCATGGTTTTGCCCGGGTTGCGGCCTGCACGGTTCCTGTGCGCCTTGCCGACCCTCGCCATAACCTGCAGCAGATCGTTGCGCTGGCACATGAAAGCGCCGCTGCCGGTGCGGCTCTCGCTGTCTTCCCCGAACTTTGTCTTTCGGGCTACGCAATTGACGATCTGCGCCAGCAGGATGCTCTGCTCGATGGTGTGACCGATTGCCTGCTCCGGTTGCAGACCGAAAGTCTCGCATGGAAGACTGTCATCGTCGTTGGCGCGCCACTCGTGCAGCGAGGTCGGCTCTTCAACTGCGCGGTGGTACTCCATCAGGGCAGGATTCTCGGTATCGTGCCGAAATCCTACCTGCCGAATTATCGCGAATTCTATGACTCGCGCCATTTCGTGGCGGGAGTCGACATTAGTGACGAGACGCTGCGGCTTGGCGGACAGGACGTACCGTTCGGGGCCGATCTGATTTTTGAAGCGCAGGATCTGCCCGGCTTCACGCTTGGCATCGAGATCTGTGAAGATCTCTGGGTGCCCAACCCGCCCAGCACGGCGCTCGCCATGGCAGGCGCAACGGTGATCGGCAATCCTTCGGCCAGCACCATCACCATCGGCAAGTCCGAAGACCGCCATTTGCTGTGTCGCGCCCAATCGCAACGCGCCCTTTGCGCCTATGTCTACGCTGCGGCCGGGGCCGGTGAATCGACAACTGACGTCGCGTGGGACGGTCAGGTTTCCGTCTATGAGGCAGGTCGTCTTCTGGGCGAGTCAGACCGCTTTCCTGTCACGGCGCAGATGACGCTTGCTGATATCGATCTCGACCTGATCCGTCAGGAACGCATGCGCATGGGCAGCTTCCATGACTGCGCCCGCGCCAATGATCATGCGCAATGGCGCCGAATCAGCTTCACACTAGCACCCGTCGAGGGCGATATCGGCTTTCACCGCGTCGTCCCGCGCTTTCCTTTCGTACCAGAGAATCCGCGCCGACTGGATCAGGATTGCTATGAAGCCTGGACCATTCAGGTGCGCGCCCTCACTCAACGCCTTAGGACGAGCGGAGTCGAACGCTGCGTGATCGGCGTGTCGGGCGGCCTCGACTCCACGCTCGCCCTTCTGGTGGCGGCCCGCGCTGCCGATGAACTCGGTTGGAGTCGCGACCGGGTCGATGCCTATACCATGCCGGGTTTTGCGACCGGCGATGCCAGCCTGAGTCTCGCCCACAGGCTGATGACAGCGCTGGGCGTCGATGCCCACGAACTCGATATCAGACCGACGGCCATGCAGATGCTGGAGACCATCGGCCATCCCTTCGCCTCGGGTGCGCCGGTGCATGACATCACATTCGAAAATGTTCAGGCTGGGCTGCGTACCGACTTCCTGTTCCGTCTTGCCAATCAGCGCAACGGGATTGTGATCGGCACGGGTGATCTGTCCGAACTGGCGCTCGGCTGGTGCACCTATGGCGTGGGCGACCAGATGTCGCATTATAACGTCAATGCTGGCATGCCAAAAACGCTTATCCAGCATCTGATACGCTGGCTGGCCCGCAAGGGTGGGCTCGGCGACACGATCGCCCCTGTGCTCGAAAGCATTGTCTCGGCGGAAATCACGCCTGAACTCGTGCCTGCCGGTGCCGAGGGCGTGCAGAAGACCGAAGACAAAATCGGTCCATACGCCCTGCAGGATTTCACACTCTATTATGTGCTGCGCTACGGCTTTCGCCCGAGCAAGATCCTTTTTCTCGCGCTGCAGGCCTGGGAAGAAAAGGATCGCGGTGTCTGGCCAGCCTATTTCCCCGAAGACAGAAAACTGGCTTACGACGCCGCCGTCATTCGCCACTGGCTCAAGGTGTTTCTGACGCGCTTCTTCGGCTTCAGCCAGTTCAAGCGATCGGCTCTGCCCAACGGGCCCAAGCTTTCATCGGGAGGAAGCCTGTCCCCCCGCGGCGAATGGCGCGCGCCTTCAGACGGAACAGCAGCAGCGTGGCTTGAAGAGCTGGAAAAGACCGCTCTTTAGACACATATCTCGCCCGTCAGATCGATTTGAACCCGCTACTCTTCGCAAGGCAGCGGTCAGTAGCCTTGCGCGAAACTTTGCCTCTTTCCGAGCTCGCTGCGCGAAAGCGTTTCTTCTTTCCACTAAGCCGGATCGGCACAAAGTCTCGCTCTTGCGGGTGGCAAGGCAGAAGAAGCCGAACTGAGCGGTATTTTTCAAAGGCGCAGGCTGCGCAAATCCGAATTTGTCCCGAATGCTGATCAGGAATTCGTGAGCTGCGCTTTCGCTCTATAAGAAATAAACGCAGAACAAGCTAATAGTTGGACAGATTTTTTCGAAAACCTCATCCACCGCGTTCGTATTTTTTGACCCTATATCAACGGACTAGCGATGGAATTTTCCTGAAAAACCAGAGATAGAACAGAAAAATGAAATTATTTTATCAAGAAATCGTCTCTTTTTCTTTCTCAGTATAAATCATACCTCACACATCGACCCCGCATTGTAACAAGACACAAAACGCATTCATCGCGACAACGTGAGTAATCAATTTCCCATAATATGGGTGAAGAAGACAAAAAAACCTTGGAAACCAGGGTTTTTCTCCAGTCCTGATTATTTCAAATTATTTCTTCATCACAAATGCGCGTTCATCACGTGGGTTTCTGACAAACTAGTATCGAATCATGTCCAATACCTTTGATTTATTGACTCGAGGGATTGGTTAAGACATCTATAAAAAAGTTGATTTTCCGATGCAGGTCTTGGTAGACGGCTCGACCGACAGCGGGGGCGATGTCCCGCGCAAAATGTAACGGTCTTTGTCTGAAGCCTCCAATAATAATAAAGGAGCTGGTCGCATGGCGATCGTAACGGTAGTTGGTTCGTCTGGCATGACTGTGCAGGTCACCGTGGAAGGTGCCCGCATGCAGACACTCGCCTCGAGCTACGCAGCGCAGATTCTGGGCGCTGTCGCGACAGGTGACTTCACCTCTGTCGATCTCGCACTGGGTAGCAATACCGCCCCGTCTGCCACGACAAGCCTCGTCCAGGGCGTCATCACGACAGGTGGTGCCTTCTCGATGACCGGTAATTACAGCAATCTCGTTGTTGGTACGCTGGGTGCGGCATTCAACAGCGCGGATCAGGACCTGCCGATCACGCCGAACGTAAAGGCCGTCACGGTCGATGGCACGGGTATCACGGCTAGCACGCTCTCAGTTCTGGCTGGCGACATGGAAGGCGTGACCTTCTACGCAGGCAATTACAACGGCACCTTCGTTTCGACCATGGGTAATAACCTGTTCGATGGTCGCAACCATACCGGCAACTGGACAATCGCGACCGGAGACGGGAACGACACGATCTACGCTGCAGCCGGCACAAACAATATCCGCGCGGGTGACGGACAGAACCTTATTACCCTTGGCACAGGCGCCAATTTCGTTGCTTCTGAAGGCCAGGATACAATCACCGGCGTCGAGAATTCTTCCGACACGGTTACAATCCTTGGTGGACAGTCTGTCGTCACCCTGCAGTCCAACTCGCTTGTCGTCGATTCGGCCCTCTCCGGAAGCCAGATCACTGTCGGCATCAACAGCACAGTCTTCGGTGGTACCGGCTCGACGGTCAATTTCTCGAGCAGCACGGGTACCATCGTTGGTTCGGTGGGTGACACCATCTCGGCAGCTGGTGATCTGGACGTCTATCACGGCACGAATCAGTCGATCAGTGTTTCCGGCGCTCTGAAATTCATCTCGGGTACGGGCAGCACCTCGATCAATGCGGGGCTTGGCACGATCTGGGGCGCAAACGACCTGCGCGCTACCGTCAATACGAGCGGTCTCGCCCTGTTCACGGCAAACCAGCCCAACACGACCGGCAGCCAGTATATCGACGCGTCTTCCTCGGCAGGCACGCTCGAAGCCTGGACCGGTGCAGGCAACAACACGATCATCGGAACCTCCGGCTCCGATCACATGGTCTTCGGCACGCAGTTCGCCGACTCCAATGGCGATAGCTTTGCGACCGTTACGGGTGGCAGCGGCGCGGCGAACACCTTCGGCGTTCTCGCAGGCCATAATGGTGGTGACATCACCATCACCGATTTCGGTAGCGCGGCTGGCAACATGTTCTTCATGTACAATTACAAGCCCGCCGATGCCGACAAGGCCGTGCAGGAGCTTCTGGCGACGGCTACGGTCACTGGCGGCAACACCACGCTCCAGCTGGACAACAACATGAAAGTGACCTTCCTTGGCGTGACCGACCTGAAGGCCTCGAGCATCGTCATCAGCTAAGCTCTCATAACGCGATCATCTTGTTCGCCTTGATCGAAGGCCCGGTTCGCAAGACCGGGCTTTTGGTTTTTCTGGCGATGAATTTGGACCTTCAGACCTTGGGGGCTATAAGAAGCCGCTTGCGTCCTCATCACTGAGTGAGTGATTTTTGCCCGAACGACCCGATCACAACACAGGCTTATCCTCTGTTTCCCAGGCAGAAGACCGAGAGGTAATTGCTGCCTCGCTCCATCTTGCGACACTTCGTGCCGACTCGCTTCAGGCAGAACTGCGTCTCACAACGCAGCAACTCAGGCTTTTGCGCCGCTCGCTCTCCTGGCGCATGATGGAGCCATTACGCTGGGTAAGAGCGCTCACCCTCGGCCGACTGCCCCGCGGCGTTCCCATTGGTGAAGCCTGGGAACAAATGCAGGATTCCGTGCGTACTCAAGGGCTCGGAAGAGCCTTCAGCCGCATCGTCGCTGGTGGCATTGCCAAAAGACGCCTCTCGCGCCATCGCGATCAGGCGGAAGATCCGCTTTTCATCCCCACAAAAGCGCAGGCTGAGTTTCTGAGACGACCTGCAATCGAGGCATCCTCCATCCTTCGGCCCCATTATCTGCTCATCGCTGATATGGGCCTTCAGCAATGCACGAAATATCGCGTTACACAGAAAGCGGAGCTTCTTAGGCGCCTCGGCTGGACTGTGCAGATTGTCGATTGGGAAGATGGCAATGAAGCCCTGTCATCGCTTCAGATTGCCACCCAGGTGCTTTTCTATCGCGTGCCTGGTGTTCCTTCTGTTCTTTCTCTTATCGCAGAGGCAAAACGTCTCGGTCTGAAGCCTCGCTGGGAGATAGACGATCTTCTCTTCACCAAAAGTCTCTATCGCCGCAATGGCAATCTCGCGACGCTTTCCTATCAGGAACAACAGGAGCTCCTCCAGCTCTCCGATAATTATCTTCGAGCCTTACGGGCCTGTGGACGCGGGCTGGCATCGACCGAGGCCCTCGCCTTACAAATGCGCGATGCCGGTATCGAAGGGGTCCTGGTACTTGAGAATGCCCTGGATGAAGAAACCCTTCATCTGGCAGAGTCAATCTCAGCTGCGCCCACCTCTCGCGAGCAAGACAAGATCCAGGTCTGTTATGGGTCGGGAAGCCGTGCGCATGACGCAGATTTCAGATGTGCCGAAATTGGTCTGATTGCTGCCATGCAGCAGGACCCCAGGATCAACCTGCTGATTGTAGGACCGCTCCGCATTTCCGAGGACTTTTCTCAGTTCGGCTCGAGGGTGCAGCGCCGCAGCGAGACTTCCTATGCTGCCTATCTTGGCGAATTGGCGCAAACCGACATTGCCATTGCCCCGCTTGAAAACACGATTTTCAACGACTGCAAGAGCAATATCAAATTCCTCGAAGCGGCAATTCTCGAATTGCCCTCCATCTGTTCGCCAACCGATACCTATCGCCAAGTAATCCAGTCGGGGCAGAATGGCTTTCTGGCAGAAACGGCAGAAGACTGGCGGGACGCTCTGCTTTTGCTCGCACACGATCCCGCCCTAAGGCAGCGCCTTGGCCGAAGAGCAAGGGAAACGGCCCTGTCGCTCTATGCGCCAGAGCATATCCTGACGCATCAGGCCGCTCCTATTTTCGGCAAACCTCCTGCTTTCGCCCGCAAGGCACCGCGCGTCTTGCAGGTAAACCTTTTCTTCGCACCACGGTCTTTCGGGGGAGCCACGATCGTCGTCGAGGCCATACTCGACCCATTAAGGAAAGCCGGTTTCGAAAACAGCGTCATGACCACGCGTCCGGTCCTTGATGAACTGCCCGATGGTGCCTTGCGCTATCGCATCCTCGACACAGATGTATTCTCGGTCGTTGCAGGACGTAATAGCGGAGCAGACAACCTGGCCATCGAGCGTCAGATTGAACGCTGGATTGATGCCTGGGATGTCGATCTGGTTCACTTTCATGCCATTCAGGAAATGGGTGTGGGCATGGCCCGGGCCTGCCAGAGGCGCGGCGTTCCTTACATTATCAGTCTGCATGATTGCTGGTGGCTTTCAGATAACCTCTTTATCACGCGCGATGACGGCCAGTACCATCTCGAAAGCGATGAGATCCCCCTGGCCCCTGGCAATTCCACCCGCGCGCGTTATCTGGGTGAGCGACGCAAACTCATGCGTCAGGCATTGGAGGGCGCTGCCGCCATTCTCAGCCCGTCCGAAGAACACAAGAACCTCTACGTCCGTAACGGCGTGCCGGCAGATCGCATCCAGATCAACCGCAATGGTTTCACCTGGCCATCACGCCCGAAAGCCAAAAGACCGAGCGGCGCCAAACTGCGTTTCGGTTTCGTGGGCGGGACTGGCAAGATCAAAGGCTATGAGCTGATTCGCAAAGCTCTCGAAAGCATGACACGCGGCGACTGGGAGCTGGTGCTGGTCGATAACACCCTCAATCTCGGTTATCCTTCCATCGATACATCGGAATGGCTGGTGAGAGGCACGATCCGCACCGTGCCCGCCTATACCCAGGCAGAACTCGATGATTTTTACGATCAGGTCGATGTGCTGCTTTTCCCGTCGCAATGGCGCGAGAGCTATGGGCTGACCGTTCGCGAGGCGCTGTCGCGCGATGTCTGGGTCATTTCAACGGCGCCCGGTGGGCAGGCCGAGGAAATCGTCGATGGCGTCAATGGTTCGCTGATCCCGATCATTGACGATCCTGCGCCGCTCCAGGAGGCCATCGAGGCAGTGCTTGACCGCAAAGACCGTTTCGACGGGTATATCAATCCGAACAAGGGCAGCCTGCCGAGCTATGACGATCAGGCTCAGGAGCTCGCCAGTCTCTATCGTCGCATTCTGGACAGGGCTTCCTGACCCGAGCCTTCAAACGTCAACCCGCCACAAAAAAACCCTCCCCCCCGTCTTGGGGGAGGGTTTTTTCTTGTCTGTCCCTAGAGAGGCTCCAGCCGCACGATCGGAACAGACCGGCTGCTGAGGAACACCCCCTGCCGCAGGCCATCGGCCTTTGGCAGGGGTGACCGAGATCAGTCAGTCGAGGGCAAGGCGTAAGCCAGAACGTAATCACCCTTGTTGGCATTGGTACCCGTACGGGTAGCACCACCGGCGACGACCAGCACATATTGCTTGCCGTTTTCGACATAGCTCATGGGCGTACCCTGACCGCCAACTGGCAGACGCTCACGCCAGACCTCTCTCCCGGTGCGGAGATCGAAGGCACGCAGATAATTATCGAGCGAACCATGGAAGAAGGCGAGATTTCCCCCTGTCAGGAGCGGGCCACCCATCGTGGGCATACCGACCGGGATATAGAGATGCGGAATAATCCCCTTATCACCGAAAATGCCGTGGATACGGGCATCCTGGATGCTGCCTACAGGCACCTGCCACAGGGTTTTCTGCGTCTTGAGGTCAATCGCCGTCAGAGAGCCGAAAGGCGGCTTGAAGCAGGGCGCGCCCATCGGAGAGACGAACATGGAGCGTTCCACACCCCAGGGGGTGCCAAGCTGCTCGGAATACTCACCTTCCGTCGAGGGCACGAGACCAGCCTTGGCCGCCTCTTCGCGTTTGATGAACTGCCCCCACATCGCCATGCGGATATCATTCACCACCAACACACCGGTCTGCGGATCGATAGCACCGCCACCCCAGTTCGAACCGCCATAATAACCCGGCCAGATCAAGGTCTTCTGCTTGTCAGAAAGCGGTGTCCATTCACCTTCCCAGCGCATTTTCTTGAAAGCGACGCGGCAATAGAGCTGATCGAAAATCGTCGCGCCCCACATATCGCTCTCCTTGAGAGGGGCGACACCGATCGACAGATCAGAATAGGGCTGAACCGGGCTGATACGCTGACCGGGCATACCATCAGTCGCAACCGGACGATCCGTCACCTTCACGACGGGCTTGCCCGTGCGACGATCCAGCACGAAAACCTGACTGCGCTTGGTGAGCGCCACGACGACAGGCGTGGTCTCGCCACCGGCGCCGGGCAGATCATAGAGGATCGGCTGCGAGGTCACGTCATAATCGAACATGTCCTGGTTGGCCGTACGGAAATGCCAGCGCTCCTGACCGGTACGCAGATCAAGGGCGAGAACCGCGTCGGTATATTCATCCGAATAGGGATGGCGGTTGCCGCTCCAGAAGTCGGGCGTCTGGTTGCCCAGAGGAATGAAGGCAAGACCCAGCTTGGGATCATAGGATGCCGTACCCCAAAAATTCGGGGTTTCCGGCGCGTAGATCTGTCCGGCCGGAAGTGGACGGCTGTCCCTGTTGCCGCGTGACGCATCCCACGCCCAGACGAGACGGCCAGTGCGCACATCATAACCGCGGATAACGCCAGAAGGCTCACCCACCGTCATGTTGTCGTTGATCTTGCCGCCCACCATGATCACGCCATCGGCCACCAGCGGGGCGGAGGTGAGATAATAGGAGCCGGGCGCTGTCGGGCCGAGACCCTCAAGAAGATTGACCATGCCATGATCGCCGAAATCCTCGCACAGCGCGCCGGTAGAGGCGTCGAGTTCGAAGAGGCGGGCGTCATTGGTGGTGCTGACGATACGACGGGCGCAAGGTGTCTGCGCCGTGATCGGTGCAGGCGCTGCCGGGGTCTCATCAACCGGAGCCTGTGCCGGAACAGGCGCAGCAGGGTCAGCCGGTTGTTCCGCAGGCGATGACGCTGCTTCTTCCGGACCGAAAGCCTTTGCATCGGGGGCCAGCAGCGACATGGTTGTCAGATCGGCATAGCTGACGCCACGGCAGCGCTTCCAGCCCTTATTGCCGCGCGTCACCTGCATGTGCGGGTCGAAACGCCAGCGCTCATGCCCACTCACCGGGTCGAGGGCAATAACCTTGTTGAGCGGTGTGCAGAGATACAGCGTATCTGCCACCTTGAGCGGCGTCACCTGATATTCCGAGCCATCGATGGCCAGATCACCCGTATGGAACGTCCAGGCGAGTTTCAGCCCCGAGACGTTGTCGGCGTTGATCTGGACATAAGGGGCAAAACGGTCACCCGTCAGATTGCGCCCCCAGGCTGGCCAGTCATTGCCATTCTGCTGCCCGAGCGCCGTATCGACCTTGGGACTCTGCGCCGGATCAGCCGTAACCTCGGCATGCGGCCGGAACATGTTGAGCGACACACCGGCAAAGATGATTGCATAGAGCGCTGCAATCCCGAGCCCCCAGCTGCGCCGTACCCCGACACCGCGTCCGGCGCTTTCGCCGGAGCGGACAGCCGGACCGAACCAGGGTGAAAGCACCCCGACCACGATTGGCAGCACAAGGAACACGACCACGCGTGGCACGACCAGCCAGAACACGTCGCCCACCTCGTTGAAGGCCCAGCCGACGGCTATCAGGCTGAGAACGATGGAGAGCGGCAGGGCAAAAGCCTTGCGCGCCATAAGCGCGAGGCCAACCGCTGCCATAAGCAGACCAAGCGGGATATAGGCCCAGCTTCCGCCCAGCCAGGCGAGGTCAGCCCCGCCAAGCGCCAGACCGACGCCAAGCAGCGCGATCACCAGACCGATCGCGACACATAAAAGATGGATAAGGCTTCTCACGAGCAATCCTCACGCTACGCCCCCAAGCCTGACACCATCACAGGGCATCAGCCATGGCGAGCCGTTTGAGCATTGAGCGTTTTCAAACCGGCAGAACCCGAAACCATTGCCGCGTGAACCACCCGAAAACAGGAAAAAATCAAGTCAAGAACCAGCCTGAAAGCTCAAAGGATGGGTAATGTGCCGTGCAAAACTTTCCTTTACGTCATCACATATTCATCACTACGCAATATTCACGGCTTTGTGATCATTTACCGGAAATCATGACAAAACATGTACGCATGATGACCTGAAACCGGCTGCGCTATGGAAGGGAAGACATGATGGAAAGCGCATACTGCGTGGCCGGGTTCATGCGTCCGCCCCGAGCCCAGGCAATGCCATGCTCCATGTAGAAATCATCACCCGCCGCCCCACCCTCCAGTACGGGCAGACGCGCCAGCTGGGATTCGGACAGCAGGGAAACGGGCATGAGTGCTGCCGCGTCGCAGGACTCGACCAGATGCTCGATCAGTGTCGGCAGGCTGATCTCGATCAGCCTTGGAGGAAACGCGAGGCCCCGCGCTAGAAGGATCTGCTCAAAGCGGTCGCGCATCGCCATGCCTCTCAGGGGCAGCAGCCAGACACGATCAACGAAATGCGCCCATTGGTCGAACACCTCCGCGCTGGTCATCAGCACATCGTCTATGATGATCACGCAATGTTCGAGGCACAGCGTTCGCGTCTCGAACCGGCCGGAAGACGCCACATCGAGCAGATTGACTGCAACGATATCAGTCCGGCCTGCATGCAGATCGTCCAGCAGACGTTTGCGCATACCGTATTCGATACTGACAGTCAGAAAAGGCTGCTCATGTTTCATGCGCGTCACCCAGCTTACCAGCGGACGCTCGAGCATAGGCGCCTGAAATCCGATACGCAGCGTACCGTGCAGCAGCGCGGTCTCTCGCGTGAAATCCTCACTCAAGGCCTGTAATTCATGATCGATGCGCCGCGCTGCCACCAGCACACGCTCCAGACCCGGCAGAGGCACGAGATGGCCCTGCACGCGCTCGAACAGACGCTTGCCAAGAATCTCCTCGATCTCGATGCAGGATTTCGAGACTGCGGCGGGAGAGATGCCCAGACGGGCTGCCGTCTGCCTCATACTGCGTGTCGTATTGAGCATATCGAGCAGATGCAGATGGCGCAGTTTGAGCCGTCGGTGAAGCGTGATGCCTGATCTGGCCATGTCTCTCTCCTTCGGAGCGTCAACCAAATGGTTGACATGACATAACCCTATTTTGCTTCAATAACGAAACGTTTTAATTCCATAATCTTTCATCGGCCATTTACCGACACAGGCGGTTACCGCGCTTTGCTCCAATAATCACCGGCAGGAAGCATGATGACAGATTCCCCGAAACAAAAACGCCTTACCAAGAAATGTATCAAAGCATCGATGTTTTTGTTGCTGGCCTCTGTGTCCGCCCCGGCTTTCTCAAGCCTTGCCGAAGCCGCTTCCAGCCATGATGCCTCAGGCCGCGCCCTGCCGCACTCCCGCGCAGCCGTAAAAACCGCCAAGAAACAGCAGACGGCCCCGCTTCGCAGTGCGACGCATCACAAACCGGTTGCAGGTGGTGCCGAAACCCTGACAGTCACCACCGCCCGCCGACGCCTGCATTTCAATTCGGCCCAGCACGAAGCCGATGCCACGACGCATATCACGTCAGAGACACTCACCCGACAGGGCGTCGTCTCTCTGCTCGATCTACCCCGTGTCGCGCCCAACCTCACCGTGCAAAGCGTGAATGGCACCGGCTCGACCAATTTCTTTCTGCGCGGTATCGGGCTGAACGACTACACGCAGAACAACATGTCCTCGGTGCTCGTCTATTATGACGATGTCGCCTACCCACTGGCCCGTATGGCGGCCGGGCTGATGTTCGATATTGCCGGCGCTGCGGTGGAACCGGGTCCCGTTGGGTTCAGCCATGGCCAGACCGATACGGGCGGTGAGATCGCGTTTCGCACCTCGGACCCGACCGATGACTGGCATGGTGGCGTATCGCAGGATATTGCGAGCTATGCCCGCAGCCGCACCAATCTCTTCGTTTCCGGCCCGATCATCAGCGACAAGCTGAGCTTCCGTATCGCCGGGCAGACCATGCAGGGCGGCGGCTGGCAGACCAACCCGAGCACTGGCGCCCATCTGGGCGATGCCAATCTCGGTGCCCTGCGCGCCAAGCTGCGCTGGCGCCCCGAAGAACATACCGAAATCATGCTGAGCGGCCATTGGGTGCAGGACAATTCGCAAGTCGTAGCCGCAAAGCCTGTGATCAATTTCCTGCCGAGCCGTGCCTACCCGACACTCTCCTACCAGCAGGCGCAATGGGATTATAATGCCCGCCTTGCCAAGCTGATCGGCCGCTCGACATCCCTGTCACCCAGCGCGCATAACACGATGTGGGGTGCCGACCTCAAGATGTCTCATGATTTCGGCTTTGCAGCGCTCAAGAGCATCAGCGCTTTCGAGACCGAACGCGTGGGTGAATATACCGATCAGGACGGCACCCTCTGGGCGACCGGCGATAATTACCGCAATATCGTCGCCAACAGCTTTTCGCAGGAACTGCGTCTGGAATCACGCAAGAAGCGGCCGCTAGAATGGGTAGTCGGGGCCTATTACGACCGCGTACGCATGACGCAGCAATCGTTCTTCGATTTCACCGATTACGTGCCGACACGTGGCTATCTGCAGGAAACCTCCTTCGGCCAGAACGAGCAGACTTTCTCGCAATTCGTGCATCTCTCCTACAAACTCCCCTATCGGGTGACGCTGATCGGGGGGCTGACGCATGAGGCAGATGACCGCCAGCTGCTCAACCTGCGTACAGTGCAGTTCGGGCGACGCAGCCTGCAATTCCAGTCCACCGGCTCGAACATGAACCAGTTTGCCGGAACACTTGGCGTGCAGTTTCAGGCCACCAAGGATCTCATGACCTATTTCAAGGTAAGCCGCAGCATGAAGCCCGGCGGCATGACCGCCAATAATACGGTGGTGCAGGGCCAGCTCGACCCGTTCAAACCCGAAACCGTTCTGGCTTATGAGCTCGGCTTCAAGGCCGACATCATTCCCAACAGGTTCCGGCTCAACGCCGCTGCTTTCTATTATGACTATCACGACCAGCAATATCTCGGCAGCTATGTCGTTCCCGGCTACGGACCTCTGGGGCGCTTCGACAATATTCCGAAATCGGAAATCTGGGGTGTGGAATTCAACACCGAAATCAACCCCATCCGTCACGTCTATCTGACGCAGAATTTCGGCTTCCTGCGCAGCAAATACCAGAAATTTCAGGCCATCAACGCATCCGCCGTCAACGCGCAATATCAGCAGACCGGCATATGGGCACCGATCTACACGGATTATGCCGGCACTGAAGGCATGAATCCCAAGCTCACCCTGAATGGCTCGGGCGATTACCGTCTCACCTTCCTGCGCCGCTATGAAGGCGAAGCAGGCGTCGACTGGAATTTCCGCTCGGCACAATCGATGGTTCCCGGTGGCACCGGCAATTACCAGCTTCCGGCCTATTTCCTGCTCGGTGCGCATGTCACCGTGCATCCGCTCAAAGGCCCATGGACAGCCACCATCTATGCGTCGAATATCCTGAACCGGGAGTATTTCACCACGAGTTCGCAATCGACCACGACCTATTTCCGCATACCCGGCCCGCCACGCTTCATCGGCGGCCGCATCGGCGTCACCTACTGAACGCCTTACCCGGCAAGGAGACATGTCTCATGACAGGATCGGATCAGGACAGGAAACGGGTCATCATGGCCGCCTGTGTGGGCAATTTCCTCGAATTCTACAATTTCATGGCTTATGCATTTTTCGCTCCCATGATTGCCAAGGCGTTTTTTCCCAATAGTTCGGGGCTGGCAGGGCTATTCGATGCCCTGATCACCTTCGGCGCCGGTTTTTTCCTGCGTCCGCTCGGCGCCTTCTGCGTGGGCATCTATGCCAGGCGCTACGGCCATCAGGCCGCGCTCATGCTCACCTTTGCGATCATGGCCACAGGCTCGCTTCTGCTCGCTGCCACCCCATCGACCCGTTCGATCGGCCTGATTGCCGCCTTTCTCATCGTTCTGGCCCGCATGCTGCAGGGCTTTTCAGATGGGGGCGAGGTCGGCCCTGCCACTGCCATGCTCTACGACGCGGCCCCACCCGGAAAGGGCGGCATCATCAGCATCATGCAATATGTCACCCAGCTTCTGGGCATGGTCGTGGCCGTCATTTTCGGGCTGATCCTCTCCCTCACCCTCTCCCATGACGCTCTTTATGCCTGGGGCTGGCGTATTCCGTTCTTCATCGGCATTGCCATCCTGCCATTCGGTTTCTGGCTCCGTCGCCAGCTCCCGGCACAGCATGATCATCACGCAGAACCGCATCCTTTCGGCGCCACACTGCGCCTGCTGGTCACGCCAAAGATCCTGCTGGTCTTCGCCCTCATCATCTGTGGCACCATCACCAATTACCTGCGTACATTCGGTGTGAGCTATGCGATCGCCGTTCTGCATCTTCCGCCTGGCACGGCCATGCTCGCCATGGCGCTCGGGCTGATCTGCGGTGTGGTTGCGGTCATTGCAGGCATGCGTATTGCCCATAACAACCCGGACCCGAAGCTTTTCGTCATTATGGTGTCCATCATCGGCACACCGCTTTGCATGCTCTATTATGCCCTTTCCATCACCTATCCCGGCCTTGGCACACAGATCGGCCTGAACCTGACGGTCTTTCTTTCCTCAGGCCTGCTCATCGCGCCGGTCTGGCGGCTGCTCTTCGATGCCATTCCCGACCATAGCCGCGCCTTCATCTTCGGGCTCGTCTATGCCCTGGCCGTGTCCGTATTCGGCGGCCTTACCCAACCCGTCACGGTGCTGCTGATCGCCCGTTTCCATGACCCCATGGTGCCCGCCTGGATGCTGGGGGTTTTGATGCCGCTCTCGCTTCTGGCTTATCTTGCCCTGCGCAGGCGCATGATCCCGCCCGCGCCCGGCGCGACGATCATTACCTCCGAGGCCGATCGGGCCTATTGACCCTGTTCCTCCGACAAGGATTCTCCTGATGAAAAATACCGATGCCATTCTCTCCTTTGTCGATGACCGTGCGCAAAGCCTGATCGCGCTGAGCGACGCTGTATGGGAAGTGCCGGAGACAAATTTCGAAGAGATACGCTCCTGCGCGCTGCATACTGAAAAACTGGGCGAAGAGGGCTTTCGCGTTACACGCAATGTCGCTGGCATCCCGACCGCGGTCATGGGCGAAGCCGGAGAAGGCGGCCCGATCATTGCCTTTCTGGGCGAATATGACGCCTTGCCTGACCTGACCAATGCGGCAGGGGTAACGGAGCATACGCCCCTGCCCGGTGACGGCAATGGCCATGCCTGCGGGCATAATCTCCTGGGATCGGCAGCGCTTCTGGCAGCTACCGCACTGAAGAACTTTCTGGCAGCGCATGATCTGCCCGGACGTGTGCGCTATTATGGCTGCCCCGCCGAAGAGGGTGGCGCAGGCAAGGCCTTCATGGTGCGTGAGGGCGTGTTCGATGATGTCGATGCGGCCATTTCCTGGCATCCGCTCTTTTTCACCGGCGTGTTTCCGCCCTCATCGCTGGCCAATATCCGTCTCGACTTCACCTTCACCGGCAAGGCCGCCCACGCAGCAGCCGCGCCCTTTCTCGGTCGCTCCGCACTCGACGCTGCCGAGCTGATGAATGTCGGTGTGAATTACCTGCGCGAGCATATGCTGCCGAGCTCACGCATTCATTACGCCTATCTCGATGCCGGTGGTGCCGCCCCCAATGTCGTTCAGGCCAAGACCACCATCCGCTATGTCGTGCGCACGCTCGATCTGGCTGATCTCGTGCCGCTGACAGAGCGCGTGCGCAAGATCGCACAGGGTGCTGCGCTGATGACCGAAACGACGGTGCAGGAGCGCGTGATAAGCGCCATGGCCAATATCCTGCCCTGCCCGCCTCTCGAAGCCGCCATGCAAGGCCATGTCGAGCGTCTTGGGCCTCCCCCCTTCGACGAGGACGATCGCGATTTCGCCCGCAAGATGCAGGCGACCTTCCCGAAAAGCGATATCATCGCTGCCTTCCATCACGCTGGCGCCAAGCCCGACCTTGACCAGCCCCTGGCCAATTTCGTGCTTCCCGCAGGCGGCAACCGCTCGTCGCTGGGCTCTACCGATGTGGGTGATGTGAGCTGGACCGTTCCCACCGTGCAGGCCCTTGGTGCGACATGCGCCATCGGCACGCAGCTGCATTCATGGCAGATGACGGCTCAGGGCCAGTCTTCCGTCGCCCATAAGGGCATGGTGCATGTCGCCAAGGTCATGGCCATGACAGGGCTCGACCTGTTTACGAACCCTGATCTGCTGGAAGCCGCCAAGAAGGACCATGCCGAGCGTCTGGCCGTGCAGCCCTACGTGACGCTTATCCCGGAAGACGTCATGCCTGCCGCTGACAGTGAATGAATGAGACGGTGTGGGGCTCTGGCCCCACACCCGATCCGAAGACCTTACCTTCGGAAAATCCGTGTTCAGCGCCTTTTCTTCAGCAATGCCTGCGCGCAGGCGACACCAATCAGGACGAGCCCCCAGATGGCGAGCGTCAGGTAGTCACTGAAGCCCAGAAGATTGAAGCCTGTTGCGATAAGCTGCAGCATGACCATGGCCAGAACCAGCCCGGTCACACGTCCGAACCCGCCATTGGGATCGACCCCACCCAGCACCGCAGCAAGAACGGTTACCAGCAGATAAGATTTGGCATAGGCCGCACTGGCTGAATTATACCGTGCCAGCATCAGGCAGGCAGCGCAGAAGCACAGAAAACCCGAGAGCGCGTAGATCCTGATCGTTACCCAGTCGACATTGACCGCCGAATAGCGCGTGGCAAGCGCGTTGGAGCCGATCATACGGATCGAGATGCCGAAAGCCGTGTGCTGCAACACGACATGCATGACGACAGCCACCACCAGAAATATCAGAAAGGCGAGCGGTATCTGAAGCAGTGATGCGTTGCCAATCTGACCGTAGAGCGATGGCAGACCGGAGATCACCTCGCCTCGCGTCAGCCAGATACTCGTGCCTTCAACAATCGACATGACGCCCAGCGTGACCAGAATGGGGTGGACTCTGGTGCGTACGATCAGCCAGCCCGTCAGCCCGCCGAGCGCCGTACCCAGCACCATCCCCGTCATGAGCGCCAGAAGAATACAGAGCGTGACATAACCTGCTCCATGCCCTGCCAGAGGCAGATGCGCGAGTACCGTCACTATGGCAAGGCCGCAGGCATTGGCTATGGCGATAATGGCGAGGTTGAGCCCTCCGGACATCATGGGGATGGCCATGGCCAGCGCCAGCAGACCAAGCTGCGGCAGCTGGAACATCATCGACCGCATCGACCCAAGGCTGAAAAACCCTGGCACGACAAGGCTGAAACCGACCGCCAGGGCAAGTGTGGCAAGAGCCTGACCCGAAACACGAGCCGGAAACACGCGCCGCAATGGCCCCAGAAGATCGTCCATGGAGACGTTCCGTCCCGTCAGATTTTCAGACATTGGGTGCCTCCTCGACAAGGCGGGAACGGGTACGACTGCGCACCGAAAGCGCCGTGAGACTGGTCGAGGCGAGGATGATCGCCCCTGTGATGATCTCGAAGCAATAGGGCGAGATATCGAGCAGATTGAGGCCGTTCTGAATGATCGCCAGCATCAGTATGCCGAGTGTAATGCCGCCAATCGTGCCGACACCGCCCAGGAGCGAGGCACCCCCGAGTACGGCAGCGGAGAGCACGGAAAGCTCAGTGCCATAAAGGGCATTCGGCACCGCCTCACCCACACGATTGGCCTGAACGAGCCCTGCCAGAGCGGCCATGAACCCGGCAAAACCATAGGCGAAAAACTGCAATCGGGAGATATTCAGCCCGATACGGCGCGCGGCTTCGGCATTGCCGCCCATGGCGTAAAGCTGGCGGCCTGTTTTCGATCGGTTGAGCAGCGCCCAGCACAGCCCGAGCGAGGCAATCATGACGATAATGGGCAAGGTAATGCGCACCAGATCGCCCCCTGCCGTCTCGAATTGCAGAAAGGTGATCCGATCGCTCCACCATTCGGGCAGATTATAAATGGAATGCCCGCCCGTCGCGTACATCAGCAGGGCGAAATACACATTCATGGTCGCGATGGTGATAATGATCGAATTGACCCGCGCATAATGCACCAGTGTCGCATTGATGAACCCGAGTAGCGTGCCGACGACCAGCCCTGCCGGAATGACCAGCACCGGCGACAGTCCGAAACGCGTGGCCAGAAGGGCTGCCACATATTGCGCCACCGATGCCGTCGCTGCGAAAGAGATATCGATCCCGCCCGCGATCAGCACAACAAAGAGTCCAGTGGCCATAATGGCCTGGACGGCATAACTCTCGGTAAGATCGACAAAATTGGAAATACTGAGAAAATTAGGTGTCGCCAAAGAAAGTGCGACGATGAAAATAGCGATGACACAGGCCAGCCAGAATTCAGGCCGATTCCGCAGGGATGAGAGGTCAGGCATAGATCCGCTCCTCAAGGGCCTGTTCGGTTATGAGAGACGGGTTATAGTCGCCAGCGATACGTCCATTGCGCATATGCAGAATGCGATCGCAGGTCGCGAAAAGCTCGATCATCTCATCGGAAATCACGAGAATACCGACACCCTGATCGCTCAATTCGCGTATCAGGGCATAAATGCCTTCCTTGTTCTTGATATCGACACCAACAGTCGGACTGTCGAGAATCAGGATTTTCGGATGGGACGCCAGCCAGCGCGCCAGAATGACGCGCTGCTGATTACCGCCCGAAAGCGTATTGATGGCATCTTCGACCGAGCTGAGCTTGATATTCAGACGTGCGACCCAGTCACGGGCGAGTTGCGTACGTGATGCATCCGAAATCAGCCCAAAGCGATTTGCGAGGCCGGGCAGGACAGCAATATCCAGATTATCGACGATGGATTGCTCAGCATTGATGCCGAGATTCAATCGGTCTTCCGAAACATAAGCGAGGCCTGCGGCCAAAGCGTCCTGATTATTACGGAAACGACGCTCCTGCCCATGAACAACCAGCGCCCCTGAATCGGGCTTTGTCATGCCAAAAAGCGAAAGTGCCAATTCGGTGCGCCCCGCGCCGAGCAGACCCGTCAGCCCGAGAACCTCGCCTTCATGCAGGCGGAGCGAGACGTCATCATATTCACCACGACGGCTCAAATGGCGCGTCTCCAGCACCACATCACGCGACGTGCAATCGCGCGCGACATGATGCGAGGCGATTTCGATGCCGGTCATGAGGTGTATCAATGTCCGCTGGTCAAGCGCAGAAGCCGGATAGGTGCCAACCATACGCCCGTCACGCATGACCGTAATCCGCTCGGCTATGGCGGAGACCTCATCCAGTCGATGCGACACGAACACCACGGCAATCCCTGCAGCCGAAAGCTTGCGCACCAGATCGAGCAGACGACGCACCTCGGCACGCGTAAGCGAAGCAGTTGGCTCATCCATGAAAATCAGGCGGGCCGATCCGGCGAGGCCGCGGGCAATGGCAACAATCTGGCGTTCAGCAATCGACAATGCGTCGACCGGCAAATCGAGGGGCAGATCATGACCGAGCCGATCGAGAGTCTCGCGCGCCTTGCGCCTTATGGCCGCTTTCGGGCTGAATCCGCGCCCGAGATTGGCATCAAACGCAATATTTTCGGCAACACTCAGATTGGGAAAAAGCGCCAGATCCTGAAATACGACCTGAATGCCCAGTGCCCGCGCCCGCATCGGGTCGAATGACAGGATTTCCTGACCCGCAATGCGCATCTCGCCACCTGCGTCAGGCGCATGAACGCCGGAAACTGCCTTGATGAGCGTCGATTTGCCGCATCCATTCTCGCCTACAAGGCAATGAATTTCGCCCTCACGCACATCCCAGTCGATGCCACGCAGGGCCTGAAAATTGCCGAATGTCTTGAAGACATTCCGCAATTCCAGAAAGACAGGCGCTGTCACAGCCCGAGCGCCACCAGCTCGTCTATGGTCGATCTGTCGATAATCTGCATTTTCGGTGCAAGAATGCTGCGCTGTGCCGGAGCGACCTGCAGCGCGCCAATATCCTGCATCTCCATGCCATTGGTGATCGGCTTGTCATTGGCGAGCATGACGCCCAGACGCACGAGTGTCTGACCGGCAAGAAGCGGATTCCAGATATAGCCGCAGCGAATGGCCCCGGAACGCACATATTTTGCCCCCTGACCGGGCGAGAACGGGCCGACCACAGAAACGGTCCTGATCTTGCCACGCGCATCGACGGCGCGGGCAGCGCCAATCGGCCCCTGCGACCCGAAGGCCACGATCCCGGTAAGGTCAGGATGCGCGCGCAACTGATCCATGACGGTGCGATAGCTGTCATCCACGCTTTCACCGCAGCCAAAGCGATCGCCGATGAGATGCATGTCGGGATATTTTGCCTTTTGCAGCGCAATTGCCGCGTCGGCGCGCATTTTATGCTGCGGCACGGTCAGCGAACCGACGATGATAATGTAGCCGCCCTTGCCGCCCGTTGCCTTGGCCAGTGCCTCCATATGGCGCTCGCCATCTGCAGCGGGGGTGGTGAATTCGAGGTCCCATTCCGCGCCTTGTTGGCCGGGGCTTTCATGGCTGATGACATGGATGCCTGCAGCACGGGCGCGTTGCAGCACAGGCACCAGTGAGCTGGCATCATTGGGCACCACGCCGATGACATCGACCTTGCGGGCGATCAGATCCTCGATCGCGCTGACCTGCTGGGCGGCATCGGCCTGTGTCGGGCCAATCATCCAGGCGTTGCATCCCGCCTCCTTGCCCGCACTCTGTATGCCGCGCTCCATGGCGTTGAACCAGGGAATGCCACCAATCTTGGCGACAATGGCAATCTTCTTCGGGGCATCACCGGCAAAGACCGGCGAAAGCCGGGCTGATGCAAAAGGCGCAAGAGCGGTAAGGCTGGCAGCGGCACCCATGAAGCCGCGACGGGATACGATCATGGTCTCAACCTTTTCAGGTCGTCACGAGGCGCCACACAGACGCGCTCGCGACCGGGGGGAGAGGCAGGAGGAAAAAGAATACGTCAGCGACGCTGGCGGCCGAGCGCCTCGCGTGCCGATTTCATCTGCACATCGGTAAAGGCCTTGGCATGAGCCGCCAGATCACGGCTGTCTTCCCAGAGATTGCGCCAGATGCCCAGAATACCTTCCAGCGGCTGCCCGACCACGGCAGAAGAGAAGGATTCGAAGGTGATCGGCCCCTGATAGTTGATGCTTTCCAGCGCACGGAAAATGCTCGGGAAATCGACAGAGCCGGAGCCCAGATAGCCACGATGGGAATCGCCGGTATGGAAATAACCCAACAGATCGCCTGCTTCGCGAATGGCCTCGGCTGAATCGGCTTCCTCGATATTCATGTGATAGCAGTCGAGATGCAGCTTCACATTCGGCATCTCGACTTTCCTCACATACGCGATCGCCTGACGCGCCGTATTGAGCACATTGGACTCATAGCGATTGACCACTTCCATCCCGAGCGTGATGCCACTCGCCTGCGCCTTTTC
Organism: Asaia spathodeae NBRC 105894; assembly: GCF_025994195.1. Lineage (NCBI taxonomy): Bacteria > Pseudomonadati > Pseudomonadota > Alphaproteobacteria > Acetobacterales > Acetobacteraceae > Asaia > Asaia spathodeae. The sequence goes on along the minus strand of NZ_BAPY01000019.1, from coordinate 160,842 downwards.
GGCGACGCGACGCACCACATCGATGGAGCCAAGAATGCCGTCAGCAGTCACGGGCGTCGCATATTTCTGAAAAGCCGAATAAAGGATACCGCAGACATGGGTAGCCCCGACATCGCGCGCGAGCGAAATGGCATCGAGAAGATGCGCCTCACCGCGCTTTGTACGCTCGGCATCGCCAGAAGAAATATCCATATCTGACGTCAGACCGAATGACATGGTGATGCCGAGCTTGTTGCGCTCGAGTTCGCGCAAGGTGGCGGGCACATCGAACCCCTTGAGGTCCATCGTGGAGGCCTCAATGAGGTCGTAGCCAAGTTCGGCGGTCGAACGTATGGCCATGGCGGCGTCTTCAGGTGTCCAGCCAGCGGTCCAGACAAAAGCATGCAATCCAAGCTTGTTCATGAGAATTTTCCTGTTCTGGGGGGTGCGGTCGAACCGCGCACCACAAGCGTGCAGGACAATCTGACCTGCATGGGGGCGGTGCTTTCGCCCGCAATACGATGCATGAGGCGCGACCAGGCCTGAGCCCCCAGAGCATCAACCGGCTGACTTATGGCCGTGATGGGGGGATGGGTAGCACGCATCCATGCATAATCGTCGTATCCGACAAGCGACACGTCGCCGGGTACGGCACATCCGCTCTGGTGCAGACAACGCAGCGCACCCAGAGTGATGGAATTTGTAAGAGCGATAATGGCTGTGGGGGCCTCACTGCCCGTCAGCATTTCGGTCAGCACCTCAGGCCCTTCTTCGGCATGGTGCCCCACTTCCAGAACCGTTGGCACTGGCAGACCGGCTTGTACACAAAACGCGGTAATGCCGGCGCAGCGTTCGCGGATATTGGCAAGCGACAGCGTGGTAGCGACCACCAGAAGGCGCCTGTGACCTAGCCCGACAAGATATGCCGCAGCCTCAGTAGCGGCCTGCTCGTTATCGACCGCAATCGTATCGGCATTGCAGGAATGCGGCAGCCGGTCGATCACCACATAAGGCACGCCTGCCGCATCGAGAAATGACGCATCGGCGAAAAGATCGTCATTGGGCAAAACGATCATGCCCGCTGGACGCCATGACAAAAGCGCCTTGAGCCGCGATGATGCGAGCTCGGAGTCCTCGCCCGCACTGGCCACGATAATATCGTAGCCATCCTTGCGGGCGCAGTCTTCCAGACAGGCGATTAGAGCCGTGAAAAACGGATTATCCAGACTTGGCACCAGCACACCGATAATGCAGTTGCGCCCTTCGCGCAGTTGCATGGCGGCCCTGTCGGGCAGGTAATTCAGTCTGTTGATGGCCTCTTCGACACGGGCACGCACAGCGTCAGACACGTTCTTACGGTTGCGCACGACATTGGAGACGGTCGCAACAGAAACCTGCGCCTCTTCTGCGACATCGCGGATCGATACCTTGGCACCTTTGCGTGACATGAGACGCCCCTCAATCGGTTAAACGTTTAACCGCAGGGAGACGTAAGATGAATTCTGCATATCAGGGAAATGACGTTTCTGTCATTTACCGTCATTCTCTTCCATGCCAGCGTCTGACGATCCGGCTGCGTCGGCTTTTACCAGACCGGTATCTCTGCCTTTTCCGTATCAGCGTCGACGCATGGAAGGAAAAATCCTCTTTGTCAGATAAGGGAAATCCTGCTGTCAGTACGGTCTCATGGCTTGTGACAATAGAGGCGTACCCATTCCGGCGGTTCCTGCTCGAGGCGCCCATCGACCGGGATATGCCGCTCCTGCGCCCAGCGATATCCCCACATAGGGCCGAATTTTGTGGCGATCTTGGGCTCCTGCGTGAATGCAGGGTCTGACTGGGCCTGCGCCAGGGTGACGAAGCGATAATGCTGCTGTCTGAACAGGTCGAGAATCTGCGGCAGGACCGCCGCATTCAGACGGTTATCGTGAAAAAGCATGACCGCCGGCACGTCACGGCCCATGATTTTCTCATCCAGCGCCTGATAATAGGGAATTTCGATACGCGCATAGTCGATATAGGCTTGCCGTATACGCGCCTCATCCGCCGAGTTTCCTGCTGAGTGGGCGCATTCATAGGCATCGTTGAAAAGGTAATCCTCGACGTCGATCGTTGTGGCGGCCTGCCTATATCCAAGGCGTCTGACAATTTCCGACAGGGCCATCCGCTTCGGTTCGGTATCGCCGACATGATTGAACGGGAAACGGAAAAACTCGAGCTTCCGTCCTGCCTTGTGAGCGAGCGGTCCGATACTGCGCTCGCCTTGTTTTATCTCGTTTTCGAATTGCGCCGGGGTGAGCGCATTGCTGTCGATATGATGCGCCGCATGATTGGCCAGTGCCAGAGCGCCCTGATTCCACTGGTCAAGAATTGCGGTGCCAGGCGCACCAAGGGCCTGCACTTTGTCTTCATTTACGAAGGCGGTGACCGGTACCGCATCGTGACGCAAGGCGGCGAGAATGGCGCGATTGGCAGCCAGTGCGTCTTTCTGATTATCACTACGGGACGTTTTGCCCGGCATGACATAGGGCAGATCATCGAAGGTTACCGCCACCTGATGTTCAGGCAGCGGCGCTGCCTGGGCCGTTACGGAAAAGAGACCGAATGCCCCTAGCTGCAACAGTGCCCCGGGGTATCGACGCACCGTTGCTGTTTTCTTTTTCATCGCCACGCTTCCCGGGCGCGGAACCATGAATCGCCATGGATTTACTGCCGCCCCCGGATCATTACGAAAATGAATTCAGGTATTGTTGCGGCACAAAAAAGAAAAATAGGGCCAGAAGTCATAATCCCGGCAGCAGGCGGGCGATCAGAGCGCCCTCCTGTCATGAACTCAGGACTGGCTGACGCTCGCTGGAAGTTCGTTGACTGTCACGACACGCCAGACACCATTGATCCGCTCCAGAATGGAGAGAGACAGGTTCTGGATCGAGAAGCGCAGGGCGGTGTCAGGATGGACATTCAGGGCATGCGAAATCGCCGCACGAATGGCCCCGCCATGGCTTACCACCACACTATCCTGTCCCTCGCTTCGGTCGGCCAATTCGTCCAGCGCGTGGCCGACGCGGGCACAGACATCAAGCATGCTCTCACCACCGGGAGGCTGCTCGGAGGCTGAAAGCGACCAGAAATTATGGGCCGTCTGACGCAGTTTCAGGGGGAGTTCCTCATGGGGAAGATTATGCCACTCACCCATGGATTGCTCGGTGAAACGCGGCTCGATCGTCAGGTTGCGCGTGCCATATCCCGCCGCGAAAATGGCCTTGGCCGTCTCCTGGGCACGCTTGAGCGGCGAAACAACCCATTGCGCGTCGGCAGGTAATCTCTGACCCAAAGCGGTATAATAGGGCACCTGCAACGCCAGATGCTCGGAGCAGAGATCGACATCGAGCGCACCATAGACGCGCAGCCGTGCCGTTGCCTCGACAATGGCATGACGGATCAGCCAGATGCGCGTCACGCCCGAAGGCAACTGCATGGAATCCAGAAAATGACCATGCGCCTTGGGTTCAGAGGAAGAGGCCGTTGGGGACTGGGTCATGATACCAGAGACTTTCGCGAGAAATGGGAATGAGGCGCATAACGTGGCACCGGATCGGCGGCTTCGAGCCGATCCCAATGCGCAAGGATAAGCGATATTTTCGCAAAGGCGCGGCGTATATCTGCAAATTCACGAGCAAGGCGCGACTGGTCTGTCAGACCCGCATGAGAAGGCTCGCCTGAAACCAGACGCGCGCCGGCACACAGACGCAGCGCACCGGCATTATCGCCCCCCAGTGCGGGGTGCGGCACCGGCACAGGCTGGCCCAGATGACAGAGCAGTTCCGCAAGCTTCTCACCGGCAATCCAGGGCGACAGATCGGCATTGAGCCAGCGATGCAGGGCGCGCGCGCGCTCGAGCGACAAAGGCTTTTCCGCATCTTGCGGATCGTTGACGAGAAAGGAGAAGACAGTCGGCACGACGTCCCAGACTTCCTGACCGTCGATACGCGCGCGCTCAAGCGACGGCACAGGCAAAAGGGTCAGAGCCGCATGGCGCGCGATCACATCGCGGGCCGTAAACTCGAAACGTCTCAATGTCTCGATGATGCGTGTTCGTGGCACAACACCGAACGCCTCACTCTCGGCAAGCGCCGCCTGCCAGCGCAGGGAGAGGCCCAGATTGCCATCACGGGCCAGACGGTCGGGCGTGCGCGTTGCCGGCCAGTCGCAACGATTGAAATACGCTGAAAGCCCCTCGGGGAGAGAGAAGCCAGCCAGCGCCTCGACCTGGCTCTGCGGCAGTAGCACGGCACCGCAGAAAGGCGGCCCAGTCAGAAATTTCGACCCGGTCGTCATGACCATCATGCCACTGCGTACCATCATGCCGACGCGCTCGGGGGCGAGACGCGCCTGACAGGCATCGACAACGAAAGTCAGTTCATCGGGGTAAAGACTGGCCAGTTCCGCCAGCAAATCGTGGCACGGCCCGACCAGACCGGTCTTGGACATATCGAGCTGATGCAGAATGACATGGCGCCCCTCGGCCACCTCGCGTATGACGCAGGCACGCACCTCGTCATTGAGCGCCTTCGTCTCTCTTGGCGACCCGTCAGGATTGCGTATGGCAATACCAAGCAGGCGCGTCTGTTCGGGAAAACCGTCAAGAAGACGTGCCTTGTCAGCGCTGCTACCGAGCGCCGTTTCCGCCGCGAAATGCCGCCCTTGCGCGGCAAGCGGAACGCCACTGCCGGTTTCATCGGGCGCGATCAGCACATTGGTAATCGCCGCTCCCCTGGCCCGCATCAGACCGACAGCCAGAACCGCCAGTTCGCAATCTGTGCCTGAGGCAGCGAGAACGACATTATCCCGCGAGTCGAGACCATAGAGCGCGGCCAGACCGTCTTTCACCGCAAGACAGGAAACCTCACGGGCGCGCGGTGCCGGGGTACCGTGCAGCGCATCCAGCAGGAAAGCCCGTCGGGCACGCTCGGCCCCCAGATAGCCACGCTCGGAGAGGGATGACGCTGTGGAGGATGAAAACGTAACTGCCCAAGGACGCGGGCGATGCGAACAGCCATAACGATTGAGACCGGTCTCCGGGTCGATGCTCAGCCTCTCATCCCCGCCATCTGCCATCAGATATTCCGCCGGCGCCAGACACGACCAGAGCGGCTTGAGACGCGCCAGAAGCAGTGCGGGCTCGACCACCGACACAGAAGCCTCGGGACAGAACTGCGTCAGCTTGGGCCAGAGCGCCGTCACACGCGACGCCGAAGGCGGCTGATCAGCTGCAAAATCATGCAGCCATTCCAGCCCGGCAGGCAATGTCGGGGTATCGCAATCGAGCTGATGGAAAAGCGCTGCCACGCGCGCTGCGACGATAGCCGCCAGCGGGCGATCATGAATGGGCAGCCCCTGAAGAAGGAAGCCCCATTCAAGCGCGTAACGCAGCAGGGTTGGCGCCATATCAGGGCGCTCGAAAGCGATCGCGCCAAGAACGATGGTGTCGGCAGAGACCGTGAAGGGCAGATGAAGGCGCGGCGAAAGGTCGAAAACGACTCGATCAGAGAGACTTTGCAGGTCAGGGCGGTCGAGCGCTGCCAACAAACTATCCGTCACTTTTTCTGCAAGCACGCGGCGCCATCCTGTCATGAAGAGGCCGCTTTATAGCCCAGACCACGATGATTCCCAAATGAGGGGCACGCCACGGACTTCGTATGTGCAACAGCCACTCATCAGTGAATTGCGAGGATTTCTGGCCTCGAAATCTCCCAAGAGTCACAATTATTAACTTAATTCAGACGCCCATCAGCCATGCGTCTTCTTGTCATCGTAGCGCGCGGGCCAACGCTCAGGCCCTGTCACCGCGCACATAGACAGAGAGACGCGACGAGACCATGGGGATGGTCAGCATTGTGCTGCCGAGGGCCATGAGGAGCAGTGCCGTGAAGGTACTATTCGTGATGATGTGCCGATCCAGAAGCACGTTGGCGAAAATGATCATGATCAGGGCTTTTGTCTGAAGCAGCCAGCCAAGCGTGGTCGCCTCGCCTTTGGGCCAGCCGAGCACTCTGCCCGCAATCTGCACACCGATCAGCTTGCCGCCCACCGAGGCGCATAACAGCAAGGCGGCGGCGGCAAAAACAGCCCCACCACCTATGGTCCATTCGGTGCGCAAACCGGTCGACAGGAAGAAAACCGGCATGATTGTCAAAAGCACAAAATGCCGGAAACGGTCCATGTCTTCCTGCCTGAACCAGGCAGCATCAAGCACCGCGCCCGAAAGAAAAGCGCCCACCATGAAATGGAGCCCGGCCCAGTCAGCCGCAAAACCGCAGCCTGCAAGCCAGACAAGGCCGAGATACCAGCGATCCTGCTCTGCAATACGGGCCATGAGCGCGCGAAACGCCAGGGTGGCCAGACCGAAAAGGACCAGAAAGCCCAGCTGGCGCCCCATACGCTCCCAGTCGAGCAGGATGACTGCCAGAACGCCCCAGATGGCCACATCATCCAGACTGGCATAACGCAGGATACGCTGCCCGAACGGTGTCCGCAGAATGGAGAGTTTTTCAAGAAACAGAACGAGGATCGGCAAAGCCGTCACCGCGCAGGCGATACCGATACCGAGTACGACCTGCCAGATCGCGCCTGCCTCACCTCTCCATCCCGGATAACGCACCATCAGCAATGCGGCGAGACTGCCCGTCACAAGAGGCACGGCCAGAGCAAGCCCTGCCGTCAGCCCCGTTTCGCCCCGACGACGCCAGGCCTCGCGGATATCCAGCTCGATCCCCGCCACCCAGACAAACATCATCACCGCCCACCAGGCAATGCCGTTCAGTGCGGTGATCGTGCCGGGCGTAAAGACCGCCCTGTAGTAATCGGGGAAAAAAGCTCCCAGAACACCGGGGCCAAGAAGAATACCACCCACGATCTGCACCACGACGAGAGGCGCCCAGAAATCGGTACGCAGAACCCGCCAGACGAGATAGGGCACGGTATAGATGACCAGCATTGCCATCAGGAATATTTCAGTGGGCGTTTTCGGCAATGGGGGATCCTCGTATTGGCGCCGTCTTTCTGCCAGATGTTCCAATCAAATCAGGTAATCGCCAAGCATAAAAAAAGCGGAGGCCGAAGCCCCCGCTTTTTCTGTTTCTGACCCCGAGAGGGAAAGAACTCAGTTCTTGGCCTTGTCGACCAGCTTGCCCTTGGCAATCCAGGGCATCATGCCGCGCAGCTTTTCGCCGGTCTTTTCGATCTGGTGAACGTCGTTGCGCGCGCGGATGGCCTTGAAGCCGACGCCGCCCGACTGATTTTCCAGAATGAAGTTACGCACGAAGGTGCCGTCCTGAATATCGGTCAGAACGCGCTTCATCTCGGCCTTGGTTTCTGCCGTCACGATGCGCGGGCCGGTGACATATTCACCGTATTCGGCCGTGTTAGAGATCGAGTAGTTCATGTTTGCAATGCCGCCTTCGTAGATCAGATCCACGATCAGCTTCATTTCGTGCAGGCACTCGAAATAGGCCATTTCGGGAGCGTAGCCGCCCTCGACCAGCGTTTCGAAACCGGCGCGGATCAGCTCGACCAGACCACCGCAAAGCACGGCCTGCTCACCGAACAGATCGGTTTCGACTTCTTCCTTGAAGCTGGTCTCGATGATGCCCGCACGACCGCCACCATTGGCCGAAGCGTAGGACAGGGCGATTTCGAGCGCCTGACCCGTTGCGTTCTGGGCAACAGCCACGAGCGACGGCACGCCACCACCCTTCTGGTATTCGGAGCGCACCGTGTGGCCGGGGCCCTTTGGCGCAACAAGGAACACGTCCAGATCAGGACGGGCTTCGATGATGCGGAAATGGATCGACAGACCATGAGCAAAAACGAGCGCTGCGCCCTGCTTCAGGTTCTTTTCGAGTGAGTCCTTGTAGAGCGCGCCCTGGCCTTCGTCAGGCGTCAGAACCATCACGACATCGGCCCATGCAGCGGCGTCGGCGGGGTTCATGACCTTGAAGCCAGCGCCTTCTGCCTTGGCAACAGCCGACGATTCAGGACGCAGGCCGATGACCATATCGGTCACGCCGCTATCCTTCAGGTTATTGGCATGGGCATGGCCCTGGCTGCCGTAACCGATGATGGCAACTTTCTTGCCCTTGATCAGGCCCAGATCACAGTCACGATCGTAATAGACGCGCATCAGAAAGACTCCTCGATGGATTGAAAGACTTCGGTACCACGGCCTATAGCGGCGATTCCGGTCCGGGACACTTCCGCAAGACCAAGCGGTTGCATCAATTCGACGAAAGCATCGATTTTCTCGGCGCTTCCCGTCAGTTCAAAAACGAAAGACCCTGCCGTCGTATCGACGGCATGAGCGCGGAACGCCTGGGCGATACGCATGCCCTCGGTGCGCATTTCGCCCTTGCTGACCACCTTGATCAGCGCCAGTTCGCGCGCCACATGCGGGCCGCACTCCGTCAGATCGCGCACGCCATGCACCGGAATAAGACGCGCAAGCTGCGCCTTGATCTGGGCAATCACCATTTCCGTGCCCGAGGTCACGATGGTGATGCGCGAGAGATTGCGCGTGGCATCGATGGCGGAAACGGTCAGGCTTTCGATGTTATAGCCACGTCCTGAAAACAGACCGACGACGCGGGCCAGGGCTCCGCTCTCGTTTTCGATCAGAACCGCGATGACGGCTCTCTGGATATCCTGTGCCATCAGACCAGCATCATGCCTTCTTGTGTGATCTTGGCTGCATTGGCCTCCTGATCGGGGCCGAGCAGCATCTCGTTATGCGGAGCGCCCGACGGAATCATCGGGAAGCAGTTTTCATCCTGCGCCACGCAGATATCGGCGACCACCGGGCCTTCATGGCGCAGCATCTCATCGATCACGCCATCCAGCTCACCCACGCAGGTGGCGCGCAGCCCCTTGCCATGGAAAGCCTCGGCCAGACGGATGAAATCGGGCAGTGCCTCGCTATAGGATTGCGAATAGCGCGAGCCATGCAGCAGTTCCTGCCACTGACGCACCATGCCCATATAGCGGTTGTTCAGGATGAACAGCTTCACCGGCAGGCGATACTGCGCCATGGTGCCCAGCTCCTGAATATTCATGAGCGTCGAGGCCTCACCGGCGATATCGATCACCAGCGCATCGGGGTGTGCCACCTGCGCGCCGACCGCCGCCGGCAGACCATAGCCCATCGTGCCGAGACCACCCGATGTCAGCCAGCGATTGGGCTTGTCGAACTGGAAATGCTGTGCCGCCCACATCTGATGCTGGCCCACTTCCGTGCTTACGAAGGTATCGCGGCCCAGTGCTTGCGTCGCTTCATATAGACGACGAACAGCATATTGCGGGCGGATGATCGCGCTCGGCGACTGGTCCTGAACGAAACCAAACGAGTCCAGCGCGCGCCAGCCCTCGATCTGCGCCCACCAGGGGCTCAGATCCTGGCCTTCGCCATCCCACGCAGCAAGTAACGCCTCGATGGTGCAACCAACATCGCCCACCAGCGGCACATCGACACGAATGATCTTGTTGATCTGCGACGGGTCGATATCGGCATGGATCTTGAACGAGTTGGGCGAGAACGCATCGACGCGGCCCGTCACGCGGTCATCGAAACGCGATCCCAGCGCGATCAGCAGATCGCAGCCATGGGTCGCCAGATTGGCTTCGTAGCTGCCATGCATGCCCAGCATGCCGAGAAACTGACGATCCGTAGTCGGGAAAGCGCCCAGCCCCATCAGCGTGGAGGTCACGGGGAAATTGGTACGACGCGCCAATTCGCGCAGAGCCTCGGCAGCCTTCGGCCCCGCATTGATCACACCGCCACCCGTATAGAAAAGCGGACGCTTGGCGCGCTTCATGGCGGCAATGGTCTGGCGGATCGCCTCGCCATCGGCGTCCAGATTGGGGCGATACGGGCGATGCAGACGCCCTTCGCCCGGTGCAGGCAGAGGCGCGTTGCCGACCGAGATGTCCTTGGGCAAATCGATCAGAACGGGGCCGGGGCGACCACCTGCGGCCACCTCGAAGGCCTCACGCACGATCGGCGCCAGATCCTGGCCGCGACGCACCAGATAATTATGCTTGGTGGCAGGACGCGTGATGCCGGTCGTATCGGCTTCCTGAAACGCGTCATTGCCGATCAGCGCGGTTGGCACCTGACCACACAGGCAGATGAGCGGGATGGAATCCATCAGCGCATCGACCAGACCAGTCACGGCATTGGTGGCACCGGGACCACTGGTGACCAGCACCACGCCCACCTTGCCGGTCGAGCGCGCATAGGCCTCTGCCGCATGAACGGCGGCCTGCTCATGGCGCACCAGAACGTGACGGATATGATCCTGCTTGAACAGCGCATCATAGATGGGCAGCACCGCGCCACCGGGATAGCCGAAAATGACCTCGACGCCCTGCTCCACAAGCACGCGCAGGAGCACCTCGGCACCATTGAGCGGCGCTGTCGAAGTTTTTCCGGTCTGCTGTGTTGACGCGTTCATGTGAGCGCACCCCTTTCATTGAGCGGGCGGGTTTATGACGGGTGTGAGGATTCGTCAATGGCCGATTGAATGAAAGTTGCTATTTTTTCGAATTCCCTTTTCGAAAATTGCGTACTCTCGTCATATCTTTGCAACGAAATCATGCAATCCTGCTCTGCGCCCAGCGCATGGTGATTGAACCAGGTTGCCTGACGTCTCGTATATTGCCCCGTCGCGATGACAGCGCGGCGGATAGCCTCGTCCAGAGTGAGCGTTCCCGCAAGAGCGGCGCTCAATTCCGGCACGCCATGGGCGCGCATGGCAGGCAATGCAGGCGAAAGTCCCCGTGCGACAAGGCGTTTGACCTCATCGAGGGCCCCGGAATCGATCATATGCGAGAACCGCTCGCCAATTGCCTCGCGCAGCATGTCACGCGGCGGATCCAGCCTTACAGAGACAAAGCGGCACGGTGCCGGCGGCAGGCCTGGCTGACTACGCCAGTACGCAAGCCCCTGCCCTGTGCCACGCAGCACTTCGAGCGCCCTTGCAACACGCTGGCCATCGCTCGGGCGCAGACCCTGCGCCGTTTGCGGATCGTCGCGCATCAGGATTGCGTGTGCCGCCTCGCTCCCCTGTTCGGCCACGAGCGCACGCGCCGCTTCTCGCGCCTCGTCGCCCGGTTCCGGCACTTCCACCAGACCATCGAGCAGCGCACGCATATACATGCCCGTCCCACCGCACAGGATGGGCATCCGCCCCTGTGCCCATGCCGTCTGCATGTCATTCAGCGCCGTCTCGCGCCACCAGGCGACACTGCCCGGCTGGGCTGCATCCAGAACGCCATAAAGTCGGTGCGGCACACGCGCCTCGTCGGCCGCATCGGGGCGCGCTGTCAGCACATGCAGATCGGCATAAACCTGCATGGAATCGGCATTGATCACCGTGCCCCCGACACGTTCGGCCAGCGCGAGCGCCAGTGCCGACTTGCCCGAACAGGTCGGTCCCGCCACAATAAGGGCGATCGGGGCGTCAGCCATTTTGTCTAACTGTCCCAAGCGTTCTTCTCTGATGGGCCAAGATGACCTTACCTTACGTTCTCGTTCTCGTTGCCGACCCTGCACAGGGCACCCTGTCCAAAGATGCCATCGACATCGCCCGGAACATGGTCAAGGGCAAGAACCCCGTCGTGCTTTCGGCGGGCGAAGCCGTCGAAATTCCGTGCCCCACGCCAGCTCCCGGCGCGCCAACCATTGCCACCATACGCGCAACGCTTGCGCGGCATAAGGTCGATGCGCTGCTGGTCAAGACACGCGGCCGTCGCAAGGCTGTGCTCGTCGCCGATATGGACAGCACCATTCTCGACGGTGAAAGCCTCGACGAAGTCGCAGCCCTTCTGGGCGTGGGCGATGACGTTGCCCGGCTGACGCTCGACACCATGAACGGCAAGCTGGATTTTGAGGAATCCCTGCGTACGCGCGTGGCACTGCTCGAAGGCAAATCGACCGATTGCCTGGAGGAAGTCTGGCAGAAATCACGACTCAACCCCGGAGCCCGGACCCTGGTGAAGACCATGAGCGCCCATAATGCCCGCACGGCGCTCGTGTCGGGTGGTTTTACCTACTTTACGAGCCGTGTCGCTGAAGCCTGCGGCTTTGACGAGCATTACGGCAACGAATTCGACATTCAGAATGGTGTCTTCACCGGCAAGCTCGCAGCCCCGGTGCTGGGTCCCGACAGCAAGGAAGAGCACCTGCAGCGTCTGCTCGAAGAGCGTGGTGTAAAGGCCTCTGCCGCCCTGACCACCGGAGACGGCACCAATGATCTGCCGATGCTCGCCGTGGCCGGTCTGGGCATCGCCTACAAGGCAAAACCAAAAGTCCGCCAGATTATCGAAATGCAGGTCAATCACTCGACCCTGCGCGCCCATCTGTTCGCACAGGGCTACCCGGCGAGTGTTTTCGTGGAGTGAGGGCTTATGGGGCGCTGCCCCATTCCCCGGAAAGGGGCTCGCCCCTTTCATCCCCTTTTAATCAAGGGTGAAGATGGCTTCGATGCTCAGGTCGAAGATTTTTGCGATGGCAAAAGCCAAAGGCAGGCTCGGGTCGTAGCGCTCATTCTCGATCGCGTTGATGGTCTGACGCGAGACGCCCAGCGCCTCAGCCAATGCGCTCTGGCTCACGCCCTGCGCCAGACGCAGATCACGCATCCTTCTACCAAAAGGCGCGCGATCTCTGACAAGCTCAGGGCACCGCCCTGAACCCGTTTCCCGTCACTGACAATCCGAAGAGATCGCATCTCCCTGCAAGCTGCGATCGGCAAAATTCTGGGCCTCGCTTTCGGCGGCATTCAGAAGCGGAGAATGCTCGACACGGTAATGATGGATGCTTACGCGCGTTCCGACAGAGCAAAGCGCCTGGCTGAGCTTCTCCTGCTGAGCAGGGGGCACCTGCGTATCGTTGGTGGCAATACCGAGCATGACCGGTGAAGCCAGCTTGAGCGAAGGATAACGCGCCCACTGCAAGGCAGGAGCGAGGGCATTTTCAGCATCAGGCTGGAACGTATTGTCAGGCGTCAGACCGGCATGTTCGACTGCACCGAAAAAATCACCACGGCATAGTTCGCTCGCCTTGCGATACAAAGGCAAGGCGCGGGGCTTGAAGGCGCTCGACGGATCGAATGAGGTGTCAGCTGCCCCAAGAGACGCCCCCAGCAGAAGACCATAGACAACACCGGGCGCAAAGCGGCGTGCGCCATGCGCCTGGGTCAGGATATGACCGGAATCACCATCGAAATAGGGCGCCCCAAGAGCAATCGTTCCCTTGATCTGCAGGCTCGGCGCGTAGTTTTTCGCCAGAGCCGCAGCCGCCAGCACGGCTTGCGCGCCCTGATCATGACCCAGCAGCACGACATGACCACTCAGGGACGGGAAGCGACGCCGCGCCGCACGCACGGAATCCAGCACAGCCATGCCCCCGGATTTCGCATTCAGATACAGCGCCGCCCCTGGCTCGCCGAGACCGGGATAATCGGTCGCAACCACGGCATAGCCGCGACGCAGCCAGCCTCCGTAGAAGCTCGCCTGTGGGCCACCGATCCCCATGATCGACGGGGCGCAGGTCAGACCGATACCGCTCGTACCGTGAGCCCAGGCCATGACAGGCCACCCTCCGGCAGGCGGCGTACCACGTGGCACCATAACTTCGGCAGAAACGGCAACGAGATGGGTGGGGTCATGCGCGTCTGTGCTGCGATAGGCCATGCGATAGGCCGTGCCAGGGATAGGCGCGTTTTTCTGCTCCATCTTGATGGCCTGACCAGCAGCCACAGGAGCGTAGCGCGATTCGGCGTCTTCATCGGCATCCATGGCGCAGGCGGTCAGGGTCAGGGCGGAAACAGCCATCATGGCAAAGACAGAACGCATCGGACCTCTTCGATCTCAGGGGCGGAAACCAGGCGACAGGAAAACGGCAAACGCCGCGTGACACGCGTGGTTCGGGAGAAGCGACCGGCAGGGTGACCTGACGGTCTGGCAAAATCATGACGGGTATTGCCTCGTTCGCCTCGGCTCAGCCAGACGTTTTCTGTAACACGGCCCATCCGTCGGACGGAGCATGACGCCCTGTGGCAATGGGCTGGTCAGGCCACACGCTCCGTGACCGGAGGCCGGTTGCAATGCAGAAAGACCCGGATCATTTCACAGGAACGTGAATGCACTCCGCCAAAAATAGAATTATTTTTCTTTTATGTGTTAAAAAAGAGAATATTAATTTTCCACAGAGCGAGGCTATCCGTCGGTGCGAGAGTTGAGAACCGCATCCGGTGGCAGATGCTATAAGGCCCGCATTGGGCGCGGGTCCAGCGCGCCACGCCGATTGCGGTCGCAGAGGAGAGGAAGACGTTTCATGAGCAGTCTGATTCAGCATTACATCAACGGGTCACGTACCGAAGGTCATGGCAGCGCGCGGGGCGATGTGTTCAACCCGGCCACGGGTCAGGTCACGGCGCAGCTCGCCCTGGGTGATGTGAAGGACGTCGATGACGCCGTTGCGGCTGCCAAGGCGGCCTTCCCTGGCTGGGCACAGACGACGCCTCTCGCTCGTGCCCGCGTGCTTTTCCGCTTTCGTGACCTGATCGAGAAACATGCGCGCGATCTGGCGGCAGTCATCACTGCCGAGCATGGCAAGGTGCTGTCGGATGCGCTCGGCGAGGTCACGCGCGGCATGGAGGTGGTGGAATTCGCAACCGGCGCCCCTGAACTGCTCAAGGGCGAATTCACCGAGCAGGTCGGGCGCGGGATCGATGCCTGGTCGATGCGTCAGCCTCTGGGCGTGGTGGCTGGCATTACCCCGTTCAATTTTCCCGTCATGGTGCCGCTCTGGATGGCGCCGATGGCCCTCGCCTGCGGCAACTGCTTCATTCTCAAGCCCTCTGAGCGCGATCCCTCGGCCTCGCTGATACTGGCCGATCTGCTCAAGCAGGCCGGTCTGCCCGACGGTGTCTTCCAGGTTGTTCACGGCGACAAGCTGGTGGTCGATGCGCTGCTCAAGCACCCCGACGTGCAGGCAATCAGCTTTGTCGGCTCGACCCCCATCGCCCGCTATATCCACGAGACCGGTGTGGCTCATGGCAAGCGCGTGCAGGCACTCGGCGGCGCCAAGAACCACGCCGTCATCATGCCCGATTGCGATCTCGACAAGACAGTCGATGCATTGATGGGCGCTGCCTATGGCTCTGCCGGTGAGCGTTGCATGGCCATTTCCGTGGCGGTTGCCGTCGGGCCCGTCGCCGATGCCCTGATCGAGAAGCTGATCCCCAAGGTCGAAGCGCTCAAGATCGGCAATGGCACCGAGGACGCAACCGAAATGGGCCCTCTGGTCACGAAAGTGCATCGCGAGAAAGTGGCTTCCTATGTGACGATCGGCGCAGAGGAAGGGGCGACACTCCTTGTCGACGGGCGTGATTTCAAATCACCGCAGAACCCCGATGGCTTCTTCATCGGCGGGTCGCTGTTCGATCATGTGACACCGGAGATGCGTATCTATCGCGAGGAAATCTTTGGCCCGGTTCTGGCCGTGGTACGCGTGCCCGATTTCGAGACCGCCCTCACGCTGGTCAATGAGCATGAATTCGGCAATGGCACAGCCATCTTCACCCGTGACGGTGACAGCGCCCGCGCCTTCACGCACCGGGTGCAGGCAGGCATGGTCGGTGTGAACGTGCCGATCCCGGTGCCCATGGCGTTCCATTCCTTCGGCGGATGGAAGGCATCGCTGTTTGGCGACCATCACATGCATGGCGCCGAGGGCGTGCGCTTCTTCACGAAATACAAGGCCGTCACCTCACGCTGGCCGACCGGCATCCGCCAGGGTGCTGATTTCGTCATGCCCACGCTCGGCTGACGGGATTTCCGGCGCACGGCGCCGCAAAACGGCCCCAAACGGGCGCGAGGGTCTCCCCCTCGCGCCCGTTTTGCGTTCCGGCGCTTTGCGCAGGCCGGAACTCGGGTTATGTCCCATCACAAGAACTGGAACACACGCCAAACCGGAGGATATCCCATGAGCGACACCATGCCAGACCGTCTGAGCGCCACTCCGGGCAGCCCGTTTTATGACGAGGCCCTGCTGGAAAAAGGAATCGGCATTCGCTTCAATGGCGAAGAGCGCACGAACGTACAGGAATATTGCATCAGCGAAGGCTGGGTGCGCCTGGCCGTTGGCAAGACGCTCGATCGCAAGGGCAACCCGATGACGATCAAGGTTTCGGGCAAGGTTGAAGCCTGGGTCAAGGGCCCTGAGGGCGACAACGCCTGAGACAACAGGCAAGGAGTACACCCATGACGCCCACACGGATCATCATCGACACGGATCCCGGTCAGGACGACGCCGTCGCCATTCTGCTGGCGCTGGCCTCACCCGAAGACATCACGGTCGAGGCGATCCTGACGGTGGGCGGCAATAGCGGCATTGCCAATACCACACGCAATGCCGCCGCCATTCTCGAACTGGCCGGGCGCGCCGATATTCCGCTGCACAGCGGCTGTGACCTGCCCCTGTCGCGCCCCCCGGTACGGGCCGATCATGTTCATGGCGAGAGCGGGCTTGATGGCGCCGATCTGCCACGCCCGACAAAACAGACCGATTCCCCCCATGCGGTGGAATTCCTGATCGAGACCCTACGCCACGAGCCTGAGGGCAGCCTGACCATCGTCACGCTCGGGCCCATGACCAATCTGGCGACGGCGTTGCAGAAAGCACCTGATATCGCGCCACGCATCAACCGCGTGGTTTCCATGATCGGTGCCTGTTTCGAAGGGGGAAATATTACCCCCAATGCCGAATTCAACGCCTATGTCGACCCTGAGGCCGCCGCTATCGTGCTCGGCTCGGGTGTGCCCGTGGTCATGCTACCGCTCGATGTGACGCATCAGGTTCTGACCACCCCTTCCCGTCTCGGCCGTATCAGGGCCATTGGCAATGAAGCCGGTCGCTGCGTCGGCGGGATGCTCGGTTTTTCCGAGCGCTTCGACCTTGAGAAATACGGCTGGCCCGGCGCGCCCCTGCATGACCCCTGCACCATCATGTGGCTGCTGCGCCCCGATCTGTTTCAGGGCCGTCTGGTCAATGTCGAGATCGAGACCCAGAGCGCGCTCTCTGCCGGCCAGACCGTCGTCGATTACTGGAGCGTCACAGGACGCCCCGCCAATGCGCTCTATCTGCGCGATGTCGATTCAGACGGGTTCTATCAGGTACTGACAGAGCGACTGTCGCGCCTGCCCTGAAACGTCTGACTTGCGCGTCTGATTGGCGCGTCTGGCCTGATACAGAAAGACC
This sequence comes from Asaia spathodeae NBRC 105894, assembly GCF_025994195.1. NCBI lineage: Bacteria > Pseudomonadati > Pseudomonadota > Alphaproteobacteria > Acetobacterales > Acetobacteraceae > Asaia > Asaia spathodeae. The sequence continues at coordinate 143,549 of NZ_BAPY01000019.1, read as the reverse complement.
CCGGATCGCGTCTGCGCTCCGGGGTCTTTTCGTTATTACACCGGTCGGAAATTCTGCCCGGTCCGGGCCTCGCCGAAGGGAGAACCTCCCTTCGGCTGCTGGCATTTACCAGGCGAAGCCGAGCGTTGCCTGAGCATTGCGGCGTTCGCCGTAATAGCAGAAGGCCTGGCCGTAGGCTGCATAGGCAAGGCAGTTGGTCACGTAGTTCTTGTCGAACAGGTTGCGCACATTGGCGCCCACCGTCCAGCCTTTGAGCGATCTGGACACATTGACCAGATCGTAACGCAGCGATGCATCGAACAGCGCATATTGCGGCACATTGGCGCTGCCATAGCTGGCCTCGCCACCATAGGCCGACGCCGAATAGCGCATGCCTGCGCCAAAGCCGAGCGATCTGAGACGCCCGCCTGGCACGGTGTAGAAACCGAACAGCGAGGCATTGCCGCGGCCGGACTGGATGAGCGGCTTGCCGGTGGAATCATCATGCACGCGCTGCACGCTGACGGCGGCATCGACGGTCAGGTTATGCCAGCTGTCCATATGAGCCTCGAATTCGAAGCCATCGGAATGCACAAGACCCTGCTGGGTGTTGTAGATCGAGTTGGGAATCGACACGAGCACATTGGTCTGCTCGATGTGGAAACCCGCCGCCGTCAGCAGGATTGGCGTGCCGGGCAACTGATATTTCAGACCGCCTTCAAGCTGCTTGCCGATAGACGGGTTCGCCTGATGCGTGGAACCGCTCGTTTCGAGCACCACACCTGTCTGCGGCTGAAACGAGGTGGCGTAGCTGATATAGGGCGCCAGACCGAACTTGAAGTGATAGAGCCCCGATGCACGCCAGGTGATCTGGCTTGGGCTCTGCTTCGAGTTCGAGTCCGAGAGATACTCGATCTGGCGCGAGCGGAACCAGTCATTGCGGATGCTGCCCGTCAGGATCAGCCCGCCCCAATGGATCTCGTCCTGTCCGTAGGCGCCGATCTGGTGGGAATCCACCTTGTAGCGCGCATAGGTCTCGAGAGGGTCGATCCCCATATCGTAATTGGGCGCGAAGACATTCAGATCAGGCGCGTTGCTCTGCCCGGCTGTCTCATTGGCCCATTGTTGCTGATAGTCGAAACCGGCCATGAGCATATGGACGAACGGGCCCGTGCGCAGCTTGCCGTGGAAGCCGCTATCGAAGGCGAGGTTGCGCGTGTGCTCGGTGGTGCCAAAGCCATAGCGCGGCAACATGCCATCCGCATCCCAGTAACCCGCATTATAGACACTGCGATATTGCGTGCTGAGATCGTCATAGCGACCGCGTGTCGAGAAGCTCCAGTCGTTATTGAAACGATGGGTGTAGATATAGGTGAAGGCACCGTGCTTACGGTTGAATTTCTCGAAGCGCGCATCGCCATCATAGAAATTGCGCGGCAGATAGCCACCAAACGGCGCAGGCTTGAGCGAGCCTTCCAGCGGCACACCGCCATAGGTGCCTGCCTCGGGGTCATACTGGTAATTGCCGATCAGGGTCAGCGTATCAGGGCCGTTACCGCCGAAACTAACGGTCGGGCTGATAGAGAAACGGCGGCTGCCTGTGCGGGTCAGTTGTGTATGCTGACCATTGACGGTGCCATAAACGCGATAGCGGATTGACCCGTCTTTGGTCGCATAGCCGCCCATATCGGCATCGACACGATAAAGGTCGAACATGCCGCCCGTCGCATTGACCGAGCCATAGGAGGCCTTGTCGAGCGGCGTCTTGCTTTGCAGCGCCACAAGACCACCCGGGCTGGACTGGCCATAAAGCGCCGAGGCTGGCCCCTTGAGAATTTCAAGCCGCTCGAGGCGGGACGTGTCGATCTGGGCGATGGCATAGCCCGTCGGGCTGTCCTGCAGACGAAGACCGTCGAGAAACTCGGGAATGGTAAAGCCGCGCAGCTGGAAGAGGTCGTAACGCGTCCCCACGCCACCGCGCAGGTCTGGCGTGATACCGGCTGCGTAGCGAATGGCCTGATTGAGCGTCAGAACGCCACGGATATCCATCTCGTTACGCGTGACCACCGTGACTGACTGCGCGGTCTCGATCAGCGGCGTGTTTGATTTGGTGGCCGAAGAGGCAATCGTGGCCCCCTTTTGCCCGCGCACCGTCATATGTTCGACATTGGCCGCCTTTTCCGACGACGTGGCGCGATGCACGGCCGATTTCGACGCGATGGCCTCATCGGGTTGGACTGTCGCATCCTGCTGTTTTTCCTGCGCCCATGCGCTCCCGCTCATCAGAGCCGTGAGGGAAACACACATCGCCAGACCCATACGGGTAAAATCCGCGCGCATAAAATCGTCCTGCCGTGAGAAAACGGCAGACGCTTAGCGTTAGTGCGAGTCATTCGCAATTTAAGTTATCCGAACGTTACTTTTCCCCAATCTTACTGTGGCGCAAATATCACCATAGTGTGAACGGGGTTAATGCCCGTTCAGCTTTGGCCACCATCCAGCAGGGCCTTCACCGCCGCTGCGACAGCGCTGCCAAGCGCCTCGTTATTCTCTGGCGTGAAATGAACGCCGTCGATCCCGTCGGTGGTGACATGCTGTCCTGCGTCGAGGAAGCCCACCCCTTTTGCGATGGCCAGCCCCTCATACTGTGCCGCGAGTGCAGCCATTTTGGGCTCGGCTCCGGCAAACTGGGCAGCAAGCCAGGGGCCAGGAATAGGGCCAAGGGGTGGAGGTGCTACAACGAGCATTTTCGGCGCCGGATAGGCTGTCCCGACTCCGCCCCCGCTCGCCTTCACCTGCCCGATCAGACGGGCCATGCCGAGGGCGATGTCATGAGGGGTGCGTCCATACGCGATCTTGGCATCGTTTGTGCCGAGCATGACCACGACAAGATCGAGTGGCAGGTGACTGGCCAGCGCGGTCGGCAGATAGGCAGAACCATCCAGACGCGCGTCATTGGGATCGGCAATGGAGGTGGTACGTGCGCTCAACCCCTCCTCAATCACACGGTACGACGACCCAAGGCATCGTCCCATCACACCGGGCCAGCGTTTTTCTGCGGCATAGCGCGTGGTGGGCGTGCCTTCCGGGACAGGGACCCAGCCCCAGGTCAGAGAATCGCCGAAGCAGAGAATATGTCTGAAAGCCATGCCACCGGTTCCGGGCAAGAGGGGAACGAACTGGGCGTCATGGCAGCACGTATCCGCGCCTGACAGAACCTCTTTTTTCCGAACCGCATGGATAACGCGGCGAGTTCGTTACTCTGAAATATCGATCGGCCGTGCCTTGCCTTCTCCGAATAACGACAGGGATTTCCGAAGAGTAAAACAGGAGCTTCTGGTTCCTGGAGAGTTGCCATTCCCGCCCCCTCCGCGCCAAGCAAAGAAAGCAGTTTTCCACAAGGGAAAAATATCGGCTCATTATACGCACAAAGAATAGATTTTTTTCTTTATTTGCGTGATGCGTTTTTCGACAAGCTGTCATCCCAAAGCCACAATGAATGACAAAATATGTTGCCTTCTTGATACAATTATCATTTCAAAATAGACAGAATTTGTTGGAACGAAATCGCCCTTCGGGGTCATCTTTTAAGGATGGGTCATGAACCTGCTTCGTCGCTTTCCGCGCCATTGTCGCAAGATCTTCGCTGCTGGCGCCCTGACCCTTCTCGCCACGACTGCGATGCCGGAATCGGCCCAAGCCCAGATCGCCGTATTCAAGACGGCCTCGAGCCCGTGGCTTCAGGATATCGTTCTGACTGGCCTGCTCGAAGGCGGTATTACGGCCAATCCGGCACGCCCCGATAACGGCATCAACTTTGGCAATTTTCTTGGCGATCATGCCAATCAGGCCCAGCTCAACCAGCTCAGCCTGACGCTCGCGAAACCCATCGATCCGACCAAATCGACCTATCAGGTCGGTTTCACCATTCAGGGCCTCTATGGCTCGGACGCGCGCTATTACCATCTGCTGGGCGTGTCCAACCGCGCCATCGGCGACCGTTACCAACTCATCCCGGCACAGGCCCATGTCGATGTTCATGCGCCTCTGCTGACGCCGGGCGGCATCGACATGCAGGCAGGCATTCTGCAGGCCCCGATGGGTGTCGAGGTTCTCGACCCGTCGGCGCGCCCCTTCTACACACTGGCCTATACGTCACAATACTCCGTACCCTTCGAACATCTCGGCGCCATGTTCCACTGGCATATTACCAAGATGTTCGACTTCAATTTCGGTATCGATACAGGCAACCAGACCACGTTTGGCGGCAATGACAACAACAATGCCGCAGCAGGCTATTTCGGTTTCAACGTCAACGGTCTGGCCGATGGCAAGCTGAACATCGTCGAACTGTCACGTGTCGGGCCCGAAAACGGCGTAGGCGCAATAGGGCCTATTGCCAACACGGCGCAACGTTTCTGGAACGATATCGCAGCCTACTACACCCCTACCGACAAGCTGAGCCTGACTGGCGAGTTCAACTTCCTCCATGACAACGGACTACATGCCGAAACCTGGAGCGTCGTCACGTTTGCAGGCTACAAGATTACCCCGAGCCTGACCTTCAATTATCGTGGCGAACTCTATCGCGACAGCACTGGCCTGTTTGTCGTCAGCTTCCTGAACAACCAGGCTTATATGAACGCCTTCAAGGGCGGTTATGCTCCGGCTGAATCCGCGCCTGCCACCACCTATGGCGCATTGACGCTGGGAGTCACCTATAAGCCCGATCTGGGCCATGGGGTGCGCATTTTCGCCCTGCGCCCCGAAATCCGCTTCGATCGCTCGCTCAACGGCACCACGCCTTTCAATGACGGGCGCAATAGCGGCGTCTTCACCTTCGGTGGCGATGCCATGATCGGCTTCTGACAGCAGGGGTCAGAGACAAAAAAGGCGCAGTCCCGAGAGGGGCCGCGCCTTTTTTCATGACCTCAGCCCGCCTCAGAGTGCTGCGAGCAGCGCGTCAACATCACGGGATTCGGTTGCCCAGCAGGTGACGAGACGAATCAGGACGCCATCGAGACCCGGCGGATTGGTCCAGCGGTAGAATTCATAGCCCTGCGTTTCGAGTTCAGCGACAGCGCGCTCGGGCAATACGACGAACACCTCATTGCCCTGCACCTCGAAAGGCAGGGCCGCCACCGGGAGGCGGCGCAGGCCATGGGCCAGACGCTGAGCCATGGTATTGGCGTGAGCCGCATGACGCAGCCAGAGATCGTTTTCGAGCAGGGCATGGATCTGGGCACTGAGATAACGCTGCTTGGACCAGAGATGACCGCTGCGCTTGACGCGCCGCAGGAAGTTCCTCGCCAGATCCTCGCGAAAGATCACGACTGCCTCAGCGGCCATGGCGCCATTTTTGGTGCCGCCGAAGCTGATCATGTCGAACCCGGCTCTCCAGCTCACATCGGCAGGGCGGCAGCCAAGCGCTGCAATGGCATTGCCCAGACGGGCCCCGTCGAGATGCGTGGCCAGCCCCGCCTCTCGGGCCCGCGCCGTCAGGGCGCCGAGCTGCTCGAGCGTATAGACCGTGCCCCACTCTGTGCTCTGGGTGAGAGACAGGGTCTGGATCGGGCTGGTATGCACACCATGACCGCCATTTTCGGTCAGTGCCCGGTCAAGATCAGCAAGGGCCATCCGCCCATCGGCAGAGGGAAGCGGCACCAGCTTGGCACCGTGCATGAAGAATTCCGGAGCGCCACCTTCATCATTGGCGATATGGGCGCTCTGGTCGCACACCACTGCACCGAAAGGATCGGTTGCCGCAGACAAGGCAAGGCTGTTGGCCGCCGTACCGGTTGCAACCGGAAAGACCCAGACATCGTGCTCGAACACCTCACGCGCCAGAGCCGAAAGAGCCGCAGTCGTCCTGTCTTCACCATAGGCGGCAGCAGACCCATGATTGACACGGTCGAGCGCCCTCATCACTTCAGGGCAGACAGGGGCGATGTTGTCACTCGCGAAGTTCTTGCGTATTGCCTCGGTCACGTCCGTTCCTCACTTCGTTTGCAGGCCGCGCCTCGGTTTTTCAACCAGCCAGGCCCCTTGTTACAGGAATCCCCCGCATGAAACACGATCCGGCGCTGTCAGGGAAGCTCATCGACGGCAAGGCTATCGCCCGCCGCCTGACGGATCATGTCAAGGCGGAAGCCGAAGCCCTGCGCGAACGCACGGGCAAGATACCGGGACTCGCTGTCGTGCTGGTCGGCAACGACCCTGCCAGTGAAGTCTATGTGAAGAACAAGGCCATCCAGACCCACCGTGCCGGGATGCGTTCCTTCATGCACATGCTGCCCGAAACCACCGGGCAGGACGAATTGCTGGAACTGATCGACCGGCTGAATGCCGATCCGCAGATTCATGGCATTCTCGTACAGTTGCCCCTGCCGGCCCAGCTCGACCCGATCGTGGTGACGAATGCCATCGCCCCTGAAAAGGATGTCGATGGTCTCGGCGAGGTCAATGCCGGACGCCTGAGCCTTGGCATTGACGGACTCGTGCCCTGCACCCCGCTGGGCTGCCTGATGCTGCTGAAGGAAACACTGCCCGATCTGCGCGGCCTGCACGCCGTGGTGATCGGCGCCTCGAATCTTGTCGGCAAGCCCATGGCCCAGCTTCTGCTCAAGGAAGGCTGCACGGTTTCGGTGGGTCATATCGACACCAGAGACCCTCAGGGCCTTGCGCGTGAAGGCGATATTCTGGTGGTGGCAACAGGAAAGAATGGTCTCGTCCGTGGCGACTGGATCAAGCCGGGTGCAACGGTGATCGATGTGGGCATCACCCGCATCTCGCTGCCGGATGGCAAGACACGCCTTGTCGGCGATGTCGCCTTCGACGAGGCCGCCCCGATTGCAGGCCATATCACCCCTGTGCCGGGTGGTGTCGGCCCCATGACCATTGCCTGCCTGCTGCACAACACCCTTCAGGCTGCGCGCACCGTACTGGAACGCCCTCAGGCATGAGCCGCGTTGCCATAGAGCTGATCCCGCGGGACAGACAAAGCCTGAATGCCGATCTGGCCCTGCTGCGCCAGATCGCCCCGACGGTCGAGACGATCAATCTTCCCGACCTGCTTCGCCTTCCGCTGCGCTCGTGGGAAGGCGCCGCTCTGGCGCAGAATCACGGCTACACAGCCATCCCTCACATTCGCGCCATCGATATTGCCCCTGATGCACCCCTTCCCTGCGCCGAGCAGGAGGGCATCAGTGAAGTGCTCGTGATTGCTGGCGATCCACCGCCTGATGCAACGCACCGGGTCTGGCCCAATAGTTCGGCGCAGGTCATCGCGCGCTATCGACGCGAGGCGCCGCATCTGACGGTCTATGCGGCCTTTGACCCCTATCGCCGCGCACCGTGGCAGGAGCTTGAAGACCTGAAGCGCAAGCGCGATGCGGGTGCTGCCGGTTTTTTCACACAGCCGCTTTTCGACCAGCGCATGTTCGAGCTCAGCGCCTCATGGCTTGAAAAGGATCGCGTTTTCTGGGGCCTTTCTCCGGTAATCGGGCCAAAATCCCGCGCTTACTGGGAGCGGGTCAATCATGTGGTCTTCCCTCATGATTTCGACCCGAGCCTCGAGGCCAATATCGCTTTCGCGCGCAGCCTTTTGGCCGAGATACGGCGCAGGAACGAGAACGCCTATCTCATGCCGCTGCGCGTCTCGCTCGATTCCTATCTCGGCCCGCTGAGCGACCTTCTGAAAGGCTGAGCCGCGTTCAACGCGGCGTCTGTCCTGCCTGGGTGTCGCGTATGACGTCATGGATGAAAGCAAGCTTGCGTCTGATGCTGGCCGTCAGCACGAAGGGATAGAAATCCTGCAATCCCATCGACCGGTTGAGGCTGTTGACGGCCATGCTGAGCGGCAGCCAGGCGCCCATGATCGCATCGAAGCTCAGTGTGAGATAAGGGTCGCCGCCGATTGCAGGCGCCGAAAATTTCGGGGCTGAAGGCGTCAGCGGCGCTATGGCGATGCCATAGAGCCAGGCGGTTTCGAGCGTCGAGACGATGTGCAGATAATGCGCCCAGGTCTCGGCAAAATCCTCCCAGGGATGAGATGCCGCATAGACGCTGACATGCTCTTCCTTCCAGTCATCGGAGGGTGGCTTGGCGTAATGCGCCTTGAGCGCTTCCTGATAATCCTCGCGGTCATCCCCGAAGATTGCCCGGCATTCTTCCAGCCTGCCGCCATCACGTATGAGCAGGTTCCAGTAGTAATGCCCGATTTCATGGCGAAAATGCCCGAGCAGGGTACGATAATACTCACCCATCTCGACGCGCATGCGTTCGCGCTGGTCATCATCGGCCTCGCGTATGGCAAGCGTGATCAGCCCGTTGCTGTGCCCTGTCATGACCGGCGCCGAACCGTCAGGCGCATCCTGCAGGAAGTCGAAGGCAAGACCATTCTCCGGGTCTTGCCGACGGGACACAATCGGCAGCCTAAGCCGGATCAGGGCGTGAAACAGACGGTGCTTTGCTGTCTCGATCTTGCGCCAGCGTTCGAGATTGCGGGTGTCGTTCAGATCGGGAATCGTACGGTTAAACTGGCAGGCGAAGCAAAGCGTGCCCCTGGCGCTTTCTTCAGGGCTCAGCAGCCAGTTGCAGGCATCATGGGCATGATTGGCACAATAGCGATGAGGGATGCGCTCATAGCCATATTCCAGAGGCAGCCATGTTCCCTCTTCGGGCCCAGGTTCGAGCGCCGTCAGATCCGTCACCTTGTGAAGATAGCCCACCGCATGGTGGCAGGATTCGCAGCGTGTATTTTCGAAAAACAGAGGCTGGTTGCAGCATTCGCAGGAAAAGAGTTTCACGGATCGATCATCCCGGTGGCGATATCATCGGGAACCCCGTGTCATGGTTTTGGTTCCCTGTGAAGATAATGCGCCTGCATCAACACATCAAATTCGGCAACGCACTGGTCCAGCAGACCAGAAACCGGAGCGGCGGTCTCTGGCGTATCAGAAGCCGCGAGGGGAATATGATTCTGCGCTGCCACGAGGCCTGACGTCGTGTCGAACCCTACCCACCCCTGACCCGGCACCCAGATTTCCGCCCAGGCATGCAGATCGCAGACCAGACGGTCCGGATCGGCCTGCAAGGCCGAGGGCTCGATCAGATAGCCCGAGACAAAACGGGCTGCATATCCCAGATGACGCGCCAGAGCGATCAGCAGCCAGGCACTGTCGCGACATGACCCCGCCTCGCGCGCGAGCGTCTCGCCGGGCGCCCAGACCCCTGGCTCCATACGCCGCATGTAATGCAGCCTGGTTGCAATCCGGCGCGCAAGCGCGGTCAGCTGAGCCAGAGACCCCTCCTCTGGCTTCAGATCTGCCTCAGCGAGAAAAGGCGCCAATACAGCGGCGTCGGTGATGGGACGACGATAGCCGGGGTCTTGCTGACCGAAACCAGTCCGTGCCTCCCCCGACACATGAAAAGGATCGTACGGTGCCAGATCGACGATCATGCTGACATCGACAACGAAGCGGTCCATGCGCCCGGCAAACACAGCCTGCGAAACAAGGTTGTCATGCCCGTCGAACGCCCAGCTCAGACTGGACTCACCGGGGCCGATGGTCAGCGCGTAGCTCGTCATGGCGTTGCGCATACGCAGAGGCGGCCGCAGGCGTATGGTCTGGGGCCCAAGGGAAACCATACGGTCATAACTGTAGGTCGTGCGATGATTGAGCAGAATCGGTTTGCTCATCTTCCTCGCCTCCCTTCACCAGACTGCATGACGACCTGTTCCCACCTTTTTTGTAATGTCCGGCTCGCAATTACGTCATCGTAGCGACGCGACCCCGAAAGGCAACTCAGGGTGTCAGCTCGGGTTATTGTGATGAACTGCACCAAAGACAGTTCACATTACTCTTCTTCTCTGGCTGTGCCTGTTTTTTGTATCTTGGCAAAGCGGAAAAACTGATAGTTTAATAAACATTCGTAACGTTCCACCGCAATACGCGCCACGTCATTGCAGGCTAAAGGTGAGAAGAAATGGCGTCTGACAATTCGTCTCCCCACGAGGCGGGTATTTTCTCCACCTACGACAAACCCTCTTATTACTGCGAACTGATGAATCGCGGCGCGGCTCTGCCTGAAGCCTTGCAACAGGTGCAGGACAGGCTCTCGCATCTGACCCTGAGCGATCTGCGCGAGCGTACGGATAATGCCGAAAATCTGCTCTGGCGCCTTGGCATTACCTTCACCGTCTATACAGAGCGGGAAGCGATCGATCGCATCCTGCCTTTCGATCTGATCCCGCGCCTCCTGACCGCAGAGGAATGGTCCTTCATCGAGCGTGGCGTGCAGCAACGCGTCAAGGCCATCAATCTCTTTCTGTGGGACATCTATCACGACAGACGCATTCTGGATGACGGCATCATCCCTGCCGATCTGGTGCTGAACAACGCCAATTACTGCAAGGCCATGATAGGCGTGGACGTGCCCGGCGGCGTCTATGTGCATATCAATGGCACCGATCTGATACGCGACCGCTCGGGTCGTTTTCTCGTGCTGGAAGACAATGCCCGCACACCTTCTGGCGTGTCCTATGTCATCGAAAACCGCCATATGATGCTGCGTCTCATGCCCGATCTGGCGTCAGGCATGGCACTGCGCTCGGTAGAGGATTACGGCGTGCGCCTGCACAAGGCGCTGTGTGATGTCGCCCCAGCCAGCGTGGCTGACCCGCAGGTCGTTCTTCTCTCGCCGGGCATCTATAACTCCGCCTATTTCGAGCATGTCTTTCTTGCACGTGAGATGGGTGTGCCTCTCGTGGAGGGGCGCGATCTGGTGGTAAAAGACCACCATGTGTTCATGCGCACCGTAGCGGGGCTGCGACCGGTCCATTCGATCTACCGTCGCATCGACGATACCTTTCTCGATCCCCTGGCTTTCAACCCAGAGAGCCTTCTTGGCGTACCGGGACTTGTTGACGCCTATTGTCGAGGCAATGTGACCCTTGCGAATGCGCTGGGCACAGGCGTTGCCGATGACAAGGCCGTTTATGCCTATATGCCGCGCATCATTCGCTATTATCTCGGCGAAGACCCCATTCTCGAGAGTGTCGAGACCCATATCTGTGCCGAGCCGGAAGGCCTTGCCTATACTCTGGCCAATCTGGCCAGTCTGGTCGTCAAACCTGTCGGGGATTCCGGTGGATACGGGCTCATTATCGGGCCTCATGCCTCGGCCGAGGAACTCGAGACATTCCGCGAAAAGCTGCTCGAGAACCCGTCCAATTATATCAGCCAGCCCGTGATCGACCTCTCGGTGGTGCCGACCCTCTGCCCCGCCGGGGTCGAGGCCCGCCATGTCGATCTGCGCCCCTTCGCCGTAACGGGAAAATCCACCTGGGTATTGCCCGGCGGCCTGTCACGCGTGGCCCTGCGCAAGGGCTCTCTGGTCGTAAACTCCTCTCAGGGCGGGGGGTCGAAAGACACCTGGGTGATGTCGAAATGAGCCGATTCAATCCGCATATGGCCGGGATGCTGCCCGACCTGAACACATTGCTCTCTCGCTATGCCGAGAACATGATGTGGCTCGCCCGCTATATGGAGCGCATCGAGAACCTGGCCCGTGTGCTGGAAGTGACCGAAGCCTTCGTACGCGGTGCCGATGGCCGCCCTGTCTGGGAATCGATCGTGCAGATCAATTCGGATGAAGAGCGGTTTCGCGCCCTCTATCCAGCGGCCAATGAAGAGGATTATCTGCGGTTTTATGTGACCGATTGCGCCAATCCGAGTTCGATCAAGGCGATGGCGCAATGCGTGCGCGAGAATGCCCGCTCGGCGCGCCCGCTGATCTCCACCGAAATGTGGATGCAGCTCAATGTCTTTACCCGCTGGGTGCTCGATCTCGACGTGAGCGACATTCGTCGCACGGGACTTTCGGCGCTCTGCAACCGTATCAAGCAGGATTGTCAGTCTCACGCTGGCATTACCGAGGGAACGCTCTACCGCGATCAGGCCTGGCTTTTTTACCTGCTGGGGCGTCATCTTGAGCGCAGCGACCAGATCACCCGTCTGATCGATACGCGCTATCACACGCTTCTGCCTGATGCATCTGAAGTCGGCTCAGAGATCGACATGACGCAATGGGCGTCCGTTCTGCGCTCCGCAGCGGCCTATCACGCTTTCCGGCGGCTCAAGCCTGTCACAACCACCCCGGCCAATGTCGTAGGCTTCCTGCTCAAGAATGAGGGGTTTCCGCGCTCTCTGGCCCTCAATCTGCGCCACGCCGATTCTGTTCTCGGGGCGCTCTCGACCCATTACAACCTGAGACGTCAGTGCTCGGATGTACAGGAGAGATTGTCCGAACTGCGCGCCATGCTGGAAGACCAGACCGCGGAGGAGATCATTATCCGCGGGCTGCATGAATGCATGCACTGGATACAGGAGCAGATCGAGGCCTGCCAGAATGGCCTTGCAGCAGCCTATTGGCCGCCCGCAGAGCCCGTTGCTCTCAGCAGGCAATCACAATCGCAGTAGATAAGGCGCCTCTTCACCCTCAGGAAAGAGGCGGCTTCTTTTCACCCCCGTGACCAGGGTTCCAAAGGGCGACAGCCCTCTGGAAAGTGCAGGGTCTGGCCCTGCACCTGAGGCCACTCAGCCTTCTGAATCGTCTTCCTGCTCGTCAGGCGACGTCATCATGGCGTCTGCCACCACACCGGATTGCTCGCGAATGCGGCGCTCGATATCGGCGGCCATCTCGGGGTGATCGCGCAGGAACTGTTTGGCGTTTTCACGCCCCTGACCGACGCGGGTGCTGTCGTACGAGAACCAGGCGCCTGACTTCTCGACGATATTCGCCTTGACGCCAAGATCGATCAGCTCACCGACCTTGCTGATGCCTTCGCCGTACATGATGTCGAACTCGACCTGACGGAAAGGCGGGGCCATCTTGTTCTTGACCACCTTTACGCGTGTCTGGTTGCCAACCACCTCGTCACGATCCTTGATCGAGCCGATGCGGCGGATGTCGAGACGAACCGACGCGTAGAATTTGAGCGCGTTACCGCCCGTCGTGGTTTCGGGATTGCCGAACATCACGCCGATCTTCATGCGGATTTGGTTCAGGAAGATGATCATGGTGTTCGAGCGCGAGACGGTGCCGGTCAGCTTGCGCAGGGCCTGGCTCATCAGACGGGCATGGAGACCGACATGACTGTCGCCCATATCGCCCTCAAGCTCGGCGCGCGGCACGAGAGCGGCCACAGAATCGACCACCAGCACATCGACTGCACCGGAGCGCACGAGCGTGTCGGCAATCTCAAGCGCCTGCTCGCCGGCATCGGGCTGGCTGAGAAGCAGGTTGTCGACGTCCACACCCAGCTTGCGGGCATAGCCGGGGTCCAGAGCATGCTCGGCATCGATGAAGGCGCAAGTGCCGCCCTTCTTCTGGGCTTCAGCGATCGCATGAAGCGCCAGGGTCGTCTTGCCCGAGCTTTCAGGACCGTAGATCTCGATGATACGACCGCGCGGCAGACCACCGATACCGAGGCCGATATCGAGTCCGAGCGAACCGGTCGAAATCACGTCCGCCTGTTCCTTGGGGCGCTGCCCCATACGCATGATCGAGCCCTTGCCGAAAGCACGTTCGATCTGGCTCAGCGCACCCTCGAGTGCTTTCGTCCTGTCTACGCTCATGTCCTGTCCTCCGCTCGCATCAGTCTCGCCGAACTCCGTCTGAACGGCAATCGGGCGCCGAGCGATTCGTATTGATCGTTCACTTTTGTTCTGGGGAACATATCATGATCATCGCCCCTCTGCACAAGGGGTACAAAGAAAAATGCCCCCTCTTTCGAGGGGGCATGAAACCGTGTCCTGATCAGTTATTGACGCTGCCAACCGACAGGCCGCCGCCGCGGGGGTCAGTGTCGCCATGACACGTGTCACCCTTGCAGAGCGAGGCATTCACACGCCCCTGGCCTTCATGCGGTACTTCCGTACCCGATATGGCTGCGCGGGCCGCTGAAGCAAGGGCGTCAGCAGCATCGTTCTGACCTGAACTGGCCAGAGCGGCCACGAGGTTGCCCCGCCTCTGGACGATCGCGGCGGAGAGCAGCGGCGCAGGGTAGCGCCCCGGCGATGCCGCGAGCAGCACACCCGTGCCGTCGGCCATGCGCCCGGTACCGAACAGGTTGTTGTTGGTCAGGGCACAGGCGACGGCGCCACCCTTGTTGTCGGTGGCCACAAACGAGGTCGAGGCCGGAAGCGCAGGAAGAGCGCCGGAGCGGCTGGAACCGGCATTGACCAGCGTCTGCGCTGCGCTCAGCAGGGCATCGCCACTCAGACCGTGACGGTCTTCGCTACGCCATGTCGCGACTACACCCTGTGCCGAGGCGCCTGAGTGGAACGCAGCAGCAGCGCCGATTCCGCCATCGGCCGGAGGCGGCAGGAACGAAGCCGTATAGCCGTCCTGCTCCACCTGAAGGGCAGCAAGCTGCGCAGGCATGGCGGTACGCAGCGACGCTGTGGAAAGCCCCGCCCCTGCCTTGTTGGCGCCTTCGACGAAAATCGCGCCAAGCGCACCGTTATAGAGATCGCCCACGCCAAGATTGGTCATGCGCTCAAGGAAGCTGGCGAGCTGCGGCTGTACCATCGCATCGCCGTTCTGGAGCGGCGTGCCGTCGGCGCGGCTGAATACGGTGTGGGCTGCGTCATCCGCAAAGAGCGGCGTCTGAACGGCTGCGATATCCTGCGCCAGAACGCGGCTGACCGTCGTGCCGCTACGAGCCAGACGGACAGACGGGCCGAGCAGATCGGCAAATTCGACCGTGCCATAACGCAGCTGCATGGTGAACAGGCCACGCGGCGTCATCGGAATGGCGGCCTGACGCGTGGCCGGTGCCGCCGGCGCTGCAGCCGGCAGGAAGACGAAGGCCTGCGGCGCCTCGCGCCCACGGCTCACAAGACAGGCGCCACCGCCACCCAAAGAGGCACGCGAGGGCAGCGTGACGGCAAGCGCCATGCCGACCGCCGCAGCGGCATCGGCAGCATTGCCGCCATGCACCAGCACGTCACGCCCGATCAGCGCCGCACGCGGCTCATCAGCTACGACGGTGCCGATATAACCGGTGACGATCGGCGTGGTCTTGCCGAACAGGTTATGACCGATATGCGCGACATCGCTGCACCCGGCCAGAAGCATTGCCGCAGTCAGGGCGCAGGCCGAGCGCAAACCCGCCTTGCGCGTACTGCGCTCTGCGGGGCGACAGGGGGCGTTCGTCCGACGATGCGCCACGTGCGGTGTCTCCATGACCCGGCAAGCCTCTTCTCTTCTGTTCCGCATGGCCTGTCTTCGCAGCCGAAGACGCAACCCTTCGGAAATTGGGTTCGTTAACGCATCTAACCGTGATCAGGACGATGGGCAACCTGCCAGACGTGTCCCTGTTTTGCGAAATCGTCTTCTCTGTCTTATGCAGAAGCTTCTCTCCTCCCGCCCAGCAGGATCGCTCTCATGACCCGCCCGACCCGCGCCCGGCTTGCCGGTGCCTTTCTCGCCCTCGGCCTGACCGCATCGGCCAGCGTTCCCGCCTTCGCCGACCCTGCGAGCAGCTTTACCCCGCAGCAGCGGGCAGAAATCGTCTCCATCCTGCATCAGGCGCTCAAGGACGACCCGACCATTCTGAGCGACGCCATCGTCGCCCTGCGTCAGGGTGCACAGCAAAAGGCAAGCGATGACGCCCTTTCCCATGTGAAATCCGACCGTGAACGCCTTCAGAAAGGCCCGGATTACACAGTGCGTGGCAATCCGAATGGCGATCTGACGATTGTGGAATTTCTAGACCCGCGCTGTGGCTATTGCCGCAGCATGGTGCCGGTCGTGGATGCCCTCCTTAAAGCCGATCCAAAACTGCGCCTCGTCGAGAAAATCGTCCCGGTTCTGAGCGAGAAGAGTGTGCTCGACACCCAGGCCATTTTCGCTGCGGCCCTTCAGGGGGGCTATGAGAAGATGAAGCGCGCCCTGATGCAGGATACGGCGCCGCCGACGCTCGACCGCATTCGTCAGCTCGCCACAGCCAACGGCATGAGTGCCGACAAGCTGGTCAGCGATATGCACGCCTCCAGTGTTGCCGCCCAGATCAACGAGAACCTCGCTGAAGCCCGGCTGATCGGCCTGGATGGCACACCTACCTTTGTGTTCGGCACGAGTGCCATCATTCCCGGCGCCGTCTCGGCAGAGGAAATGCGCGCCCAGATCAAGAATGCGCGCGCCGCTCACTGACCCAGCTGGTCTCTGCCAGTACCCGGCAGAGACCAGGGCCCTGAACCCCGGTCACGATAACGGGTTCCCAAAGGGCGATTGTCCTTTGGCAGGGCGCGGGGCAGCGCCCCGCATCCCCCTCTTTACGGATGGCTTGCCTTGATGGCCGCTTCCAGCCGTTCGAGATTCTTGAGAATCTCCGGTGAAGGCGGCGGCGGCTCAGGGCTCAGGCTCTCGAGTTTTTCGATCAATGCCTCCATGACCACCATGCGCGAGAACCACTTCTTGTTGGACGGCACGACGAGCCAGGGCGCGTGTTCGCAGGCGGTAGCGCGGATCGCTTCCTGATAGGCTGCCTGATAATCGGGCCAGAACTTGCGTTCAGCCAGATCGCTCTCGTCGAACTTCCAGCGTTTATCCGGACGGTTCAGGCGGCGCAGCAGCCGCTCCTGCTGACAATCAGGCGACATGTGCAGCATGACCTTGAGGATATGAATGCCCTGACGAGAGAGATAGGCTTCGAAATTGCCGATATCCTCCAGGCGATGATCCCAGAACTCCTGTTTCTTGGGGTCACCCTTCATCCCGTTCGTGTTGAGCGTGTCGGCATGGACGCGCGCCACCAGCACATCTTCATAATGGCTGCGGTTGAACACACCCACCTGCCCACGACTTGGCACAGCCATATGCACGCGCCACAGATAGTCGTGGGAGAGCTCGATATCGCTCGGCTTCTTGAACGAGACAACCTTCGTACCCTGAGGGTTCATGCCGGTCATGACGTTGAGGATCAGGCTGTCCTTGCCCGCGCCATCCATACCCTGAAGCACCAGCAGAACCGAATGGCGGTGCTCGGCGGCAAGACGTTCCTGCAGCACACCGAGACGCTGCCGGCGCTTATCGAGCCAGGTTTCGACCTCGTCCTTGTCGAGACCGCCATGGTCGTCAGGCTTGACGGAATCGAGCTGAAAGCTCTTTCCGTCAGTCACCATGTAACGCCCGGGGAGTTTACGGGCCATGCTCGCTGTGAGTTCAGTCACTTTTTCTATCCACTGCAAGACCACCGGCTGCCTGGCAGACAGGCATCATTTCGATGGCATTGATGTTCACATGCGGAGGCTGGCTCAGCAGCCATGAGACGGTCGAGGCGATATCCTCAGGCGTGAGCGGATCAGTGCCCTTATAGACATCCGCAGCCTTCTGGTTATCGCGCAGACGCACATTGCTGAACTCGCTGCCACCACACAGACCAGGTTCGATCGTGCTTGCCCGGATACGTGTCCCCAGCAGATCCGTACGCAGATTGCGCATGAACTGGCCGACGAAAGCCTTGGTGGCGCCGTAGACGTTACCCCCGACATAGGGATAGGTGCCTGCAACACTGCCAAGGGTAATGATGTATCCGTGGTTGCGTTCGATCATCTGGGGAAGAAACGCACGAGTAACCTCGACGACACCCGTCACATTCGTGTCAATCATGGTTCTCCAGTCCCTGAGATCGGCATCCTGGGCTTTTCCAACGCCCAGAGCGAGACCGGCATTGTTGATCAGCACATCGACCTGACGCCAGGCAGAGGGCAGACTTTCAGGGAGAGAGGCAATCTTCTGCTCGTCGGTAACATCCAGTTCCACAGGCAGGAACGCATCGCCAAGTTCGTGATGCAGCGCGTCGAGACGCTCCTTGCGGCGCCCCGTGCCGATCACCTTATGCCCCTCTTTTACGAGGCGCATTGCTATGGCCCGACCAAAACCGGCCGTCGCGCCAGTCACCAGAATTACCGCCATTGTCTCTTCCCTTCTCAGACTGCAGGTCATGCGCAGGACGCACCCGTTCAGACGGGTGACGCCGCCTATGGTTGCCGCAAGGACCAACTCTTGCAAAACCACAGGCGATGGCCGACATTTTCAGCCATGGCTTCTGATTTCACAAATTCCGCTGACAATCTGACAGGGCGCCTGCTTATTTCGAGCCCGACGCTTGGCGATTCGGAATTTGCCCGCAGCGTTGTTTATGTCTGCGCCCATTCCGCCACAGATGGCGCCATGGGCCTCATCATCAACAAGCGCGCGCCTCACCCGACGCTGGAAACCCTGCTCGAACAGCTTGAGATCACGCCCTCACCCCCACGTCGTCGCATCAATCTGTGCATGGGCGGGCCTGTGGAGCCAACACGCGGCTTTGTTCTGCATTCCGCCGACTGGCAGCGCGATGACAGCCTGCTGATCAATAACGAGAACTGCCTGACGGCAAGCCTCGATATCCTGCATGAAATCGCCAATGGCAAAGGCCCGCGTCAGGCGCTGCTTGCGCTCGGCCATGCGTCCTGGGAGCCTGGTCAGCTTGAGGATGAAATCATCCGCCAGAATGCCTGGCTCAACGCCCCCGCCTCGGATGAGCTGATCTTCGGGGCCAATCACATGGCAAAATGGCGCAAGGCCCTGGCAGCCATCAATATCGACCCGCTTCTATTGTCCAACCTTGTCGGACATGCCTGAGCACTTTTCGGGCAAGGGCGGCTGGGCATCGAGAATGCGGGCAGCATCGGCCTCATCGATCGGATGGCGGTAGAAATCACGATAGAAATCCCTGATCTGCCCGATCATGGCCGGTCGGTCGACCGCGCCGTTGCGAACGATCTGACGCGCCCAGACGATCTGCAACAGTAATTCGGGGCTGTAGCGATCCCAGTTGAACACACCTGCCGGATTGCGAAACACCTTGTGCTGCCTCACGGCAGGGATCTGCGACCAGAGGGCATTACCCGCCAGCCGCTCCGGACTGCCTGAATCCGCCCCCATGATGATGATGTCAGGCGCCCAGCTCAGGAGCTGCTCGAGCGAGACGGGGCGCTTGTTGCCGTGCAGGCCCGTCGCGGCGTTCACGCCGCCCGCGTCGCGTATCCATTCATCGATGATGCTCTGATCGCCATCCACCGTCAGGGGCTCGAATGACGCGATATGCAGGATACGGGGTGTTCCGCTTTTCGCTGCGCGCTCGGCCAGAAGATGCGAAAGGGCCTGCCTGTAATGTCTGGCCTGGGCCTTGGCGACAGGCGTATCAAGCAGCGTGGCGCTCTGGTCGAGCGTGCTCAGCAAGCCTGCAAAATCGGTAAACCCGACTGCGACGGCGTTCAGGCCGAGCTTTTGCAGCCCCTCGACGCTATGCGATTGTGTGGTGACAAAGGTCAGGTCGGGATGCAGCGCCAGAACCGCTTCGGCATTCAGAGTCATGCTGCTGAAAAACTGTGCGTGGCGTAGTTGGGGCGCGAGACAGACCATCCAGGGAAAGCGACTCGGTGAAATCACCGTGCCGATAATCCGGTCAGAAGCCCCGAGCATGATCAGCGTTGCATTATGGGCGTACCACCCATCGACAATGCGCTCAGGCGCCGCAAGCGCTGAGGGTGCGCCAAGACCGAGACACAGCAACAAACCTGCCAGAATCCGTTTCACGACTTTTCGTCTCCCCCCATGAAAAAACGCTGACCGTCATGATCGTGATGACGCAGCGAGACACCATAGAATGCAGCAAGTCTCGCAGAATCCATCACGGTTTCCGGCTGCCCCTCGGCCAGCACACGACCATGCTCCAGCAACACCACATGAGACGCATGACGATAGACAAGATCGGGCTGATGCGCCGTCATGATGACCAGTCTTCCTTCCCGAGCCAGCTGCGCCAGAAGCGCCATGAGCCTGATCTGATGACCGTAATCGAGCCCGGAAAGCGGCTCGTCGAGCACGAGAACCAGTGCATCCTGCACCAGCACGCGCGCCAGCAGGACGCGCTGATATTCGCCCCCCGACAATGCTGTGCAGGGTCTGTCACGCAAATCGGCCAGATCAAGCAACGCCAGAGCGGCCTCGACCCGCGACATATCCTGGTCCGAAAGCCCTCGCGTGAGGCTGCCATAAGGCAGACGCCCCAACCCGACGATCTGCGCCACGCTGTAGGGCGGCAGCACATCACGGTTTTGCGGCACATAGGCCATGAGCCGCGCGATCTGCTGGCGCGAGAGGCCAGACAGATCCTTTCCGTCGACCAGCACCCTGCCGGTTTCGGGGCGTGAAAGCCCGAGCATCAGACGCAGCAGAGTGGTCTTGCCTGCGCCATTGGCGCCGAGAATGCTCACCAGCTCACCCTTGCGAAATGCAAGCGACAGATCGCGCAGGATAACCCTGCCTGAGCGCGCGAAACAGACAGAGTCGAGCGACAAGAATGCCATCAGAGTCGGCCTTCCCGTCGAAGCTGACGCAGGACGAGAATGAAGCCGAGGGCACCCAGCAGCTCCGTCATCATGCCCAGCGGAATTTCCGAAGGGGACAGACTGCGTGCCGCCGTATCAGCCAGCAGCAGGCAGCAAGCCCCCAGAAGGGCCGCGAAAGGCAGCAGGCGCCTGTGCTCTGGTCCGATCAGCAGACGGGCCATATGGGGCATGATCAATCCGACCCAGCCAATGATACCGGCCAGTGAGACGGTAAGCGCGCTCAACGCTGTTGCGACAGCCAGCATAGCGAGGCGCAACAGGCCGATAGGCAAGCCAAGGCTGCGGGCCTCGTCATCACTGAGGCCAAAAACATCAAATACCCGTCCGCTCGCCCAAAGCACGCCCATACCGAACGAAAGCAGGGGCACCAGAACGGCCAGCTGGTGCCAGTCGGTCTGGGCGAGGCTGCCGAGCAGCCAATAGATGATGGTCGGCAACTGATCGAAAGGATCAGCCAGATATTTGAGCAGCGACAGCAAAGCCGTAAAAAGCGCGCTGCTGATCAGGCCTCCCAGCAGAAGAGGCAGGACTCCCTCCCTGCCCACAAGCCGCGCGACGATAAAGCCGAAGCCTACCGCACAGCATCCGCCCAGAAAGGTCGAGACCTCGATCGTCATGGCGCTGCCATGGGCGATGATCGCGCCAGCAGCACCAAACGCAGCGCCACTCAACACACCGAGCAGATCGGGTGACACGAGCGGATTACGGAATACCGACTGAAAGGCGCTTCCCGACATGGAAAGCGCCGCCCCCACAAAAAGCGCTGCAATCATGCGTGGCAATCTTGCCTGAAGCAGCACCGCCCGGATTTCAGGAGCCCCCTGCCCTTCAAGGGTATGAAGCAGGTCGACAGGGCTCAGGGCGTAGCGCCCGATGATCAGGCTCAGACCAAAACCCAGCGCGAGCACAAGAAGAGCAGCGGTAAAGCAGAGGCGACTGCGCATGAAAGCTTTTTTCCCCCGGCACAGCATCTTTGCCTCGCGCCTGCTCGACCTGAACGACAATCCAGTTCAGCGATAGGGATCATCGGCGCAGTTGGCGAGAGTGAAACCACACCGAATGACATCGATCTGTCAGGAAACAGGGAAAAAGCGGGCAATTGACTCGACCGGAATTCTGATCGCCTTACCCTGAAGCGAGAAAAAGATCAGATTTTCCGGGAGAAGCCCCCCAGAGGGGGAAATTATCTGGTCGGAGTGAGAGGATTCGAACCTCCGGCCCCTGCGTCCCGAACACAGTGCTCTACCAGGCTGAGCTACACTCCGAACCGATGGATGGGGCTATACTGCCAGTTGCGCGGCTCCGCAAGGGGGGTGACTCTCAAAGTCGATGGGTTTCGGATTTTTCCTCGCGCTTTTTCTCGCGGCCCAGAACATCGAATGCCTCGGCAACACTTGAGACGACGGTGTAGAGGCGGCGCGCAGACGGATCGGCCAGCCCCTGTTCGATAGACGCTTCGAGGGCCGCAATAATATGCACCGCCCAATTGGCGACATTGACGATCAGGATCGGCTTGTCATGAAGGGAAAGCTGACGCCAGGTCAGGATCTCCATAAGTTCATCGAATGTCCCGAGGCCGCCGGGCAGGATCAGGAACGCATCCGCCTTGGCAAACATCAGCCGTTTGCGCTCATGCATTGACTCGGTGACGATCAGATCGGTCACCCGATCATTCATCACCTCACGATCATGCAGAAAGGTCGGGATGATACCGGTCACCTCACCACCCGCCGAAAGCGCGGCTTCGGCGACCACACCCATCAGACCAACCGCGCCGCCGCCATAGACGAGGTGAATATGCCGCTCCGCAAGGCCTTTGCCCGTTGCGCGGGCAGCTTCGGCAAATTCTGGCCAGGCACCATGGCGCGAGCCGCAGAAAACAGCGGCGGCAGCGATCGTCATCTCGAACTTATCCTTTGAACAATGGTGTCAGGCTTTGGCCACGCGACGCAGACGCATCACCTGCACGATACCGAGAAATGTAATGCATGCCGTGAAGATGAACAGAGCCATATAGCCCGATGCGTGAATCACGAGGCCAAGCAGCGGGCCGGAAATACCGACGGCAAGATCGAGGAATACCGAGAACGCCCCAAGCGCCGCACCACGGTTTTCTGCCCCTGCCCTATCAACAGCCAGAACACCCAGCGCCGGAAAGACGAGAGAGAACCCCGCTCCCGTCACCGCAGCCCCTAAAGTCGCCGCC
Organism: Asaia spathodeae NBRC 105894; assembly: GCF_025994195.1. Lineage (NCBI taxonomy): Bacteria > Pseudomonadati > Pseudomonadota > Alphaproteobacteria > Acetobacterales > Acetobacteraceae > Asaia > Asaia spathodeae. The sequence goes on along the minus strand of NZ_BAPY01000019.1, from coordinate 120,896 downwards.
TCGGCTGAGGGGACAAAAGCCAGTATCAGAAGCCCCAGCGTTTCGACCGCCAGAGAAATGAGAGCCACATTCGTGCCACCGATACGACCGATCTGTCGGGCAAACACGAAGCGCACAATCACGAACACCATGCCGAACACAGCCAGCGCCTGAGCGGCGTCAGGCCAGTGCTCGGCAGCGAAATAGAGCGCGAGACAGGACGAAATTGCACCAAACCCCACCGAACCCGCAGCCAGCGCGCAGCCATGCGGCAGCACGAGCTTGAAAACCTTCGCAAACGGCATGGCAGGCGCGTCATGTTTGATGGGCGCCACGGCAGGATAGGAAATTGCCAGTGCCGTCCCTACGGCGGGGAGAATGATGGACACAATGCCCAAGGTGACGAGACCGCCCCAGCCGCCGCCCAGATGGGACATCTGCTCGCCTATGGTGGCACCAAGAGCGATGCCGCCATAGGAGGTAATCCCGTTCCACGAAATGACCTGGGCTGTGTTGGCCGCACCTGCGCGACGGATATTCCAGACGATCGCGGCGGTCGTCGCCCAGCTTTCTGCCCAGCCAAGCACAAGGCGGCTGACAAAAAGACAGACCAGTGAAAGGGGGATGAGAGAGGCAGTCAGCCCCGAGACAAGAAGGAGCAGACCCGAGCCTATCCCGAGCGCAAGCCCGGCCACTGCAACGGGTTTAGGCCCCTGTGTATCGATACGCCGACCGGCGGAAGCACGCGAGGCAAATGTCGAAAAATACTGGAGCGAAACGGCAAACCCGGCGATCACAGTGTTGCAGTGCAGAACAGTGTGAACGAAGAGCGGAATGACGGCCATTGGAAGGCCGATCACGATATAAATGATCAGATTGAGCGAAACGACCGGCAGGATGCGTCCGATCGGAGAACGCGGCACCACATCCTGCCCCGCAGCCATCTCGATTTCCTTGATACGTTACTCGTTGTGAGACCTCGGGTTCTGCCAGCCCGGCTGCAGGCTGTCACCCCATTCGGACGCTTTTGCTCCCGTTTTTCCAGATCAGGCTGCGCCCAATGCACAGATCAGAACCGAAAAGGCTGCACCAAGCCAGAGGGATGAGGAAGAAAACACCGTGAGCATGATGGCTGTTCCTGATGCGGGTTGAAGGTGTTTTTCCAACGCGACAGGGCAAGAAAAAGCTCCGTCAGGACTCACCAAAAAGTGTCAGCTGCGCCTTTTTTTCGTCATTTTCTGTCGAAAGGCCTGACAACGTGACGCCGATCAGCCTGATGGCACGCTCCAGAGGGAAAAATCCCTCAAGCAGACTCTCAGCCTGAGCGGCTATTGCCGCCTCGTTCACGAACATGGTGGGGTTTGAACGGGTACGCGTCGTGAGTTGGAAATCGGCATATTTCAGTTTCAGCACCAGCGTGCGACCGCTCAGCGACTGGGCCTGACATTGCCGCCAGAGCTTGGCACAAAGCGCCTGAACGACACGGCGCGCCTCTGGCAATGTCGAGAGATCCGACTCGAAAGTGGTTTCCGTGCCGATCGATTTGCGTATCCGGTCAGACACGACGGGGCGATCATCGACCCCTCTGGCGATCGACGCGTAGAAAGCTGCCGCCTTGCCGAAATGACGGGCGAGGACGTCGGTCGGGATCGCACGCAGATCGGCACCTGTAAAAATACCCAGCCGGTTCATCTTCGCCCGTGTCGCAGGGCCAATGCCATGAAACTGTTCCACACGAAGCGAAGCAGCGAATTCCGGCCCCATTGCGGGAGTGATGACAAACTGTCCGTTGGGTTTGCGGTGGTCGGAGGCAAGCTTGGCCAGAAAACGATTATAGGAGATGCCTGCTGAGGCCGTCAGCCCCGTCTCTTCATGGATCTCGGCTCTTATCAACCGGGCAATATCCGTTGCCGAGCCATGCTCCCGATAGCTGCCTGTCACGTCGAGATAGGCCTCATCGAGAGAGAGCGGCTGTATCAGATCGGTGTAGCGGGCAAAGATTTCATGGATTTGCCGCGAGACTGCGCGATAGACATCAAAGCGCGGCGGTACAAACACCAGATCGGGACACTGGCGCAGGGCAGTGCGTGAGGGCATGGCCGAGCGCACCCCGAATTTGCGTGCCTCATAGCTGGCCGCAGCAACAACGCCCCGCCCCTCGCCGCGCCCCACGGCAACCGGACGGCCGAGCAGTTCAGGTGCGTCGCGCTGCTCCACCGAAGCATAAAAAGCATCCATATCGATATGGATGATGCGACGCGTTATTCCTGTGCCAGCGGTCTCGACCATGAGACCTTTATGCCATCAGAAACCGGAACAAAACAAGATCATCTGCCACCCGGACAAAATCAGGCGAGCGCGTTCCAGAGCAAGCCCGGAACAAGACGCGAAATCTCGGCACGAACGGAAGGCGTGACAGAATAAAGCACGCGCAGGAACTCGTTGTTGCTCGGCAGAACAGGGGCGTGCCTGATCCAGCTTATAATATCGCTGATTGATGTTTCGCGACCCGGCACAAAAGGCGGCGGTGACGCGTATGTCTCCGGACCAGCCACATTGACCGGTTCAAGCGTGAGATACTCCCACTCATTCGCCTGATGTCGGTTGACTTCCGCAATGCCAACGCCGGACTCTGGGGGAAGCAATGCGAGAAAGAAATTCTGCATCGGACTCAGCAGGGCAATCCTGTCATCGCTCTGAGGTCTGACTTCGAAGATGATCGTTTTCATCAACCGGGGATCGGCAGAGAATTTGATGAAAGTGTCGATATTTCCGGGCGCAAAGAGCGTGATCAGTTTTGGCGTCACCGGGTCGATACAGCCAAGAACCTCTTCAAAACCCTGCTCTATCGCATAATTCTCATCTGCATGAACGACCTGTCCCGTACGAGGCGCGTAATAGAGATAGGTGTTGAAATAGCTGCGAATACGGAAGATGGAGGGGACGATATCCTGGTCGGCATTCGTCGCAACTGAGGTGCCTGCCTGCCCCTGATCATCCATGACAATTGCAGATTTGAGACGCAGAATGGCGTTTGTGATCATCTGCTCATAGATCGGAGCCAGATAGCGATCCATACGGAGCAATAGTTTCAGAGGCTCGAGATCGGTTTCATCGTTCCGGTTGAAATGATCCCAATAACCCACCGAGTCCGAGAGATCGACATTCAGACGGCGCTTGATGCGCTGGATGTAGTGCTCCATGCTGCGGCAGATGTAATGCATGACGAAGGCGTGAGACCATTCAATATCCTGCACTGCATTGGCACTCTGGACGTATCGTCCGCTCGGCCGGACATAACGCTCAGTAGCCACATCGAACCAATGGGGATTTATATATTCATTACCCATTTTTTCGGGACGAACGAAGCTTTTGACCAGAACATTGTCGTTCAGTGACTTGTTCGAATGCTGGGTGAACGCTTCTACCGTTGTCATCTTCGGCCTGACAACGCGGTTCGAGCTTCCCTGGATACGCCAAGAGAAGGCAATGGCATCGGCGTGTTTGAAGCCGCGGAGAAATTCGGGAAGATTATCGAAATGCCTCAGATAGACATACTCGTCTCCGTCGAGGAAGCCGAGCCAGTCGAACTGGTGTCTACTTTCCGCTGCGGCCGCCATAAAGGAGTCGCGTTGCCTCTGATAGAAATCAGGCTGGCCAATCGGATCAGTCCTCTTGAGACGGATATCGTAGCACTTGGCTGCCGCCTGCAATATTTCCCAGGTACCGTCTGATGAATGATCGTCATAGATCAGGAATGTCTTGACCCCCAGCGCGGCGTGCCAGGCGATCCATCCTGCAATATCGGAAAACTCATTCTTCACGAATAGCGCGACGGCAACGCTGGGAAGATTTTCGGCCATAAGGAAACTCGCTCATTCGAAGGAAGATACGAGGATCATCGCATAAACCGTTTTAATTATCCAGAGAGCGCACGTTATTCAAACTGTATCTGCGAACAGTTTACGTCAGAGCAGAGTACTGATCAACGTATATTCCAATCAAGAGAAATATCCGCTGTGACAAAGATGGTATGAGCAACGGTTCGTAACCCTGGGTCATCTGATTTCCGTGCCTACCGAGACGAGATGCCACCGCAAGGCGCCGCCCCGTCTCAGTCAGCGCCGTCCGATCACTTCTTAGGAAGCGCCTCGCGCACCAGGGTTTCGAGCAGGGCAACAGCGTCGTCGCTGTCGTTCAGGCAGGGCACAAGAGTCAGTTCCTCGCCACCTGCCTCAATGAACTCCTCGCGCAGTTCATTACCGATTTCATCGAGCGTCTCGATACAGTCACTGATGAAGCCCGGCATGATAACCGCGATACGGGTGATGCCCTGCTCGGGCAACGCCGAGACGAATGGCGCCGTATAGGGCTGAACCCATTCCATCGGTCCGAAACGCGATTGATAGGTGATGGGCATCTGCTCTTCACTGAGACCGAGGGCGGTGCGCAAGGCGCTCAGCGTCCGCTCGCAGTCATCAGGGTAGTAATCCCCCTTTTCCACGCATAGCTTCGGTAGCCCATGGAACGAAGCGACGAGCCGCTGCGGCTTCCAGGAAAGTGACGCCAGATGATCGCGCACGCTTTTCTCGAGAGCCGCGATGTACGCGGGGTGATCGGGGAACGCCGGCAGGGTCTGCACCGCAGGCTGGCGACGAAGCGTCATCAGATAGCGGAAAAGCTGATCATTCGCCGTGGCCGTCGTGGTAGCGCTATATTGCGGATAAAGCGGGAGAAAGACCAGCCGGTCACATCCCTGATCCATCAACTCTTCGACTGCATCAGCGATGGAGGGCTTGCCATAGCGCATGCCCCAGGCAACCGGGAACTCGCCTTCGAAACGGGCAGCAAGCTTTTCCGCCTGAGCACGCGTATAGACCCTGAGCGGGCTGGCATCTTCCTCGCGGTTCCAGATGCGCCCATAGGCCTCGCCGCTTTTCGACGGGCGGGTTGTCAGGATCACGCCTTGCAGGATCGGCTGCCAGATCGCAGGCGGTGCCTCGATAACCCGACGGTCGGAAAGGAATTCGCCCAGATAGCGACGAACCGAGAAATAATCTGTGCCGTCAGGGGTGCCAAGATTGGCGATCAGGACGCCTGTCTTGCCACCAGCCGGAACCGGATGCGTGGGGATGTTGCTCTTGAACGCCATGTCTCTCAATCAAATCATCAAAGTGCAGAGAGACGAAAACAGCTCAGCGCGAGTTCGGTTTCCGTTTGACGCGCACCGGAACCAGTTTCGGCGTGGGAGCAAGGCGCAGCGCGCCAAGAGCGACGAGGGCAAACAGGCCGGCGGCGATCGTGTCGATAACGGGCATTGTCATCTCCGTTCAGGCCATTGCGGCACAACCCCGCATCCACCCTTGAGGAGAGTTTGGCATCACGCGTTGCGCGCGCAATGCCAAACTTACATGAATGACAAAAATGTAATAGTTTGGGGCTGAATCAGCCTTTCTGCTTGATCAGATCGAGCGCGATCAGCGCTTCGGCGATCTGAACGGCGTTGAGCGCCGCCCCCTTGCGCAGATTGTCAGAGACGCACCACAGCGCGAGTCCGTTCTCCACCGTGTCATCAATCCGCAGGCGGGATACATAGGTCGCATCCTCGCCGACGCATTCGATCGGCGTGACGTAACCGCCATCATCGCGCTCATCGCGCAGGATAACGCCATCCGCCTCACGCAGCGCCTCGCGCGCACGTGCCAGATCGACAGGCTCTTCGCATTCGATATTGATGGCTTCGGAGTGCCCGATGAAGACCGGCACACGCACGCAGGTCGCCGCCACCTTGATATCGGGGTCGAGAATCTTGCGTGTCTCGACCGCCATCTTCCACTCTTCCTTGGTGGAGCCATCCTGCATGAAGCTGTCGATATGCGGAATAACGTTGAAGGCGATCTGCTTGGTGAACTGGGCGATGGTCGGCGGATCGCCCACAAAGCTGCCCTTGCACTGGGCAAACAGCTCATCCATCCCGTCCTTGCCCGCGCCGGAAACGGCCTGATAGGTCGAGACAACGATACGCTTGATCGTGAACAGATCATGCAGCGGCTTGAGAGCCACCACCATCTGCGCGGTCGAGCAGTTCGGGTTGGCAATGATGTTGCGCTTCATCTTCTTCAGCGCATTGGCATTCACTTCCGGCACCACCAGCGGCACATCCGGATCCATGCGGAAATGCGAGGTGTTGTCGATCACGATGCATCCCGCCGCAGCGGCACGCGGGGCGTGAACGGCAGAGATCGAGGCGCCGGGAGAGAAAAGCGCGATATCCCAGCCTGTAAAGTCGAAGCTCTCGAGGTTCTGGATCTTCAGGACCTTCTTGTCGCCAAAGGACACGTCCTGACCCGTGGAACGGGCCGAGGCGAGCGCCGCGACCTCGGATACAGGAAAATCTCTTTCGGCAAGAATGCGCAGGAGTTCACGACCTACAGCACCGGTCGCACCAACGACCGCAACGCGGTATCCCATTATCACATTACCTCAGTCAGAATTCGACGGTCACCGCGCGAAAGACAGACGCTTGAACAGCGCTGACAGGCGATGACGGCGCAGTTCATAGCGTGCCTTGTTATTTGTGGCCATGTAATTCAGCTGAATAGTGTAACGCGGGCCAACATATTGCCTGTGTCCATGCCAGGTTTTGGGACCATTGGGGAAGATCAGCAGCGTGCCATGGGCAGGCTTCACCTCGACATCGTAATCCTCAAGGTTGTCCGGCCCGTTGAGCAGACGCAGGCACCCTTCCTGAGCCGACCAGGCAGCGCTTTCCGGGTTCAGATACAGCAGGATCGTGACCAGCTTGGCCTCTGAGTCACGATGGATGCGCCCATCCTTCTCACGCGTGCGACCACGCAGGGTCAGCATGCTCGGGGCGCTTTCGATATCGAGACCGAATTTCTCGGCCACGATCTTCTTGAGGCGCGGGCCCTGCAGCTCCTTTGTCAGAGCCTTGACTGTCGGATGCAGCTTGAGCCCCTCGGGCGGGAAGGACCCGCCAGAGCGCATCTCCGGCATCAGATTGATGAGTGTCTGGAGGTCCTCTTCGCGTACGAAGTTGGGGACGACCACATGTCTGAACGGTGCCTCGCTGATCGGGGTCCGTTCAAGGGCTTCGTATTGAAGAGCAATCTGTGACATGGAAGGCGAGCCTATTCCTGCCGCCGCCCGCAGACAAGACGCTTCTTAGCCCTTCATGCGATGATGCGGATGACGCACGGCACTGTTACGCACGAACTGGGTGTAGCCAGCCCCGATGCGGTCGGTATCGGTGAAGCAGGCACGCAGGGAAACCATCTTATCCTGATGGTCCTGCCCCGGCACATAGGCTGTGCGCACGAGATGGGGCGACGTCGAGCATCTCAGTGCTGCCCGGCTGTCAAAATCCAGACGGCGCCCCGATTGCTCGACAGGATGCTCCGCGCCTGCCAGGGCTACGCCGGATGCCGTGACCAGTAGCGAAAACGTGACTGCCGCCAGTATGGGCATGCGACGCATGACAGACCCCTCCAAACTGCAATATCGGAACACGCGATGATCAGTTAGACCCTCAGCGCACTCTGGTGCGGAGTCTATAGACGGGATCTGTCATTGAAAGTTTCGACTCTTTCTGGTCCCATCTTCAGAACGTGCGATTGTGAACTGATTTCGTTCGGAAAAGTTTTATGCTTGTTGCTGTTGGGCAAGAGTTCCATGGTTTTTTGCGCCATGGGAGTGCCATTTTGAGACGCTATGCAGATCTGCGAAAAACAGCCGGGGAGGGCTGCGAGCATGGGTGAGATCGGTTCATTACCAAGCGCGTTGAACGGGGCCAACACAGTCTATCTGGCCGACCTTCATGCAAAGTGGAGCGCAGATCCGAGAAGCGTCGATCCGTCCTTCGCCGACCTGTTCAAGGCACTCGACGCCGAGAGCCTCGCTGCCCTGACGGGGGCCACGGAAAAGCCAGCCGTCCATCCGGGCGCCGATCGTCCTGCCTGGGGTGAGCATGCATCCCTGCTCGACTCCCGTTCGCAGGGTCAGATGGCCCCTAAACCGAACACCGAGTTCTCGGCGACCGATCTGCTTTCGAGCGTCGATGACAGCGTTCGCGCCATCCAGCTGGTGCGCGCCTATCGCGTGCGCGGTCATCTTGAATCACGCCTCGACCCGCTCGGGCTTCAGGTACCCAAGTCCTATACCGAACTAGACCCGGCGACTTATGGCTTTGGTCCCAATGACCGTGACCGCCCGATCTATCTCGGGCAGATGGTCAGCTCGCTTCTGCCCGAACGGGCCAGCGCGACGATCAACGAGCTGCTGGCTGCCCTGCGTCAGACCTATTGCGGCCCGATCGGCGTGGAATACATGCATATTCAGGACGCGGCGCAGCGTCTGTGGCTGCAGCATCGCCTTGAAGGCGATGACTGGCGCCGCACCTTCTCTTCTGCAGAGAAGAAGATCATCCTGAACCAGCTGACCGAAGCCGAGGGTTTCGAGAGCTTCTGCCAGAAGCGCTTCACCGGTACCAAGCGCTTTGGCCTCGAGGGCAGTGAAGTCACCATTCCGGCGCTTCACGCCATCATTGAGCAGTCGGTGCGCCACGGCACGCGCAGCGTTTCGGTCGGCATGGCCCATCGCGGCCGTCTGAACGTCATGGCCAATGTGGTGCAGAAGCCGTTTGCGGCCATTTTCTCCGAATTTGCAGGCGCGTCTTTCAAGCCGACCGATGTGCAAGGTTCGGGCGACGTCAAGTATCATCTCGGCACGGCAGCCACGCTTCATGTCTCGAATGAGAAGGTCCGCGTCACCCTTCTGCCGAACCCCTCGCATCTCGAAGCGGTCGACCCGGTCGTGGTCGGGCGGGTGCGCGCCATCCAGGATTCCGAAGGCTGTGTCGGGCTCGAAAACCGCTACCGTCATCTCGGCCTGCTGATCCATGGCGATGCTGCCTTTGCGGGTCAGGGCATCGTCTACGAAACCATGGCGATGTCGCAGCTCATCGGCTATCGCACGGGGGGCACCATTCACGTGGTGACCAACAACCAGATCGGCTTCACCACCATCTCGGCCCATGCGCATTCGGGCTTCTACTGCACCGATATTGCCAAGGCCGTTCATGCCCCCATTCTGCATGTGAATGGCGACGAACCCGAAGCCGCCGCCTATTGCGCGCGCCTGGCCGCGGATTACCGTCGCGAATTTGCTGCCGATGTGGTGCTCGATCTGGTCTGCTATCGCCGTCACGGTCATAACGAAGCTGACGAACCTGCCTTCACGCAGCCCACGATGTACAAGGCCATTGCGGCCCGCCCGACCACGCGCGCACTTTATGCCAAGCGTCTGGCCCGCGAAAAGATCATCGATGCCGAGACGGCAGACGACCAGTTCCAGTCCTTTCAGGACCATTTGCAGAACCAGTTCGAAGCGGCCAAATCCTATGAACCCAGCCGCGAAGACTGGCTGGAATGCAATCAGGACCCGTCGCGACTTTCCGATGAGCCCCTGCGCGAGCAGCCTGTCACCGGGATCAGCATTTCAGGTCTGCAGCGCGTCGGTGCAGCCCTGACCCGCATTCCTGAAGATTTTGCCCTTCATCCGCGCCTGCGTCGTGTCATTCAGGCACGCGGTCAGGCAATCGAGACCAGCTCAGGAATCGACTGGGCTCTTGGTGAAGCCCTCGCTTTCGGTTCCCTGCTGCTTCAGCATCATCCGGTGCGTCTGTCGGGCGAGGATTGCCAGCGTGGCACATTCAGCCAGCGCCACGCTGTTCTGGTCGATCAGCTCAACCAGAGCGACTATGTGCCGCTCAATAATATCGCTGACGGTCAGGCGAAGATCGAGGTCTATAACTCCCTGCTTTCCGAATTCGGCGTGCTGGGTTTCGAATATGGCTACACCCTTGCCGCCCCGAACTCCCTTGTTCTGTGGGAAGCGCAATTCGGCGATTTCGCCAATGGCGCACAGGTCATCATCGATCAGTTCATCGCATCGGGGGAAACCAAGTGGCTGCGCACCTCCGGCCTCGTGATGCTTCTGCCCCATGGCTATGAGGGTCAGGGCCCCGAGCATTCCTCGGCGCGGCTTGAGCGCTATCTGCAGCTCTGCGCCGAGAACAATCTGCGCGTGTGCAACATCACCACGCCTGCAAACTACTTCCATGCCCTGCGCCGCCAGATCGCGCGTGAGTGCCGTAAGCCGCTGATCATCATGACGCCGAAATCGCTTCTGCGTCACAAGGAGGCCGTGTCGGATCTGGTCGATTTCGGGCCGGAAACGCGTTTCCGCACCATTCTCCCTGAGACCGATGCCCTGCTGCCGGATGCGGAAATCAAGCGTGTCGTTCTCTGCTCGGGCAAGGTCTATTACGACCTGCGTGCAGCAAGACGCGAGATGGATCGCAAAGACGTGGCCATCCTGCGCCTCGAACAGCTCTACCCCTTCCCGCGCGACGTGCTGTCACAGCAACTCGCCCGCTATCCGAATGCCAAGATCATCTGGTGCCAGGAAGAGTCGCAGAATGGCGGCGCCTGGGCCTTTGTCGATCGTCGCATCGAGAACTCGGCCGAGCGTTGCTCTCATGCCCAGCCACGGCCGATCTATGTCGGACGCAAGGCTTCGGCCTCGCCCGCAACAGGCCTTGCCAGCGAACACATGGCAGAACAGGCAGCGCTCGTTCAGGAAGCTCTGGGCTGAGATTATTCCGGCGGGGCGTCGTAAAGCCCCGCCCCATACGCCCGCAGACCAGACGTTTTTCCGCCATCATAAACCTGCATCATGAGACCATCCGAAAACGGGAGAAACTCATGGTTCAGCGCAGGCACTCTTTCCTGTGGTCGCTATTGGTCGGTTGTGGTTTGGCCCTTACGGCGCCAGCACGGGCTGATGATGTTGAGAACAAGATCAAGGCTGCCTTTGCGCCGCTGGTCAGCCGCTATGACGTGCCAGGTCTTGTGGTCGGTGTGACCCAGAATGGCGTTCATCATTTTTACGCGGTAGGGCTCGCCTCGCGGGCAGATCATCGCCCTGTCACGCCTGATACGCTGTTCGAGCTGGGCTCGATGAGCAAGATCTTCAACGTCACCCTCGCCGCTCTTGCTGTCGAACGCGGCAAGATGCGCCTGAGTGATACGGTTGCGCATCACCTGTGCGACGATCATTGCCGTATCGGTCATGATCTCACGCTTCTTGATCTGGCGACCCACCATTCCGGGGGCCTTCCCCTGCAGGTGCCGGACACGATCACCGATGTCAAAGAACTGACAAAGTGGCTCACCGCATGGCATCCACCGCAACCCGGCGCGCGAAGTTATTCGAATATCAGCATCGGCCTGCTGGGCTACATCTCCGCCCAGTCACTGGGAATGACCTATACAACAGCCGTTCAGACAATCCTCTTCCCCGCTTTTGGGCTCAGACATAGCTGGATCGAGGTGCCGGCCAGTGAGATGAAGAACTACGCCTACGGCTATGACAAAAAGACCGATGCCCCCGAACGGGTTCATCCTGGTATGCTTGCAGCCGAGGCTTATGGCGTCAAATCGACACCCGGCGACATGCTGAAAATGCTGGATATCGAACTTGGTCTCGGCCATCCCCCGGACGACTTGCAGCGCGCTGTAAAGATGACGCAGCAGGGGCGCTACAAAACCGAATTCTTCACCCAGGACATGATCTGGGAGCATTATCCCTGGCCGACGCCTCTGCAGCCGATGCTGCTCGGCAATGGCTATAATTTTATCATGAAACCGCATCCGGTCACGGCCGTCGGACCGTATCAGCCTGACGATCAGGATGTTATTTTCAACAAGACCGGCTCAACTGACGGTTTTGGCGGCTATGTCGCGATGATCCCGAGTCAGAAAATCGGGATTGTCATGCTGGCCAACAGGAATACCCCGAATGACGCCCGCGTCGACGCGACCTACAGGCTTCTGAACGCCCTCATGGCCCCGACGAAGGTAGAGTGAAACCCGGTCGGCCGAGACATCAGGCATTGCCGGGAGATCGTCTTCAACCTGCCCCGTGACAGATGGGGCAGGTCTTGCCGCCCTCAGAGATGAAGCGGCTTGTCGTAGGCACCCAAGGCTGCTTCCTTGAGGGCTTCAGAGAGCGTCGGATGGGCGTGGCAGGCCAGGGCCACGTCTTCTGCACTGGCCTTGAACGTCATGGCCAATGTGGCCTCGGCAATCAGTTCGCCCGCACAGGCGCCCAGAATATGCACACCCAGAATACGGTCGGTCTTGGCGTCGGTCAGCACTTTTACGCCACCATCAGTGGCCGCAATAGCGCGTGCGCGCGCGCTGGCCATGAAAGGAAAGCTGCCAGTCTTGTAGGCAACACCATCCTGCTTGAGCTGCTCTTCCGTGCGGCCAACCATGGCAAATTCGGGCTGGGTATAGATGACCGAGGGAATGGCATCATAAGGCACATGACCCACGCGCCCCGCGAGATGTTCGGCCAGAGCGATTCCTTCTTCCTCTGCCTTATGCGCCAGCATCGGCCCGGCAATCACGTCACCAATGGCATAGATGCTGGGGCATGAGGTGCGGAAATGGGCATCGACAGGAATTCGTCCGACCTCATCGGTGTCGATACCCACCGCCCCCAGATCGAGCCCCTGCGTATAGGGTTTGCGACCGATAGAGACGAGCACGACATCGGCTTCAAGCGCCTCGGTCGCTTCCTGCCCCACTTTCTGCAAGGTCAGATCGAGCGCACTGCCCTCGGTAGCAACCTTAGTCACCCGAGTGGAAAGACGGAATTTGAGGCCGAGCTTTTCGAGAGCACGCTGGAACTGACGACCGAGACCGCGATCAAAACCGGGGGCAATGTGGTCACCATATTCGATGATCGTCACCTCACTGCCCAGACGCTTCCAGACGCTGCCCAGTTCGAGACCGATGACACCGGCGCCAATCACGGCAAGACGTTTGGGCACCGACTCAAGCGACAGGGCCCCGGTGGACGAGACAACGCGCTTTTCGTCAAAGGCAACGCCCGGCAGGGCCGTGGGGGCACTGCCCGTAGCGATGACAATCGATTTGGCGGTCACGGTCTCGCCACTGATCGACAGGCTGTTCGGGCCGGTCAGCGTCGCTTCGCCGACCTTGAAGGTCACATTGTTCTTGCGAAAGAGAAACCCGATCCCCTTGACCGTATCGCCGACGACGCGCTCCTTGCGTGCCATCATCTGTCCCAGATTGAGCGTGGGCGTCACACCGTCGATGCCAAGGGCGGTAAATTCTGTCTCAGCCTCGTGCAGGCGCTCAGAACTGTGCAGCAATGCCTTCGAGGGGATGCAGCCCACATTGAGGCAGGTGCCGCCGGGGGTTTCACGCCGGTCGACACACAGCACCTTCAGACCGCGCTGCGCTGCCTTGAGCGCACAGACATAACCGCCAGGGCCAGCGCCGATGACGGCCAGATCGAATTCAAAACTCTCCGACATGGCGGTCTCTTTCCGTTCAGACATCAAGAAGCAGGCGACGGGGATCTTCCACATATTGCTTGACGCGCACGAGGAAGCTCACCGCCTCGCGCCCATCGACCATGCGATGATCATAGGACAGCGCGACATACATCATCGGGCGGATCACGACCTGACCATCGACCGCAACCGGGCGGTCCTGAATGGCATGCATGCCCAGAATGGCCGATTGCGGCGGGTTGAGGATCGGCGTCGACAGCAGCGATCCAAACACGCCACCATTGGTGATCGAGAACGTGCCACGCGACAGCTCGTCAAGCTTGAGCGTACCTGCACGGGCGCGCGAGCCGTAATCATTGATATGACGTTCCAGCTCGGCAAAGCTCATCTGGTCGGCATCGTGCAGCACCGGCACCACCAGACCGCGTTCGCTCCCGACCGCGATGCCGAGATTGACGAAGCGACGATAGATGATGTCATCCCCGTCGATCGTCGAGTTGATGGCCGGAAATTCCTGCAGCGCCTTGATGCAGGCGCGTGCAAAAATCGACATGAAGCCCAGCTTCACGCCGTGCTTCTTCTCGAACACCTCACGATACTCGGCGCGCAGGGCCTTGGCCGCGCTCATATCGACTTCGTTGAACGTGGTCAGGATGGCAGCCGTGTTCTGCGCATCTTTCAGGCGTCTGGCGATCGTCTGGCGCAGGCGCGTCATGGGCACGCGCTGCTCGCGACTATCCTGCTCGTTCTTGCCAAGCAGCGCGGCCAGCGCATTCGCAACCGCCGGAGACGGCGCTGCGGGAGCCGGTGCCGCAGAGGCGGCGGCGGGAGCAGAAGCCTGGGGCTGCACCGGCTCCGCCGGGCGGGGCTGCTCCATACGGGCAATCACGTCGCCCTTGGTGACGCGTCCATCCAGCCCGGTTCCTTCGGCAATGCTTCCCGGTGCGATCTGCTCTTCGGCCATCAGTCTCGCGGCTGCGGGCATCGGATCACGCGCAGGCTGAGGCGCCTGCGGGGCGGCAGCAGGAACTGCCTTGGCTGGCGGCTGCGCAGCCTGAGCCTGCGCACCCGCTGAGGGCGCACTGGCCTTTCCATTGGGGTCGAGCGTGCCAAGAATGCTGCCAACGGCCACTTCCGCGCCGGAGGCCATCAGATCATTGCCCAGAACACCAGCCTGTGGCGCAGGCACTTCAACGCTGATCTTGTCGGTTTCCAGCTCGACGACAGGTTCGTCGGCGGCTACCGCCTGCCCGGGTTGCTTGAGCCATCGGGTTATCGTTGCCGAGGTGACACTTTCACCGAGAACCGGCACCCTAATCTCGACCGACATCATCTCTCCCTTTGCCCGTTAGGACTTCTGTCGCGCAGCATCTCGAACGACCATAGACAGGAACAGTCCGCGTGCCTACTCCACGCACCACGCGCGCCAAACCCAGAGAATGGGGATCATGGGGATGATTTGTCAGGGTTTGCCCGGGATCTCCTGCCGGGCGGCCCGATATTTCACCCGATTGTGACGCGACATCGCCTGATGACGGGGTCTTTCATCTGACCGGACAGCGCCTCATATGCTGGGCCTGCCTCTGCCCCTTTGCGAAAGCGCTTCTTTTGTTCTGCCGGGCGATCCCGCACGCCACAATCATGAAAGACCTGCCCCCATGTATCTCGGTATCGATCTCGGCACTTCGGGTATCAAGGCGGTTCTGGTCGATCAGAACCAGCAGGTCATCGCCGCTCACACCGAAAAGCTGAGCGTCAGCCGCCCGCATCCGGGCTGGAGCGAGCAAAACCCGAATGACTGGTATGAAGCGACCCTGCGGGCTCTGGATGCCCTGCGCGACAGCCACCCCGAAGCGCTCGCTGCTGTGCGGGGCATTGGTCTGTCGGGCCAGCAGCATGGCGCTGTTCTGCTAGGTGAAAACGGCGCCGTACTACGCCCCTGCCTGCTCTGGAACGACACGCGGGCAGAAACGGAATGCTCGCTTTTCGAGCATCGCTTTCCGCTCTGCCGCCAGATCACCGGCAATATCGCCATGCCCGGTTTTACCGCACCCAAGGTGCTGTGGGTTGCCAGACACGAGCCTGAAGTCTTTGCCAAGGTTACGCATGTCGTGCTTCCCAAGGCATGGCTGCGCTTTCGCCTGACAGGCGCGCTGATTGACGACATGTCGGATGCGTCTGGCTCGCTCTGGCTCGATACCGGTCGCAGGCTCTGGTCTGACGCGGCGCTCGAAGCTTCCAATCTGCGCCTTGCCGCCATGCCGGCGCTTTGCGAGGGCACTGACGCGGCTGGCAGATTGAATGCCGAACTCACCACGCGCTGGGGTATGAAAGAAGCCCCCGTCTTTGCCGGGGGCGCTGGCGATAATGCAGCTGGCGCTGTGGGACTCGGTGCCATTCACACGGGCGATGCGTTTCTGTCTCTGGGCACTTCGGGTGTTGTCTGGGTCACCACCGATTCCTTTCACCCCGGCGGCAATCACGCCATTCACTCCTTTTGTCATGCCGTACCCAATCAATGGCACCAGATGGGTGTGACCTTGTCTGCCGCGGCTTCTCTTGCCTGGTGGTCGCGCGTAACGGGCATGGATGAGAAAGCCCTGCTTGCCGAATTGCCCGAAGCCCCTGAGGCCCCCTCACCCGTTCTGTTTGCGCCCTATCTCTCGGGGGAGCGCACACCCCATAATGACGGCTCGGTGCGAGGCGGATTCGTCGGCCTCACTCAGGACACGACACGCGCCGAAATGACCCAGGCCGTACTGGAAGGCGTTGCATTTTCCTTTCGCGATGCGCTCGAAGGCCTCGCCGAGTCCGGTACGGTCATTACCGAGGCCGATGTGATCGGCGGCGGCTCACGCAGCCCGCTCTGGACGGCTATTCTTGCCAGCGTGCTGGGTGTCACCCTTCATCGCCTCGCCAATGGCGAGCAGGGGGGAGCCTTCGGTGCAGCCCGTCTGGCGCGCATCGCCGTTACTGGCGAAGACGTCAGCACTGTGTGCCTGCCGCCCGAGCGTGTGGCCTCCATTGCTCCGGCTGACCGCCTGAGCGGCCCCTATCGTCAGGCCTATGCACGCTATCGGGCGCTTTACCCGGCGCTGAAATCCATTCCGTAAGCCGGGGAGAGACCGCTGCATCTCCCCTCAACGAGCCTACTCAGTGCGGTTCGGTCGGGCAGATTTTCTGCACGAAGCGCTGCACGACAGCCAGACCGCCATTTTCGATCAGGGTTGAATGCGACCCCTGTTGCGTCGTCCATATCTGTTTCGGCTCTGGCGCCGCATTGAAAACGGCGAGACTCTGCGCTGGCGGCACTGTGCCATCGCGTAGCGTGCGCATGACCAGAAGCGGCATTTTCAGACCCGCAATCCGATTAAGCGTGTCGAACTGGTTTTTCAGCAGCATGTGGACTGGCATATAGGGGTAACGCGACGAGGCCACATCGGCGATGCTGGTATAGGGAGCATCGAGCACGAGTCCCGCTGCCGGGTAGTCGAGCGCGGTACGCAGCGCGACATTCGTGCCAAGTGACTCGCCGTAGAGAATAATCTGATTTGGTGCGATGCCCTGATTGCGCAGAAAACTCATGCCAGCCGCAGCGTCAAGCACGAGACCCGCTTCACTCGGTGCACCCGGATTGCCCCCATAGCCACGATATTCGACCGCCAGTAATCCAGTCTCTCCCTGCGCCAGAAGCGCGAAGCGGCGCGCGCGTGACGTGATCGATCCGGCATTGCCATGCAGATAAAGCAGGATCGGGGCGCCGGCAGCAGGCGGCCGATAATACGCCTTGAGGTCCAGCCCGTCAGAACTGTGCAACGTCACCATACGCGCACCGGGAATGAGCGCTGCGGGATCGTCGAGAGAGGCTGAGTCAGCCGGAAAGACCAGACTATCCTGCCGGATATACAGAAACCCCGCCACGAGCAGATAGACGGCGACAAGGCAGGCAAGGAAGATCGCGGAATATCTGATCAAGACTGAAGCTCTCGGAACGATTTTCGGGCAGAGGCGTAGTCAAAAGGATGTGACCTTCCGAAACCCGATTGTCGAGAGTCAGATCAATGAAATATTTATGGCCTCTCCCGCTTCTGCTCGCCTTTCTTGCGGCAGCCGCGCTGACGCAAGCTGCTGAAAAACCACCGGAAAAACCGCTGCGCAGCTATCAGCATCTCTGGACCGACGAGAACGGTGTGAGCCATATAGCGCGCTGTCCGGTCTCGAATTTCTTTCTCAAGAGCATGTCGCCGCCAGCCGGGCCGCAATGGCAGAATCCTATGGCGCCCCAGACAGCGACGCTCATGATGACAGTCCAGCCCAGGCACTGGAATGGCGCGTGGCACCCTGACCCGAAGCCGCAATGGATCATTCCGCTCAAGGGGCGCTGGTGGGTGCGCGCCATGGATGGCACACGCGTCGAAATGGGGCCGGGCGATATCCTCTTTGGTGAGGATCAGGATGTGCACCCCATGGCCGATGGCCCATACAAGGGCAAGAAGGGCCACGATGCCGGGAATGTCGGCGATGACGAGGTGACACTGCTTGTCATCCAGTCGGCCAACCCGCCGGAAATCAACAAGCCCTGCCGCTATCACTGAACGCCCGACCGCAAGGCTGTGATCGCCTGACCATGATCATTCGTGGCATCATGACGCCATGACCAAGCGTATAGTCACTTCCATCGATGTTGCCCGCCTTGCAGGCGTTTCGCAATCAGCCGTTTCGAGGGCTTTTTCCTCAACGGCCAGCATTGCGCCCGCCACCAAGGAACGGGTGTTCCGGGCAGCGGAAACGCTGAATTACCGCCCCAACCGCATCCCTTCGATTATGCTGACGGGGCGCTCGGGTATGATCGGCATTATCGTGGGCGGGTTGCGCAATCCGCTTTACGGCTCGGCTCTTGAACAGCTTTCGTCGGGTATTCGCGACGCCGGGTTTCAGGTTCTGCTGGTGCAGGTCATCGACACCGTCACCCTCGACGCCGCTATTGACCAACTGGCCGGGTATCGCGTGGATGCCCTTGTCACGGCACTCGCCATAGGGTCGGAAAAAACGGCTGCCGCTCTCTCGGCGCTTGCCATACCTGTCATTGCGTTCAACTCCCCCCTGACAGGACCGGGCGTCTCGTCAGTGCGCTCGAATAACAGGGAATCCGGGCGCCGCGTGGCGCACATGATGGCCGAAAAACAGGTCAGACAACCCTTCTGGCTGGGCGGCCCCGACCGCAATGCGGCCTCTCAGGCAAGAAAAGCGGGTTTTCTTGAAGGCTGCGCTGAATTCGGCATGGAAGTGACGATGCTGGGCGGCGATGACAGCTATCAGAGCGGGTTCGATGCGATCACGACAGCGCTCGCCGACGGCCATCGACCTGACGGATTGTTCTGCAGCAATGATCTGATGGGATGTGGCGCACTCGACGCCTTGCGCGATCGCACAGGTTTTTCCTGTCCCGAGGACATCATGGTGATCGGCTATGACAATATCCCGCAATCGGCCTGGCACGGCTATCAGCTGAGCAGTTTCGACCAGCGTCCCGATGCCTTGGTGGCTGCGGCTCTCGATATCCTGACCCGGTCTCTGGCAAACCCGGAGGAGCGCCTTTCCGAAACCTGCGTCATCGACGCGACTCTGGTGCTTCGGCGCAGCACGGAAAAACCCGTCTGACTGGCGGGACATGCGCGCCGACCTCACCGCAGCAACATGCCGTGATGCGTGAATACAGCGCCTTGCAGGCCCGATATGCGGGCGCCTGAAGGGGCTTTTCAGTCTGCCCTCCTGATTGCCTGACGCAACCATTGCTCCTCTGCCCGTTTTATTGCATAGCTATGCAATATTCTGACCTTGCCCCGCTCTGCCCAGGAGGCCCCGCATGACAGACCGCTCCTTCCGCTCCATCCTGACCGGCTCTTTCTCAACGCCCTGTGCCAAAAATCCGACAGTCGCCATGATGGAGGCAGGCTATGCCAAGGCTGGCATCGATGCCCGTTATATCAATTGCGATGTGAAGCCCGATAATCTCGCCGCAGCGATTGCCGGGGCGAAGGCCATGGAATGGGCCGGGTTCAACTGCTCCATCCCGCACAAGATTGCCGTCATCGACCATCTCGACGGGCTTGCGGAGTCGGCCAAAATCATCGGTGCCGTCAATTGCGTGCAGATCCGCGATGGCAAGCTGACCGGCAACAACACAGACGGGAAAGGCTTTCTTGCGTCGCTGCGCAAGCTGGCCGACCCGAAAGGAAAAACCATTTTCCTCCTCGGGGCCGGTGGGGCCGCGCGCGCCATCGCCGTCGAACTGGCTCTTGCCGGTGCGCGCCATATCACCATTGCCAATCGCAGCATCGAGAAGGCGCAGGCCATTGCCGAGCTTCTGGCGAAACATACCGAATGCCAGGCCGAGGCTCAGGGCTGGCCTGAGGGGCTAAGCATCCCTGAAGGTATCGATGTGCTTATCAACGCGACCTCGATCGGCCTGGGCGATGCTGATGCGCTGCCCCCCGTCGATACCGGTTCGTTAGGTCATGCGACCATCGTGGCCGATGTCATTCCCAACCCGCCCATGACCAGATTTCTACGCGAGGCCAGAAAGCAGGGCTGCAAGACGCTCGACGGTCTCGGCATGCTGGTCAATCAGGGAATAATTGGTGCCGAACTGGTCGTAGGCGCCAAACTCGACCCTGAGGTCATGGAAAAAACGCTGGCCGATATCTTCGGCGTGCAGGACTAAGCCTTTTTCGGAAGCAGACCAGTGCCGTGAGGGAGCGGTATTTTTTACCCCTCTCATCGGTGACCATAATGCTTCAGAAACAGCAGGTGGGCGATACGGCTTTTCCGGGCGCCCTCACCCCACGTTCCCAGCGCTGCTTCATGGCATGGGCGCTAAACGCAAGGCATAGGAACCCTGCCCTCAGGTGGCGTTTCTCTTCACGCATCGGGGTGGCTCAACACCCGAAACAAGGTCACTGCCCGACGCAGCCAATCAGCTCCGCAGGTAACGCGTGTTCACAGATCGCGCTGGGACATCTGGCGTTTTTCCGCCGCACGACGCCAGAAATTGCACAGAACCATACCCAGAATACCCGCCAGCATACCGAAGGCGGTCGAACTCAGTTTCCCGGGCGGAAGGGCCGCCATCAGAATACCGCTCGACCCGCCAATAGCGAATGCCATTGTGCCAAGCAGGGCAGAAGCTGCCCCCGCCTGATGGCCATGATGCGTCAATGCCAGAACATTGGCATTGGGGCCGATGAAACCGAGCGTAAAGGTGGTGGTGATGATCAGGGCGCAGAGCGGCCAGGGGTCATTCTGCCCCACGACATGGCTCGCACTGACTGCCAGCAGGACCAGCCCCGAAACAAGGCAGGCCGCGAGCCCGCCCTGCATGACCGAAGTAAACTTGAAGCGATGCGACAGACGCCCATTGATCTGTGTCGCCAGAATGAATCCACCCGCATTGATGCCGAAAAAGATGGCAAAGGCCCGTGGCGTGAAGCCCAGCAGATGCTCGAACAGAAGCGGCGCGTTGGAGAGATAGGCGAACATCACGAAAGTGCTGAAGCTCGACAGCGTGGCCGAAGACATGAAGACCGGCTCACGCACCAGACTGAGATAGCGACGCAGAATTTCGATGGGCGGTAGGGCATAACGTCGCTCTTCCGGCAGGGTCTCTGGCATGACCACCAGCCACAACACCGCAAGCAACGCGGCCGCGACAGCTCCGGCCCAGAAAATCAGGCGCCAGCTCCCAAAGGCCAGAAAGATACTGCCCAGTGTTGGCGCCAGAATGGGACCCACACCAAAAACGAGGGTCAGTTGCGACATGAGCTTTACCGCTTCATGTCCCGTGGCGACGTCGCGCACGATGGCACGGGGAATCACGCTGGTAATGGCGCCACCAAGCGCTGCAACCAGACGCAACAGGCAGAATGACCAGTAGGAGCCAGTCGTCGCCAGAGCGATGGTTGCCAGAACATAGATGGCAAGCCCGGCCACCATGGGCTTGTGTCGCCCGAAGCGGTCGGAAAGCGGCCCCAGGCAGAACTGCCCGATGGCAAGCCCGATGAACCACGCAGCAAGTGTGAGCTGTGCCGAGCCGGGCCCCTGGCCCAGATCGCGCTCGAGCTGGGGGAAGGCTGGCAGATACATATCGGTCGAGATCGGACCGATCGTACTGACGAGCCCGAGCAGAATGATCTGCCCGGTTGAAAAGCGTATGGCGGGATGAGGCGATGAGGTCAGCACGGGAAAACCGGGTCCAATCAGTCTTGGCCGTCGAGACACGAAAACATGCCGAACGCGCATGGTACGCGCCGGTCGTCACCCGAAAGAGGGCAAGGCCCGGTTTCTCAGGGGGAGTCGTGTCTGTCAGACATAGAAATCCCTTCTCCTCCTCCCCTGCCCGAAAGGCAACCGGCGTTTTTGCACTGACCTTGCTTGCGCCCCGGCTGTAACGGGTTTGTGTGGCAGCCTCGTCTCACGGCCAGGCACGTCGTGCCTCATCACCGTCTGTCGTGCGCATCAGAGAACGCTGCCGCACAGGAACACAGGTAGGTAGAGAGGCACTACGGATGGCCAGCTCGAAATTGATCGCACCACAACGCAGAAAAATATAAAAATACAATATGATTTATTATGGTTTTGTAAAATAATCACAAGAGATGAAAATAAATTACAAAATAGAATTATCATGTATTTTTTCAATAATAACCACAATTTTCATAATTCCGGCCAGGATACAGGCCAGTCCTTTGCCAGACTGCGTCAATCCTCAGGAGGTTATGTCAGGCACCCGACTGACCAGTGAAAAAACCAACGAGTATCCGGGCCAGCAAAGCACGCTCAAGGCGGCGGCACTACACCCTGTATTTCATCTCGATTTCAACACCTGCATTCCCGATATCATCTGGTTCAATGCGGGCCTTTTCATGACGCGTGACCGCCAGCTCTTTGAACTCACTCCGCAGGGATTGGCCCTCAAAGGAACCGGCAGACCGTTTGACCCTGCATACGACGATCATGGTGAGAACAGGCGTTGCCACGACATCTCGACAACAGCCGATATCTGCCTCGATCGAGAGACCGACCACGAAATCGTCTCCATCAGGCCCCACGATCCGACCATGCGGCGCATTCCGCTCATCATCTCCGGAGCCAGGAGGATCAAGAGCTTCGAGTTCCTACCCTCACCCGACGCACCATCAGGCCTCGTCAGTCTGATGATCGACCGGCACACCGGCTATGATTTCCTCATGTTCGATATCTCGCATTTCCCCTGAGCAGCCAGGGGCAGGCCCTGAATCCGCGCCGTAAACCTGACAGACCGCTATCCGCTTTCGCTCCCGCACGCTTTATCCCGTGCCCGGTTTGGGCTACGCCCTGCACAAAGAGAGTTCGCACAGGATAAGAGATCACATGCGCATAGCGATGATTGGCGGCGGTTATGTCGGACTGGTTTCCGGCGCCTGCTTTGCGGAATTCGGCACCGAGGTCGTGATTGTCGAAGCGGATCAGGACAAGCTGGCCGCACTCAGGGCTGGTGCCATTCCCATCTATGAACCCGGTCTCGACAAGATCGTCTCGGCCAATGTTGCGGCTGGTCGCCTGAGCTTTACCGATGCGCTCGACAGCGCCATCGACACCGTCGATGCCGTATTCATCGCGGTCGGCACGCCGACGCGCCGTGGCGATGGCCATGCCGATCTGACCTATGTGTACGAAGCAACACGGCAGATTGCCCGCCATGCCCGCAAGGGTCTGTTGGTGGTCACCAAATCGACCGTGCCTGTCGGCACCGGGCGCGAAGTGGCCCGCATCCTGCGTGAAGAGCGTCCTGACCTGTCCTTCAGCGTGGCCTCCAACCCGGAATTCCTGCGCGAGGGAAATGCCATCGGCGATTTCATGCGGCCCGATCGCGTGATCATCGGAATCGACGATACAGCCACCGATGGCGGCGCCAATGCCCGCGCCCTGATGCACCAGCTTTATCGCCCGCTCTATCTTATCGAGACGCCCATCGTCATGACCGGGCTGGAGACTGCAGAACTCACCAAATATGCAGCCAATGCCTTTCTCGCCATGAAGGTCACCTTCATCAATGAAATGGCCGATCTGTGCGAGAAAGTGGGCGGCAATATTCATGATGTCGCGCGAGGCATGGGGCTCGATCAGCGCATCGGGCGCAAGTTTCTCCATGCCGGGCCTGGTTATGGCGGCTCATGCTTCCCCAAGGATACACGCGCCCTGACAGCCATCGCCCGCGATGCAGGCACCCCCTCGCTTCTGGTCGAGGCAACGGTTGCGATCAACGAAGCCCGCAAGGCTGCCATGGCCGAACGCGTGATCGCCCTGTGCGAAGGCACGGTCAAAGGCAAGACCATTGCCATTCTGGGGCTGACGTTCAAACCCGACACTGATGACATGCGCGAGGCATCGTCACTCCCTCTGATCCAGCGCCTGATCGAGGAAGGGGCCACCATTCAGGCTTTCGACCCTGAAGGCATGAAGCCCGCCCGCCCGCTCCTGCCCGAGAGCGTGATCTACGCCAACTCGGCGCAGGAAGCCGCTACCGGCGCCGACGCGCTGGTCGTGCTGACGGAATGGAACGAGTTCCGCGCCATTGCCCCGGCCAAGCTGAAAGCCGCCATGCGTGGTGCCGTGATTGCCGATTTCCGCAATATCTGGGACCCGACGACCCTGAGGGCTGCGGGCTTCACGTATCGCTCGATCGGTCGCCCCTGAGCTGACACGCAACAGCTCGCACGTCGGTAACGACTGGCCTGAACATTGTACATACGGCGTTCAGGGCAGTGCTCAGCGCGGCAGCCAAAGGCCCTGACGCGAAACCGGGGCAAACGCGACTTGCTCTGTCACGGGGCTGGCTGAATAGAGACCAGCAGGAACGGAAGCCAGGTCTTCGATTTCCCTTTGTTGAACTGCGGCAGTCTGTCGAGCTGGGCCACAGGCAGCCAGAGCCGCCCGTCCCCGGCAAGTATGGGCGCATCGGCCCAATGCAGCCGAGGGTCGTGGAGAAGCGCCAAGATCCGACCATCAGGCTCACGCCGATAGACGGTGTCATCCTTCAGAGCGGTGAAATAAAGCCTGCCTTTGCGATCCATCGTGCTGCCTCCTATCGGAGGCAGATCGGCCCAGAAGGTTACCTGCGCGGCCAGTCTGTCTGGCGGTAATGCTGCATCATCGAGGGCTGCTGTCGGCACCTGCGACCATGGCCCTTCCAGCGGGCCAAAATAAAGCGTCTTGCCGTCCGGACTGACTTCGAGAGGATCGACATTGATTCGAAGCGGCTGGCCTTT
Organism: Asaia spathodeae NBRC 105894; assembly: GCF_025994195.1. Taxonomy (NCBI): domain Bacteria; kingdom Pseudomonadati; phylum Pseudomonadota; class Alphaproteobacteria; order Acetobacterales; family Acetobacteraceae; genus Asaia; species Asaia spathodeae. The sequence goes on along the minus strand of NZ_BAPY01000019.1, from coordinate 96,203 downwards.
GTCGTCGCGCAGGATCCTGCCCCCCATGACGATGGGACGGTCTACCCGTGCCATGACCGCAGGATGGCCAGCCAGCACGCGACGACACGCCCCGCTGGCGAGATCAAGCACCAGCAACGCGCCAGTACCGGCATCGGTCAGATAGGCATGTGCGCCGTTGAAGCGGATATCGTCGATATAGCTTCCCACCGGAGCGACATTTTCGACCAGCGGATAGACCCGGATGATTTTGCCCGTTCTGGTGTCAAGGCGCACGAGCTTTGCGCCACCCGCAACAGGAGGGCCGCCAAAGCGCGGCGTGCCTGTATCGACAACCCATAACTGCCCCTCACTGTCGACATGCAAGGCATTGACGTTGACGAAATACCGTCTCGCATCAAGACCGGGTTTCCAGCCATTCCATGCCTGATCGGGGAAGGGGCGGAGCCTGTTTCCAGGCTCCAGAACAGCGACGGAAGGCCCGGAAAATCCGGTCCAGCGTGGGCCGCTCACGAAGATCCGTCCACCCGCATGGGCGACCGCGTTCCAGTCGAGTGTCGCGCCGGACGCTTCGATACGAAGCGAGGTGGCTTCTGCCCTACCTGAAATCGAGAATGCAGGACCAAGGCCGAACAGAAGGCCCAGAGCAATCGCTGCGACGGACACGCATCGACCTGACGAGTGATGAAAATAAGCCCCAACTCTCTTCATGTGATCTGATCCTTCCCGGAAAATGCACCTGTCTTGTTCCTGTCGTCGTCAGGCGAAGCGTTAACAGGAGAGACCTGAATTGGGGTTGACGTAAAACGGACTAAAATAGGAATGGACTGCGCCGGCCTCCGATCCAGCGCGATCATCCCGACACCCCGGTACCGCCATCGCCAGACATCCCTCGGCGGCGACAGGACGGGTGGACGTCAGGCTTCATTCAGCCTCTGATTCTAGGTCAAATCCCTCGAGCACCACCTTGCCACACGCCTGGCCGCTTTCGATCAGGGCATGGGCGCGACGCAGATTGGCCGCCGTGATGGGTCCGAAATGCGCCCCAAGCGTCGTACGCAGGCGCCCGCCATCGATAAGAGCCGCTACCTCGTTCAGAATATGTCCCTGTCGTGCTATGTCTGCCGTCGCAAACATCGAACGGGTGAACATGAACTCCCAGTGCAGTGAGAGGCTCTTGCGCTTCAGGGGGGCAGCATCGAGCGTGGCCGGATCGTCTATGAGGCCGAAACGCCCCTGTGGGGCTACAAGCGCGACGATATCGGCCATATGCTCGGCGGTCTGGGTGGTGGAGAACACAAAACCCGGTGCGCCTGTTGGCAGGGCCGCCACTTGCGATGCCAGATCCTGACGATGATCGATCACATGATGCGCGCCGAGTTCCTTCACCCATTCCCGGGTTTCAGGGCGTGACGCAGTCGCAATGACGGTCACATCCGTCAGCGCACGCACAAGCTGGATAGCAATCGACCCGACGCCACCCGCGCCGCCGATAATCAGCACGGCAGGCTGCGTTCCCGGCACAGGGCGGGTAATCTCCAGACGATCGAACAGCATTTCCCAGGCGGTCAGGGCGGTCAGCGGAAGGGCCGCAGCCTGAGCCCAGTCCAGCGTTTCGGGTTTGCGACCGACCAGCCGCTCATCCACAAGGTGGAACTCGGCATTGGTGCCCGGCCGCTGCAAGGCGCCGGCATAGAAAACGGCATCACCGACAGTAAAATCCTGCACCTCCGGTCCTGTCGCTTTCACGATGCCGGCTGCGTCCCACCCCAGTACGCGCCACTGACCCGGCTCCGGGGTCGCGCTGGCACGGATTTTCGTATCCACCGGATTGACCGAAACGGCCCGGATTTCCACGAGCAGGTCGCGCCCGGTCGGAACGGGGATGGGCAGATCGATATCACTCAGGGCGTTGGTATCGTCGATTGCTCCGGGAGTTTTATAGCCGATGGCCCGCATGTCTTCTGCTCCATCGTTGAATGACGCAGAAATGGGACCTTATGATTGTTTCGCGCAAGAACGCACATATTCTGTCCATAGTATCGGAAATGATACCGTCATGCCCCGTATCCGTCACAAGAGCCTCGATTGCAGCCCCGGCTGCGCCGTCGAGGCCACGCTCGAGCTGATTGATGGAAAATGGAAAGGCGTGATCCTGTACCATCTGTTTCATAGCACGATGCGCTTCAACGCCTTGCGCAAGATCCTGCCCAACGTGACACAGCGCATGCTGACAATGCAGCTTCGCGAGCTTGAGGAAGACGGGTTCATCCATCGGGAAATCTACCCTCAGATCCCCCCGAAGGTGGAATACAGCCTGACCGATTTCGGCAGAACCCTTGAGCCGGTCGTAATGGCGCTCAAGCGCTGGGGGGATGAGCACACGACATTCGGCGCTGAAAAGAAGAAATCACCTGCTCTGGAGACACAAGGTCAACACGGCTGACCGCAAGCAGAACGCCTCTCGGGCGCACCTGCGATCGAGGGGTTTTCGGACATACTCGGGCTTGCCCCGAAGGGCATCCGTCAGCCTCTCTGCACGCTCCACTTCCCGCGCAGAGCCAGCCTTGTCAGATAAGATACTCGGCCAGCTTTGCCGATCCTGAACTGCCATTACAAACCGAGACGATCCTTGATGCGGCCTTTCATGATCCCCGCAACGACGCCCGCTTTCCAGGCGAAATGCAGCGGAATGGGCTTGATCGGCCTCTCGGGAAAGAGCGCAGCCCCGCCCTGTGCCATCTCGGCAAGGTTCTGCCCCATGAGCGTGGCCATGGCCACGCCACGGCCATTATAGCCCAGACAGGCCAGCAGCCCCGGCTCGGGGCGATGCAGATGAGGGTAATGATCGAGGGTCAAGGCCAGCTGCCCGTTCCACCCGGTCTCCCATTCCAGTTTCTGAAGCTCGGGCCAGAGTCGCCGCGCGCGGGCCATGAGATAGGGAAAGGCCTTTGCTCCTTCGAGATCGCGCGACGCAGAGCGCCCGCCCATCAGCAGGCGACCTTCGGCATCGACGCGATAATAGGTGGTGATTTCGCCAAGCTCATAAAGCGATTCACGTTGCGGCAGAATTCTCTCGCGCAGCGATAATGGCAGCGGCACACTGGCAACGATGGCGCTGTAGACCGGCACGATCGAGCGACGCAACGTATCGAGCAAAGGGCCGGAATAGCCATTTGTAGCGAGGATGACCTGTTGCGCGCGCACTGAGCCATTGGACGTGACGACACGCCATCCCTCCCCTGAGCGCCTGAGCGAGGTGACGGCCGAACGGTCATGCAGCCGCGCCCCGGCTTTCATGGCAGCGCGCGCCAGACCGCGCGTATAGGCAAGCGGGTCGAGCTGGCCACCACGACGATCCAGCATACCCCCATGATAGAGGCTGGTACCGCTACGCGCCGTAATGGCCCCTTTCGTCAGAATTTCGGCCGGGTTGCCAATCGCCACGCATTGCCGTGCAAGCGCCTCGAGCGGCGCCATCTGGCCTTCGGCCGTCGCCGCCCGGATCGTCCCGCTGCGCAGGGCGTCACAGGCGATATCGTGCCGGGCGACAAGGTCGAAAACGAGATCTGGCGCGGCCCAGGCACGCTGTGCCAGAATCGCCCCACGCTCCGGGCCGAAATCACGCAAAACCTGTTCTGGCGCCGTCTTGAGGCCAGGGTTGATCTGTCCCCCGTTGCGGCCTGATGCCCCCCAGCCTGGCTCATGCGCATCGAGAACGACCACATCGTGCCCCGCCTCTGACAGATGGAGTGCCGCAGAAAGCCCCGTCAGACCGGCGCCGATAACGACGATCTGCGCCCTCGCCTCCCCGGTCAGAGGAACAAGCCCTAGAGAGGCCTCCTTGCGTGCGTAGAGACTGGGATTCATGCGATCTCCCCTGTGCACTGTGCTTCAGCCGCCGTAACCGATCAGGGCCCGTATTTCGAGGAAATCATGCAATCCCCATTTCGAGCATTCACGGCCATTGCCTGACTGACCGAAACCGCCAAAAGGCGCAGCTACCGTCCAGTCAGCACCATTGATGTTCACATTGCCTGCGCGCAGACGCCGCGCCACCTTGCGCGCATGAGCAAGATCGCCTGACTGCACATAGGCAGCAAGACCATAAGGCGTGTCATTGGCTATGCGGATGGCGTCCTCTTCATCGTCATACGCAATGATCGACAGCACGGGCCCGAAGATCTCTTCGCGCGCGATGGTCATGTCAGTCGTGACATGGCCGAAGACCGTCGGCTGGACATAATAGCCGGTTTCGAACCCCTTGGGTTTGCCTGCGCCGCCCACAACCAGCGTCGCCCCCTCTTCAATCCCCTTGGTGATGAGCGCCTGGATACGACCATATTGCACCTCGCTCACCACCGGTCCGAGCTGGGTCTCTTCATCCGCAGGGTTACCCAGACGCAGGGTGGCGACGGTCTGTGCGGCGAGAGCCATCGCATCTTCCATGCGGGCGCGGGGCACAAGCATGCGGGTAGGCGCATCACAGGACTGACCGGAATTGCTCAGGCAGCCGCGCACGCCACGCTGGACGGCTTCGGCGAAATCGGCATCAGGCAGAATGATATTGGCCGATTTGCCCCCCAGTTCCTGATGCACACGCTTGACCGTATCGGCAGCCAGCTTGGCGACTGCAGCCCCCGCCCTTGTCGACCCGGTGATCGAGATCATCGCGATATCGGGATGGGCCGCCAATGTCGCGCCGACGCCGGGACCATCGCCATTGACCATATTGAAGACACCTGCCGGAACACCCGCCTCATGCAGGATATCGGCGAAAACCAGTGCGCTCAGAGGCGCAACCTCGCTGGGCTTGAGAACCATGGTGCAGCCTGCCGCCAGTGCCGGGGCGACCTTGCACATGATCTGGTTCATCGGCCAGTTCCAGGGCGTGATCAGCCCGCAGACGCCTACGGCCTCACGCGTGATATAGACATCCCCCTCAGGTCCCTCGAATGAGAAATCGCGCAGAACCGCGATCATTTCTTCCAGATGCGCCAGCCCTGCCCAGCTCTGGCTATCGCGTGCCCGGGCAATGGGTGACCCCATTTCGAGCGAAATGGCCTGAGCCATATCCTCGCTGCGTCGCTTGTAGATGGCGAGCATGCGCTCAAGCACAGCCAGACGCTCTTCGCGGCTCGAAACTGACCAGGTTGGAAAAGCCGCTTTTGCGGCCGCGACAGCGCGCTCGACATCAACCTCATCTCCCAGCGCAATCTGCGCGCAGGGCTGCTCACTGGCCGGGTTGATGACGTCGATCTTTGCCGTGCCATGCGGCTTGATCCACCGACCATTGATATAGAATTCGAGAGCGTGAGACATGAGAGAGCGTGATCCTGAGAGCGGAAAAGCGGGAAGCGGAAAAAAGGATTATTCCCCCGGACGGGAAAGCGAGCAGACGCGCCTTGGTGCCTTGCCCATGAGCTGGCGCAGCAGGGCAATACCGCCCATCAGCATCATGGTGACGGTGCTCAGAGCGAGTTCGTGTCGGGTATGGGCAACGAGTGCCATCGCCACCAGAGCGCCCATCAGCAACGCCAGCGTCAGAAGCGGCGTGAGACCCATGCCGCACAGACGAATGCGCGTCAGCACGATCAGCGCGTTGTGAAAAATGATCAGTGCGCCGGTGGCACTGAGCAGAAAGGCAAAAACGGCATTGGGTGAGGCAATCGCCACAGCGGAAATGGCGAGAGCGGCAACAGCGCTGAACAGCACGGCAATGCGCGGCGCCTGTGTGCGCGGGTCGAGACGCATGAAGTGACGGGGAGCATCATCGACATCGGCCAGTTCGAATAGAACGCGCGACGTTGCATAAAGCCCTGAATTGAGGGTGGAGAGCATGGCCGAGACAATCACGATTTCCATCGCGGCACTGGCAAAAGGCACATGCAAACGGTTGAGCACCAGCAGAAAAGGCGATTCACCCGGAACGACTTGCGACCAGGGCACCAGACAGAGAATGAGGGCGACGGAGCAGAGATAGAAACCAACAACCCGAAGGGCAACGGCGCGCGTGGCCCTGGCGATATTGCGATCGGGCGCATCGGATTCGAGCGCTGCAATGGTTACCACCTCGCTACCGGACATCGAGAAGATGATGGCCGGAATGACCGCAAGCAATGCCATCCAGCCATGCGGCACGAAGCCACCAGCCAGAATGGCTGCATGGGGTGGGCTGTTGCCCTGCAGAAGGGCCCCGAGGCCGATCAGGATGAACACGGCGATTGCCGCGATCTTGAGCATGGCGAACCAGTATTCAAGCTCGCCATAGGCCTGCACTGCCAGCAGATTGGCCGCAGTCATGGTGCCTAGAATGATCACCTCGACCAGACCGAAAGGCAGATGCACAAGCGGGGCCAGCAGCGCGGCAGCAGCCATGATCTCGATCGCAAGCGTCGTGACCCAGACAAGCCAGTAGGTCCAGCCGGTCATGAAGCCCGCATGCCCCCCGAGGGCATGACGGATCTGATTGACGAAAGACCCGTGACCCGGTGCCCGCAAGGCGATATCGCGCAGCATCAGATTGACCAGAAAGGTCATGAGCCCTGCAAGAGCGTAAGAAAGCAACGCGCCCGGCCCCGCCACGGATATCGGCGTCGAGGCACCTATGAAAAATCCTGCGCCAACCACGCCCCCGATGGAGATCATGGCAATATGGCGCGGTCGAAGACTGCGGGCGAGCGCGTTTTCTGTCATGCACGATCCTATGAAGCGGCCTGCGATAAAGCCCTGTAACTGGAACGTTCCGTATTCGATCAGGATTCGGCTGGCAGGGGAAGCTCACCGGTCAGAAACTGGGCACGACCGTGACCGAACGACCAGTGGGCATCTCCATTTTCAACAACCGAAATCATGACATCGGAAGGGAGAATGCCACAATCCCTTTCGAGATAATTCGTGAGAAGCCGGTAAAATTCCGCAACGGACTCAGCCCCCCTCGGACGACTGAACATCTGCAGCAGCACCATGGATTTTGTGCGCGGAATATCGAGACCGGTATCCTCGACAATCATGTGGCTGGGCTTGTGTTCCGTTACAATTTGATAACGATCTCTGCGGGGCACCTGAAAGGCCTCGAGCATGGCCTCGTGTGCCGAATCCAGAATACCCCTTATCTGCTCCAGGGTACGGCCTTCGAAGAGATGAAAATGCAGCAATGGCATGACTATGTCCTGAATTAAGAATGAGGATCGTCAGTGGGTCACGGTCTCGATAAGGCCCGCCAGTGTTTCCCCCATGGCGCGCAACTCCTGCGGTGTCGCGAGAAAAGGTGGCGCGAGGGAGACCGTGTCACCTGTGCAGCGCAGAAGCAGCCCTTGGCTGAGGCCGAGCTCGAACAGCTTCAGCCCCCGCGCCCCAGGGGCAGTCGGGTCGGGTTCCAGATCAATGGCTGCAGCAAGACCGATATTGCGGACATCGGTAACTCCCGGCGCATGATCGAGCTTGTGAACCGTTTCCTGCAGCACGGTCTCCAGAGAAAGAACACGCTCGAACACGTTTTCTTCCTCCATGATATCAAGCACGGCATTGCCGACAGCCGCTGCCAGAGGGTGACCCGAATAGGTGTAGCCATGCGCGAATTCGATGGTGTTTTCGGGTCCGGTCATAAACGTCTCATAGAGGTCACTGCGCACGAGAACGCCCCCCATGGGCACGACACCATTCGTGACCGCCTTGGCAAAGGTGATCATGTCGGGAACAACATCGAATCTCTGCGCGGCAAAGGGCGCCCCAAGGCGACCAAACCCGGTAATGACCTCATCAAAAATCAGGAGAATTCCGTGCTTCGTGCATAGTTCACGCAGGCGGCGCAGATAGCCGACAGGCGGCACGATCACCCCGGTAGAGCCCTGCACCGGCTCGACGATGACAGCAGCAATCGTACTGGCATCATGCAGCGCGATCAGACGGTCGAGATCATCTGCCAGATCGGCCCCTGCCGCAGGCTGACCATGCGAAAAGGCCGCTGTGTCGGGCGCATGGGTATGGCGCAGATGATCAACGCCATTCAGCATGCCCGCCGCAAACATCCTGCGATTGGGCACGATGCCGCCTACGGAAAGCCCACCGAAACCAACCCCGTGATAGCCCCGCTCGCGCCCGATCATGCGAAACCTGCCGCCTTCGCCACGCAGACGATGATAACCAAGGGCGATTTTCAACGCCGTATCGACGGCCTCTGAGCCTGAATTCGTGAAAAACACATGGTCCAGACCATCTGGCGCCATCGCAACGATCCTGTCAGCCAGCCTGACCGTGACCGGGTTGGTTACCTGAAACCCCGTGCAGTAATCGAGCGTCTCGGCCTGTGTTTTCAGCGCCTCGATAATACGCGGGTGAGCATGACCGAGGGGGGTGCACCACAGGCCCGAAAGCGTATCGAAAAGCGTGGCGCCCTCCGGCGTCTGATAATAACAGCCTCTGCCCGAGGCGATCAGGCGCGACGCCGGATCCTGCCTCACACGCCGGTTGGCCGTAAATGGCATCCAGTACGTTCCTGCAGCAAGGCTGCGCACAGGATCGAAATCGGAAGGCGACGACGCCATAGGGTGACTCTCTTGTTGTTCGATCGGGGCATGGCTGGCGCGTCTCTCGCAAAAGCGAGGCTCGCGACGGCCTCACTATTCCAATCCCGAAATGAACCTGTCTATATACAGTCAGGCAATCTCGCTGCGTATCTGTGCCGGTCCGTGCAGCGATACAGCTTCATATCGTCATACGGGCAGAGGGTTTTCGCGTGGTCAGACCCTGTCGTTTTTTATTGGAGTGCATGCGATCATGATCAGGCTGGACCATAATGCGGCCACCCCTCTGGTCGGACAGATCGTCGATGCCATACGCACACGCATCGTTGCTGGCACCTGGATGGATGGAATGAAGCTTCCGTCCATCCGCAAACTTGCAGAAGGATGCGGCGTCAGCCCCCTTACCGTGTCGAATGCCTATAACCGGCTGGTTGCAGAAGGATTTCTCCAGGCCAGACGGGCCAGCGGCTATTTTGTGACGCATGAGCCAAATGCGGCTTCCGGCGCAGTCGAGACGGCCAGCCCCCATCCTTCGGTCGACTCGCTCTGGCTGTTGCAGCGCGCCTATGAGGGCGATGTCCGGCAAATTCAGGCGGGGTGCGGCTGGCTTCCCGAAACCTGTCTCTATACCAGCGGCGTGCGCTACGCGCTCAACAGCCTTGGTCGTCGGCCTGACATGCAGGGCCTCGGCTATGGCAACCCCTATGGGCATGACGGCCTGCGCGAGCAGATCGCGCTCAGTCTCGCGCGTCAGGGCATAGCCTGTCAGCGCAGCGGCATCATTCTCACCCATGGTGCGAGTCAGGCTCTGGAATTATCCATACGCTGCCTGACACGACCGGGTGACACGATTCTGGTCGAAGACCCCGGCTACTGCAATCTCTTTCCCGCGCTGCAGGCACTGGGTCTCACCCTGTGCGGGGTACCCCGCCTCAAGGATGGCCCCTGCCCAGAGAGCTTTGCAAGACTGGCACGCGAGAAGCGCCCCAGGGCCTTCATCATCAATACCCGCCTGCACAACCCGACTGGCACATGCTGCTCGGCGCCCGTTCTGCACAAGCTGCTGCGCATTGCCGAAGCCCATGACATCATGCTGATCGAGGATGATATTTTTGGCGATCTTGCCCCCGACACGAGCCCGACTCTCGCCTATCTGGGCCAGCTCGATCACGTGATCCGAATCAGCAGCTTCTCGAAAACCATCTCGCCCGGCCTGCGCGTCGGCTATGTCGCTGCCAGCACGATCATTGCACGGGAAATTCTCAAGCTGAAAATGGCAAGCAGCCTGACCAGCACCTCGATTTCCGAAGCCATTGTGCATCATTGCCTCGCTGATGGGCGTTATCGCCTCCATCTGGCCAGGTTGCGCGAAAGGCTGACGCATCTTCAGGAAAAGGCGCTCAGACGCTTTGCAAAAACCGGCCTCGTGCCGTTCTGTAAGCCTGAAGGCGGCATGTTTCTCTGGATGCGATTCGCCCAGGAACATGACGTGCTGCAACTCACCCGAGACGCCGCCCGAGCCAATTTTCTTTTGGCACCGGGCAGCTATTTCTCACCCGATGGCGCGCCATCGCCATGGCTGCGCTTCAATATCACCCAATGCGACAGGCCTGAGATATTCACCTTTCTCAATCAGTGGCGAGCCGCAAACAGGGGCGCGCAACGCGCCGAAACGGCCTTGTCCGCCCCCCGGTGAAACAGGCTCCTATTATTTCCACAAAAACGTTGCACGTTCGATTTTATGCACATAGAGTTTGACAAAGGATGACGGCGCAGCCCGACCCGTGCCCTGGGCATGGTGTCAGCGCTCCCCTCATCTTCAAGAAAATCGTGCTCTGACAACGCACAGCGCCCCGAGACCGTATTTCGGGGACTGACATGGGCGGTTTCGCTCAAATTGTTACGAACACCAAACGAGATGGAACGGATATGATCAAATTCACCCGCCCCACCCGATTTGATCCACGATGTCGCGTCCAGCCCCTCTCTTTTCGCACCCTGCTTTGCGCCTCGGCGCTTTTTGTCGTTCTTCCCCAATCCGGCCACGCTGCCAGCAAGGCGGAGAGCCATCGCAAAACGGGCGCTCCTTCTGCGCATGCCGCAGGGACATCGGCGCATACCCCCCCGAAAAAACGGTCGCCCACCCATGTTGCCCGCTCGGGTGGCAACGAGACGATGACGGTCAGTGCCAGCCGTGCAGCTTCGCGTGGCGCCGAAAATGTTATTTCCAAAGCCGTCATGGCCCAGTTCACCCCCGGCACCAGTGTCCTAAAGGCGGTTGATCGCCTTCCTGGCGTCAGCTTCAGCTCCACCGATCCGCTGGGCATCGATACATGGGGGTCGAGCATCTATGTGCGCGGCTTTTTCATGGATCAGCTCGGCGTCACGCTGGATGGTATTCCGCTCAATGACCAGACCTATGAAAGCAATAACGGTCTGAACGTCATTCAGGCCTCGATCTCGGATGATATCGAGCGTTCTGTGCTTTCCGAAGGCCCTGGCGGTGTCGATGTTCCCTCGACCTCGACGCTTGGTGGCACGCTGCAATTCGAAACCAGCGACCCCAAGGACAAGATGGGCGGAAAGATCTCGCAGGGCTTTGGCACATACAGCTCCTATCGCACCTATATACGCGGTGATTCCGGCGTCCTGAACCCGAGTGGCACCAAGGCCTTCGTTGCCTATTCGCGCAGTGAAGAAGGCAAATGGATGGGTGGCGGCACCCAGTTCCAGCAACAGGTCGATGCCAAGGTCGTGCAGCCTGTCGGCCATGACAGCGTGATCAAGGCCTTCTTCAACTGGAGCGACCTGCAGGAATGGGGCTATCAGGACACGTCTCTGGCCATGATCGACGCGCTTGGCTGGCGCGTGCCGCATCTTTATCCGAATTATGCCCTGGCCACTGCCTATGCTTCAGGTGCCGTTTCACTGCCAACCTCAGCCGCTATCCAGGCCAATGGCGACGAGCCCTATCTCTATGACGGTGGCCAGGCAGAAGTCGATTATACCGGCGGTCTGAATATGGATCTGGCGCTGACAGATCACCTGCGCTGGAAATCGACGCTCTATGGCACAAGCCAGACGGGTTATTACACCTATGCCGATTACAGCACCCCTTCCGCCGGAACAGGAGCCCCGTTCTCTGAAGAAGTCTGGCAGACAAGGCAGGAGCGTTATGGCTTTACCACGGCCCTGAATTACCGCATCGCGCATCACACGATCGATACGGGCATCTGGTTTGAAAACAACAACCAGCAGGCCGATCTGTTCTGGTATAACGAGCCCCTTCTCGGCACCGGATCACCGCTGAAAACAGTCGGCCCCTATGACACCTATGGCCCTGCCTTTCTTCAGGGCTATGGCTTCATGTGGCACACCAACACATTCACCTATCATCTTGAGGATACCTGGCGGCCGCTCGATAATCTGCGCCTGACGGCCGGATTTAAATCCATGCTCTCCACCACGGCGGGTGGCGCCAACTACAATAATCCGGATTATACCGGTGCCGACGCACTGCCCAATGGCAGCATGACGGCCTCTTCGGCCTTTCTGCCCCATGTGGGCGGCAGCTGGCATTTTCTGCCGCATCATGAATTCTATTTCGACCTCGCCGAAAACATGCGCAGCTATCAGGTATTGCCCAATGGTGTAGGCAATGCGCTGTGGTCAGTGCAGGATCAGGCAACCTTCGACCAGTTGCGCCAGACGGTCAAACCCGAGCGCGACTGGGTTTATGCTGTCGGCTATCGCTATACCGACAAATACCTCCAGGCCAGCCTGGCCGGCTATCACGCCGATGCCAGTCACAGATTGCAGGCTGCCACCGAAGGCACGATTACCAACCCGGTCTCGAGCGTCGCGCAGACAAGTGTTCACACCAATGGCGTGGATGCCGCCCTGACCCTTACCCCGATCAAGGGTCTCTCCCTGTATAACAGCGTGAGCTACAACCACTCTACCTATGGTGGCAACATCACGACGGCTGATGGTATTTATTACACCAAGGGCAAAAAGGTCGTGAACTATCCGCAGTTCATGTACAAGGCCAATCTGTCCTATCGCTGGAAAGGCCTCGAAACGCATTTCGACGTTCATTATTACTCGAAACGTTACTTCAGCTATACCAACGATACCTCAGTCGGCGGTTACTGGCTGACCAGTGCCGGTGCCCGATACAATGTCGGCAATTACGGTTTTGCCAAGAACATCACCATCGATTTCAATGTCTATAACCTGCTCAACTCGAAATATATCTCGATGATGGGCGAGAACGGCAACCCGATGTCGGGCGATTACCAGTCGCTCGAACGCGGCTCGCCACGACAGTTTTTCGGTACGGTCAGCACCGAGTTCTGACCCCGCTCCCTCCGCCGCAGGCGAGACCGTGCAAAGGCACACCTCCCCTGCGGCAATTCCAATTTCCAGATTTTCCGCCCTTCAGCGCCTTCTCGTTTCCGCCCCTCCGCAAGGACCGAACCCCAATGCGTTTCCTCTCCAGAAAACTGGCCGGCATGACAGCGCTGCTGCTCGCTGGCGCAGCCCTGACACCCTGCGGCAAGGCCCTTGCGGATGATCCCGTTCTGCAGACGGAAGAAAGCGACATCATCAAGCTTTCTCCGGTCACGCCCCATCGTATTCTCGTTCAGGACCCTGTCGGCCATCATGCCAAGGACGGGCGTGTCTATGTTGTCGACGCCGACCAGGGCAAACTGCTTGGCATGGTGCAGGCGGCCTATAACGGCAATGTCGTTCAGGACCCCAAAGGGCGCGCCTTCTATGTCGGAGAAACCGTCTGGTCACGCGGCAATCGTGGCGACCGCGCCGATCTGCTTGCGACCTATGATCCGCAGACGCTCGAGATCACCAATGACGAAGTGCTGCCCGGCCGGGCGCTCGTCACACCCAAGAAGAACGATCTGACCATCAGCCACGATGGCAGCCGCGTCTATGTCTATGACATGGTGCCGACAAATGCCGTTCACGTGGTCGATACGGCCACCCACAAGGTCGCCATGAATGTCGGGCTTCCCGGCTGCGCCCTGACCTATCCCTGGGGCAATGCCGGTTTCACCTCGATCTGTGCCGATGGCAGCCTCGCCAATGTGAGCATTGGCGCCGACAAGGCCGACATCACCCATACCAAGGCGTTTTTCGACCCCGAGAAAGACGCCGTGTTCGAACACAGCCCGTCCCATAGCGAAGATGGCAAGACCTATTTCATTTCCTATAGCGGTCTGGTCTACCCCGCGACGCTCTCGGCCCATACGGTTATCGACAAGCCCTGGTCGATTCAGGAAGCCGCAGGCATGAAAGCCGCGACCAATGCCGACAGCCCGTTTACCGTCACCTGGCGCCCGGGTGGCTGGCAGCTCGCTGCCCTGCATTATGCAAGCGGCCATCTCTATGTCGCCATGCATCAGGGTACATTCTGGACGCACAAGGTGGCCGGTACGGAGATCTGGGAACTCGACGTGGCCACACACAAGTTGCTGCGCCGCATCAAGCTGCCCAAGCCAAGCTCGATGGTTGGTGTTACCCAGGATGCCAGCCCCCTGCTCTTCACGGATGACGAGGCCGGTGATTTCTTCATCTGGGATCTGAAATCGGGCAAGATCGTCCATACCATGAAGCATCTGGGTGACGATCTCTATTTCACGGTCGCTCTGGGGGAATGATGGGCGCGCTTGCTCTGCAAATGGCCAGTGCTCTGGGCACCGATGCCGTCGGCGCTCTGTTTCTGGGTACGGGCATTGCCAAAATGCTCGACCAGCCCGGCTTTGCCTCGGTCATCGCGTCCTATCGTCTTGTCCCGCTCGGTGCGGCCTTTCCTGTTGCACGCTTGCTGACAGGCGCGCAGATTCTGCTTGGAGTCTGGCTCTGCTCCGGCGTTCTGACCCGCGAGGCCTGTCTCTGTGCCGTGATACTGCTGGTTGCGTTCGCGCTGGCCATGGGCATCAATGTCGCGCGCGGTCGTACCGGACTCTCCTGCGGCTGCCTGCCCGGCCGCGACACGCCGCTTTCCAGCCGGTCCGTCATGCAGACGCTTCTTCTGGCGCTGCTCATGCTCGGAGCCGGCAGCATCGGTCATCCCCCCGGTGCCCTGCTGGGCGCGATTACCCTGCTGGGCGGTGTTTCTCTTCTTCTTCTGGCGCTCGCCGCCTCTCAGCTCGGCACCGCAGGAGACGCGGCATGACGGTTTTTCTGCTCATCTCCACCCTGCTTCTGGCTGCGCTGTGCTGCGCCCTCGCCCTTGCCGTTCTGGTGCTGGCCCGACAGATCGGCGTGCTGCATGAACGCATCGCTCCTATCGGGCAGCAGCCTGTTCTCTCCGGCCTGCAGGCCGGACAGGCCCTGCCCCGTATCACCGCGCGGCGCCTTGATGACTCTCCCTTCATTCTGGGTGGACAGCATGATACCGGCAGGTCGAGCCTGATCCTGTTTGTCTCGCCCGATTGCCCTGTCTGCAAACGCGTTCTGCCCATCGTACAGGCTCAGGCCAGCATCCATGATCTCGATCTTGTTCTTGCTGGCGAAGGCGATGTCGTAGCGCTTCGCGCCATGGCTGCAGGCATCCGTCTTGGGGCAACACCTTTCGTGACCAGCCAGGAGCTGCTCCTGCTGCTTCAGATCGGCAGACTGCCCACGCTCGTAACCCTTGATGCCCGTGGCGTGATCACAGCGCGCGACGTGGCCAATACCAGACAACAGGTCGAGGCGCTGATTGCGACCCTTCCTGCTCTCCCTTCCCCCTCGCTTGAGACCAAGGAGTTCCTCCATGACGCAGTCTGAACTGATTTCGGGCCGCGCGATCCAGGACGGTGTCTCGTCCAGCCCGCTCGACCGGATAACGGAACGCCTGACACGGCGTGTCGCCGGCCACAGCTCGCGACGCAGCGTGCTTGGTCGCCTTGGCGCCTGGGCGACATTCGGCGCCATCGTGCCGCTTCTGCCGGTCGAACGTGCCACTGCGGCTACCCCTGCGAAAAAGGACGATAAGGCTGCCGCAAAGGCGCCTTCTCCTTTTGCTGCCAAGGCACAGACAACCGATCCGACCGCCTGTGACTACTGGCGCTACTGCGCCATCGACGGCTTTCTCTGCGCGTCATGCGGCGGCGGTGTGCATAGCTGCCCCCCGGGCACACGCCCTTCGCCTACTTCATGGATCGGCACCTGCTTCAACCCGCGTGACGGCCAGTCCTATCTCGTGGCCTATCGCGATTGCTGCGGGCAGGATGCCTGCAGCCAGCCCCCCTGCCTCGGCACGGATGGCGACCAGCCCAGCTATCGCCCCCAGGCCAATAACGACATCATCTGGTGCTTCGGCACGGGTGCGCTCGTCTATAACTGCTCCACATCCGTCATCGTCGGAAACGCTTCATGATCAGACGTCTCCTTCCCTTCGCAAGCCTTCTGGCCCTGCCGCTTCTTACCGGTGGCCTCGCCCATGCCGAAGACGGTGCGGCCATCTACAACGCCAATTGCAGCGTCTGCCATCAGGCAGGCGGCGCAGGCTCACCGGGGCAGTTCCCTCCGCTGGCCGGGCGTATCGGCAAGATCGCTGCAACGCCTGAAGGCAAGACCTATGTCGCCGATGTGCTGCTCAATGGCGTGCACGGCACGATCGAGGCAGGCGGCGCCAGCTATATGGGCTTCATGCCCTCGTTCAAGGCTCTCACAGACGACCAGCTCGCCACGGTGCTGACCTATATCAGCTCCCTCAATTCGCCGGGCGCCCCGGCCTTTACCGCCGATGAGGTCAAGGCTGCGCGCGCCGCGCCGAAGAAGGCCAAGGAAATTCTCGCCGAAAGAAAGGCCCTGAATGACGCGCATCCGCTTCCCTGATTTTCTGCTCGTCGGCGCTCTTGTTCTGCTCGTCCTCGCGGGTGCGGGCGGGGCAAGGGCGACGACACAGACCCATACGGTAACGAATTATCTGACCCATTGCGGCGGCTGCCACGGGATCGAGGGGATTTCAGGCAGGACATTCGTGCCCACATTGCGCGATCAGGTGGGATGGTTCGTCTGCTCGCCGGAAGGCCGGGATTATCTCGTGCGTGTTCCGGGAATTTCGATGTCGCTGATACGCGATGATCAGGAACTGGCTGATGTCCTGAATTTTGTCGTCTTCCGTCTTGGTGGTTCCAGCACACCGACGGGCACCAGGCCCTTTACCGCTGCGGAAGTGCATAAGCTGCGGGCCCAGCCTCTGCAGACAGACGACCTGATGGCCCTGCGTGCCGAAGTGCTCAGCCGCGCCCGCGCCGCCTGCCCACATTGACACTGGGTTTTGCTCGTACCGCACTGAGCCCGCAGGGTGCATTCGCTTGCTCGGCTGCGTCAATGTCACGAACAATCTGTGGAGTAAGCAGAGGCCAGCCCGGCGCGCGACACAGGACGGGAAAAACGGCCCCGCAAACCCTTGAAGCGGTCTTTTCAGCCCGCCAGGGCCTGCGGGTTTGCCGTCATGAAGCCCTGCAGGGAACGATATCCTGTCTCCTGCACACCCAGCAGGCTTTCCAGATGCTCTAGATTATTCACCAGACCGCGTGCCTGAACCGCACCTGTGGGGTCGAGCAGCACGGCAAAAGGCACGCGATCCACACCAAGCAGGCGGCCGATCGCCGGATCATTGACAAAGCCGTTTTCAGACAGGCCCAGTGAACCGATTGTGCGTTTCTGCGCCTCGTCGCTTTCATCACCACAATAAAGCAAAGACAGGTGCTCACGCCGGGCGAAATCATTGATGATGGGCACCATCTTGCGCGAAACAGGGCAGGATCCGGAAACAAAAACCAGAAGCTGGGGCCGCCCGTCATCGCGGCTTCCCCCTGCCGTCACCTCACGCCCTGAAAGGCTGAGCAGGCGTGTGGCTGGCAGATGCTCAATGGCCGCGGCCGTCGGCGCCAGCGCCCCCAGAGGCGCGATACGACGATAGAAGCCCCTCACGCGCTGAAACAGCAGCACGATTACGGCACACAGGCCGAAAACCACCAGCCAGATGACAGATTGCGCGCAGATCAGTGTTGTCGTGTCGCTCATTGACGGGTTTCCCTCACACGCTTCCAGACGCGACGCTTGAGCAGGGCCAGAAGTGTCCCGAGACCCGCCAGATAGATCAGAACGACCAGCCCGGTATGCGAGCGCGCTTCGCGGTGAGGATGGGCCACCCAGTCGAGAAAAGCACCAACATCCTGTGACATCTGGGGTATCGTCGCCTTTGTCCCGTCAGCATAGGTGACCTGCCCGTCATGAAGCGGCGGCGGCATGCCGATATGGTTCTGGGCAAAAGCCGTATTGTAATAAGACCCCGGTGCCAGAACGACATCCGAAGGTTTGGGGGCATAGGAACGCAGGATGGTTTCGATCCGTCTGGCGCCCCCTTCTTCGGTCATGGCAAGGCGCGAGAAATCAGGCGGCAAATCACCATGATTGGCCAAGCGCGCCATGGCGTCATTGGGATAGGGCGACCCGATCGGGTCGGAGGGATGCGCCGCACGTGTCTTGGGATCACCATCGTCGTCGAGCCCGTCGGGAACCTGACGCGAGGCCGCATAGGCCTTGATATCGGGCACGGCCAGGCCGATGCCGGAAAGATCGGCAAATGTCACATGGTTGAGACTGTGGCACGTGCTGCAGACCTGCCGATAAACCTGAAACCCTCGCTGTTCGGGCGTGGCAGCCTGCGCCGACAGAGGCAGAGCCAGAAGCACGCCAAGAATGTACCGCTTCATGCGCCCTCTCCCCTCAGGGTAGCAGGCTCGGGACGGGTGATTTCCACCTTTGGCAGAAATGGCAGCAGGATCAGGAAATAAGCGTAATAATACGCTACGCTGATGCGACTGAGCGCCAGCCAGAGCCCCGTGGGTTTGTGCATTCCCGAAACGCCCAGCGCGATGAAGGCGGCAAATAATGCCAGAAGTGCCCAGCGCAGAACCGGGCGATATCGCGCCGATCTGACGGGTGAGCGATCAAGCCATGGCACGGCAAACAACACGGCAAGACTGCCTGCTGACAGAATGAGGCCACCCAGCTTGGACGGAACGGCGCGCAAGATGGCGTAAAAAGGGGCAAAATACCATTCGGGCGTGATATCGCCCGGCGTCACCAGCGGGTTGGCCATCGCATAATTATTGGCCAGCGTCAGAAGGTCCGGCGCAAAGAAGATCAGTGCCGCATACACCATGAGAAAAAGGCAAAGACCAAGCCCATCCTTGGTGGTGTAATAGGGATGGAAAGGCACGATATCAGCCGATGTTTTCGGTTCCACCCCTGTCGGGTTGTTGGACCCCACCACGTGAAGCGCCGCCACATGCAGCACGATCACGCCGATAATTGAAAAAGCCGTCACGAAATGCAGGACATAGATCCGGTGCAGGGCAACCGACCCAAGCCCCTCGCCGCCCAGCAGCCATGAGGCCAGTGCCGGGCCGATCATGGGCACGGCGTTCATGGCATTGATGACGACTGTTGCCCCCCAATAGGACATCTGCCCCCAAGGAAGGATATACCCGGCAAAGGCAGCAATCATGACCAGGATGAACAGACCGAGCCCCGTCAGCCAGAGCAGTTCGCGCGGCGCCTTGTAGGAACCATAATAAAGACTGCGCGCCATATGCACATAAAGTGCCGCGAAAAGCATCGAGACACCACCCATATGGATGGCGCGCACAAGCCAGCCCGATGACACATGGCGGTCGATCGTCTCGATGCTGCTGAACGCCTCGGCTACGCTCGGCGTGTAATTAAGGGCGAGAAAAATGCCGCTCACGATCAGGAGCGCCAGGGCGATGGTGGCAAACGCCCCGAAATTCCAGAGATAGGTCAGATTGCGCGGCATGGCGAAATCGACATATTCGCGCCGAAATGCCGAAATGATGGGCAGGCGTGCTTCCAGCCAGCCTGCAGGCGTGTTGTCCGGTTTGCTCATGGTCGCCGCTCAGATCTGCTGGATGGAGGCGATGGAAAATGCCGGGTCGCCTTTGCTCTGGCCAATACGCACATGGGTGGCAGAAAGCATGGTAACCGGCGGCACAGGGAGATTATAGGGCGCTGGCGCGTCCTTATAGACGCGACCCGCCACATCGAATTGCGAGCCGTGGCAGGGGCAGGAATATTTTCCCGATTTATCATTGGGTGACGGCGTGGCGTAGGAAGGCACACAGCCGAGATGGGTGCAGATACCGATCAGCACGCCAATTTCCGGCACGACAGAGCGATGCCAGTTTGTCGCGTCTTTCGGCTGCTGCAGGATTTTCGAGTCGGGGTCGCGCAGACGTTGCACGATATCGGCTGTTTTCAGCGATGCGAGCATTTCGGGTGTGCGCTTCTGTATAAATACAGGCCAGCCACGCCAGGTCACAACCAGCTGCTGGCCGGGGCGCAAGGCGGCGATATCGACATCAATCGAGTCATCTTCGCCAAGAGACGTATTTTTCGTACCGTTCAGACTGTCGAGAAAAGGATAGGCCAGGGCGCAGGCGCCAACACATCCGGCCCCCACAATGACAGTCGACAGCACATCGCGTCGCCTCGCCCCTCCTCCAGGTATCGGACAGGAGGGAGAGGGGGTGGGGCGGTCTGCGTCCTGAGTCATGAAGTCCTGCTTGAATAGGATGATTTAATCATCCCGGGCTCGCAAAATCGTGTCAACATCAAAACAACTTCCTGCATCGAAATAGAAGAGCAGACTTGCAATCCTGCGCGACACTGGTGATCCTTCCAAAACGGGCAGTGCCACAAAAAAGCGAGAGATCACAACGACATGAGAACGATTCTTATCAACGGCGAATCGCATGACGTGGATGTCCCGGATGACATGCCGCTCTTGTGGGTGCTGCGTGACATTCTGGGGCTGACCGGCACAAAATATGGCTGCGGCATTGCACAATGCGGTGCCTGTACCGTGCACGTGGCAGGCCAGCCTGCGCGCGCCTGTCAGCTGCCTGTTTCACTTGTGGGTGACCGACCCGTAACCACCATCGAAGCCATTGGTCAGACCGCGCTAGGTCAGCGCGTGCACGAGGCCTGGCTTGATGAACAGGTCATTCAGTGCGGTTATTGCCAGTCCGGGCAGATCATGGCGGCAACCGCCCTGCTTCAGACCACACCGGCACCGAGCGACGACGATATCGATGACGCCATGTCGGGTAATATCTGCCGCTGTGGCACCTATGTGCGCATACGCGCCGCCATTCACAAGGCTGCCAGCAATGCGTAAGCCCCATCAGATCGGCCCTGTGCTCAACCGCCGTGCCATCTTGCGTGCCGCCCTCGCTACAGGCGGCGGATTGATGCTTTCCGGTATTATTCCCGGCCTGCCGGGTGCCCGCGCCGAAGCAGCAGGCGCTTTCACACCCAACGCCTTCATACGCATCGATCGCGAGGGCGCCATCACCTTCATCATGCGCCATGCCGAAATGGGCCAGGGTATCTATACCGGGATCGCCATGCTGATCGCCGAAGAGCTTGAGGTGCCGCTCGACAAGATTACCCTCGAAGCCGCCCCTGCCGATACGCGCTATGTCGACAAGGCAGCCGGCGAGGAAGTGACGGGAGGTTCGGCTTCGACACGTGATAGCTGGATCCCGTTGCGTCAGGCAGGGGCAGCGGCGCGGATCATGCTCCTGCGCGCCGCTGCCGCAAGATGGTCGGTTCCGGTCGAAAGTTGTGTGGCACGAGAGGGGGCTATTCTGCATCCGGATTCAGGCCGCAGCCTTCCTTATGGTGCTCTGGCAGAAGATGCCGCCCGTCAGACTGTTCCCGACCCCATTCCCCTGAAAGACCCTGCGCAGTTCCGCCTGATCGGGACCAGCCCGCAGCGCATGGATACGCATGCCAAGAGTAATGGCAGCGCGCTGTTCGGTATGGATGTGCGTGTCGATGGCATGAAAATCGGCCGTATCATGGCCTGTCCGGTCAAGGGGGGAACGCTGGCAGGCTTCGACCGCGACGCGGCGATGAAAATTCCCGGTGTGATCGATATTATCACCCTTCCCGATGCGCTTGCCGTTATCGGCGCACATAGCTGGGCCGCCATTTCGGGGCTCAAGGCCGCAGATCCGCGATGGAATTTCGGCCCGAATGCCGGGGTGTCGAGCGCCACATTGCTCGAGGCGCTGAAGAACGCATCGGCAAAAACCGGGCTCGTCGCGAAAAAGACCGGCGATGTCGAGTCTGCGCTCGCCAGCGCCTCCACCCGCATCGACGCTGTCTACGAACTGCCCTTTCTGGCCCATGCGGCGCTTGAACCCATCAATACCACGCTGCATATCCGCCCCGATTCCGCCGATGTCTGGGTGGGAACGCAGGTGCCCATACGCGCCCGGCAGGAGGTTGCCGACGCCACTGGCCTGCCACCAGAACGCATCACTGTACATAATCACCTGATCGGTGGCGGTTTTGGCCGCAGGCTTGATTCGAATTCGATCGGTCAGGCGGCACGTCTTGCAAAACAGGTGCCCTATCCGGTCAAGCTGTTCTGGACGCGTGAAGAAGATATCCGTCAGGACCAGTTCCGCCCATTCTATTATGACCGTATCACGGCCGGGCTTGATGACAAGGGCATGATCAAGGCGTGGCACCACCGCACCACCGGGTCCTTCGTCCTGGCACGCTGGGCGCCTGAAGGGTTGCAGAACGGACTTGATTCCGATGCCGTCGAAGGCGCTACCGAAACACCCTATGCCATTCCCGCCCAGCGTAACGAGGCCGTGCAATGCGAGCCGGAAGGGCTGACAACCCTGTGGTGGCGCGGCGTCGGCCCAACCCATAACGTGTTTGTTGTCGAGGGCATGATCGACGAACTGGCCCATGCCGCCAGCACTGACCCGCTCACCTTCCGCCGCAGACATCTCGGCCCCTCCCCCAGAGGGCTGAAAGTTCTCGATGAAGCCGCGAAACAATCAGGCTGGGGACGCGCCTTGCCAAAAGGGCACGGGCTCGGCATCGCGCTTCATTATTCCTTCCAGAGCTGGGCTGCGACCATTCTTGAAGTCAGGGTTGAGGAAAACGGGCAGATCCATCTGGTGAGGGCCGATACGGCGGTCGATTGCGGACCTGTCGTCTTTCCCGATGCCGTGCGTGCGCAAATCCAGGGCGGCCTGATTTTCGGTCTGACCATGGCGCTCTACAACGAAATCACCTTTCGCGACGGTCAGGCGGAGCAAAGCAATTTTCATGATTATCGCATGATGCGCCTCAATGAGGCGCCCGATATCCGTGTGCATCTCGTCTCCGATCCGACAGCAGAGATCGGTGGTATCGGCGAGGTCGGCACCGTGGCGGCAGCCCCCGCACTGGCCAATGCCATTTTCGCAGCAACTGGAAAACGCCTGAGGCGCATCCCCTTCGTGCCGCAGATGAATGCCCCGAAAAACCCCGAAAATACTGGGGAGAAAGGCGCATGAAACGCCGCATCGTTTTCTCCGCCTCCGCCCTGATGTCCCTGACCATCGGGCTTAGTAGCGCCGCACAGGCACAACAGGCCC
This sequence comes from Asaia spathodeae NBRC 105894, assembly GCF_025994195.1. Classification (NCBI taxonomy): domain Bacteria; kingdom Pseudomonadati; phylum Pseudomonadota; class Alphaproteobacteria; order Acetobacterales; family Acetobacteraceae; genus Asaia; species Asaia spathodeae. The sequence continues at coordinate 73,210 of NZ_BAPY01000019.1, read as the reverse complement.
AGCCGGAAACGCAGCCGCCCGCCTCTGGGGAAAGCGCCCAGGTTACACGCGGCCGCGCCCTGTTCGTCGCAGCCGATTGCGCAGCGTGCCACCTCTCGCAGGATGGCCGTGCCCTGACGGGCGGGCGCGTCTTCACCCTGCCCTTCGGATCGATTCATGCGGTCAATATCACCCCGGATCGGGAGACGGGCATTGGGGCCTATACCGACAAGGCCTGGCTGAAAATGCTGCGCAAAGGTGTGGGGCTGGGGGGCAAGCATCTCTATCCCGTCATGCCCTACACCTCTTACACCCTCCTGAGCGATGACGATGCGCTGGCCATAAAGGCCTATCTGTTCACCCTGCCCGCCATTCATGCCCCTGCCCCGAAAAACAGCCTGTCCTTTCCGTTCAACCAGCGCTGGACCATGATTTTCTGGAACTGGTTCAATAATCCGAACCGGCGCATGGCGACGGATACCACCCACTCTGCGCAATGGAATCGCGGGGCCTATCTTGCCGAGGCGCTGGGCCATTGCGGCCAATGCCACACGCCGCGCAATTTCATGTTCGGCCTTAGCAGCCGCGCCTATGCCGGGGCGGTACAGGTGGGGTGGACCGCCTATAATCTGACCTCCGACCGCGAGCATGGGCTTGGGACCTGGAGCGATGACGACCTCTTCAGCTATCTCTCAACCGGCCACGCCAAAGGCCACGGCCCTGCCTCTGGTCCTATGGCAGAAGCCATAGAGCACAGCCTCAGCCAGCTACCCGCCGATGATATTCGTGCGATGGTCGTCTATCTGCGCGATATCCCGGCGCAGCCTGATGGCCCCAGCCGAAACCATGGGCAGATTGCCGAAAATGATGCTCCCTCGGCGGGCAGGCATGTGTTCCAACAAGCTTGTGCCGGATGTCATATGGAAGATGGATCGGGCCGCCAGTCGGACTGGGCCGCTCTTGGCGGCAGTCATTCGTTGAGCGACCCGTCCGCCACCAATCTGGTTTCCGTGCTCAGAGAGGGCACTTCCCTGCAGACGGCTCATGGCGCCATGACGATGCAGAAATTCACCTCTGCCTACACGCCGGAAGAACTCTCAGCGCTTTCTTCCTGGATGCTGCATCATTTCGGCGGGGTAAATGCCTCGGTCGATCCTGCGAAATTCAGACCCTGAATTCCTGCTCGGAGCCGGTGACGCGACAGGGCCTGAAAACCCGTATTCAGGCCCTGTCTGATACGAGACTGGTATTTTCCAGCTGAGATCAAAAAACGCCCATGGAGAAAATACTTTCTTCATGGGCGCCGCAGCGGCCTGAGGTCAGGCCTTCAAGCCGTTCAGGGCGTATCGACGTTTGCCCAGACGACGCGTGTGACCTGCTGCGAGCCATTGCTGTAGCGATGCGGCGTTTCACTGGGAAAGGAGAAGGAATCTCCCTCACGCAGAATACAGTCCTGACCGCCCACCTGCAGATGCAGACAGCCTTGCAGGACCAGACCGGATTCAAAGCCGCTATGGGTCAGGATCTTGGAACCCGAATGCCCGTTGGGTTCGATGATCATGAGATAGGTGCGCAGCAATTCCGGGTTCTGGGAATTGAGCATCACCTTCGTGATCCCCTCGCCGAAGCTGAGAAGACCATGATCCTCGATACGGGTATAGAAAGCAGGGGTATCAAGGGACTGGCCCTTGATGGCCCCGAAGAACGTCGACATGTCGAGCTCGAGCACGTCTGAAATCTTCATCAGATCACGTATGCTCGGCGATGAAGCGCCACGTTCAATCTGGCTCAGATGGCTGAGCGAGATACCGACACGCGACGCGACATCCTTGAGCAGATATCCGTTCTGCTTCCTTCTCTCACGGATGGTGTTGCCCAGAGTACGATCGATGTTCGACGTCATAACGACAGATTCGTTCAAAGACATTTCGCGTAAACCAGATCCCGGAGAAAATATCAGTTAAGTCGGAGCACCTGAATCAACCGGTCGTTCTGATGAGGGCCTTTGGCGAGCTCCATCCCTTTAGGGACCGGATAGACAAGAGTGGCAACAAAAATGCTTTTATTCAACCAGTCATATTTGCCCTTCGGGGCGATGAATTCAGGGCTCAGGCGATATTTGTAATCCTTGCCACCGTCAATCGGATAGGCGAGCCCCTTGTTGTGGATGACAATAATCTGTCCGTCATCGGTCCTGAGGCGATAAAAGGCATCCACAACCTCGACCCCATCGGGGCGCAGAACCGGCAGATCGGCCCCGCCAGCCTCGACAGTGCCATGAATGCCGGGGCCATCGAAACGTCCGCCAATAATCGGCCAGATTTCCGTGCGTTCGCCATCCTTGCTGGCGCCTTCAGGTCCGGGGCGCACAGGGTCGGTGCAGGTCACGACCAGATTGAGCACCAGCTCGGTCTTGACCGGATCATAGACCTTGCCGTTGAACGGGGCCTCTGTCGCCGCATGGGCCGCCCCTGATGCAACCAGGCAGGAAAGCGCGCAAAGTGCTGATTTCAGGCTCTTCATGTCAAATCACCTAGAAAGAGAGAAAACGAGGGTTACTGCAGCGGATCGCGCCGACAGGGCTGCATGAGCACGTCGTTGCATGGCGCAGGCGCTGCAGGAATGGCGGAAACAGCGAGACCCGGCGTGCCCTGCTCGGGCACGGTGCCCAGCACGAGACGCGACAGATGCTGCGGATCATGCCAGAGGCGGTTGGTGGCAGGCAGCAGCCAGGGCGAGAACCCGTAACCACCGAAATTGCCTGGCGCATCGATCCAGAGGCGCAAACGCGACCCGGCACGAAATACATGGCCCATCTTGCTCAGTTCGACGCGTGCCAGAACCGGCTCGTCAGGCGCAAGGCTTTGCGTGGTGTCAACATGATCAAGCGGAAACGGACGCAACAGGGTGGATCTTGCGGGGTCCTGCGCCCGATCGGAAAGACGCAGCCAGCCACGCTCGACAAACATCTCCTGATGGTCGGGGCGCAGCTCCGTCAGCGTTACCTCAACATCAGTATCGGGCATGTCGGATGACAGCCAGAGATCTGCACTGGCAGGCCCATAGGCAATGAGTGTCTTGCCCAGTGGGGCGGAGGTATAGGCGAGGCTCCCTTCACGCCAGTGTTCCGGCAGGGCACCCCAGCCATAATGATCGGCATCGACATCCACATCCGGCCCGCGCACCGGATAGGCATAGCTGTCAGACCCGGTTGAGGGCGTGGCATTGTCTTCCAGCACGCCTTTGGCGGCGAGCGTGAACACATGAGGTGTCGCAGTAATCGGATAATGCGCTCCGCTCAGGGTGAGGCGGGGTGTCATCTGCTCGACCTTCTCGTGTCCCTCGCCATGAGAGCCGCTTTCAAGCCAGACGCGCACATGAGGCGTATCGCTGAAGGCCGCTTCATGCCCCTTGAGGAAGCGATCGAAAAATCCGAGCAACAGACTGCGATATCTGAGCGATTCATAGGCATCATGCTGACCATTGGTCTGCACCAGCCATGTCTTTTCCGGGGCAAGCGTGTCCTGATAATAGCCTTCGCGTGAGGTCACAGCCTCATCCTGAAAAGCCTCCATGGACAGAACGGGCACCTCGATCTGGCTGGTTCTGGCCGCCAGATTGCGCTTCTCGATTTCGGCGTCGCGCAGCGGATGACGCAGGATCAGATCACGCAGATTATCCTTGCGATTGGCTTCGGTATTGACGGCAAGACGATCCAGGCAGCGCTGGTCATGCTCGGTCTGGGCGCCTTCCTTCAACGCATCCCAGCGCGACTGAAGATAAAGCAGCCAGCCGGAAGGAAACTGCATGTTGGGCACGCCACCCGGCGCCCAGCTATCCAGACGCGCATCCCCCAGAACCATGCCCGGCGCAATGGCCCGCAGATGCGGGGGGCGTGTCGATGCCGTCGCGATCTGCGACATGCCCGCCCAGGACCAGTTTGCCATGCCGACATGTCCGTCAGACCATGGCTGCGAAGCTGCAAATTCGACGATGTCGTAGCCATCCTGGCCGTAGCTCGGGGTCAGAAAGGTAAACTGCCCTTCCGAACACCCCGTCCCGCGGGCATTGACCCCGAATACCGCATAGCCATGCGCAACCAGATCGCGATCGAGGCTGACCGACATGGCCGTATCGCCCTTGAGATAGGCCGAACTGCCGATGCCGCCGGGGTCGTAACCGCTGTAATTGATCACGACGGGAAACGGCCCCTTGCCCTTTGGCAGGAGCACGCTGTAGCGCAGGGGCGTATGATCACGCGTCGGCAGATAACCGACGACGCGTCGCCCCCAGAAGGGCGCCGTTCTGACCAGTTCAGGATTATATCCCGAAACGGCGGCAATCACACTGCCGCCTGAACGCGCCTCCTGTGCCTTTCCCACGCAGGGAAAGGCCAGCAGCGAAACACCGAGGCAGAGACCTGCCAGAGAAGACCGTCCTGCCGTCATGAGCGCGGTCAGTGACGCTGGCAGGTATTGGAGGGGGCATTCCCTGCGAGAACCGATTTCAGCCACGCAATCTGCGTGTCCATCGATTCAACCATGGCGGCGCCATGCTCGGCATTGGGCACAACCATGTATTTCACGTCCGATCCGGCATGGCAGGCATCCTTCGCATAGGATTCCAGCGTGTGGATGGGAATGGTCGTGTCACCACCGCCTGCGATCAGGAGGATCGGCCCCTTGGCCTTTTCATATCCGACCGTCTGCTCTGCAAAGAACTTCTTGACGTATTTGTTCTTGTCCCAGCCCGGCCGCACCAGTTCCTTGGCCGAATAGGGGTAATAGAGCGCATTGCCTGTCAGCCAGCAGGCCTTGCCGGTCGCCTCGGGATATTGCGACAGACCGGTTTTCGACAGCAGATCTTCAGGCTTGAATTCAGGATATTGCGCGTGGATGGCATAAGCGAGCCAGGACATGTAGGGGCCGCCTGCCTTTTTCACGGCAGAGATATTGGCGTTGATCATGCCGACACGCGCCGCCGGTGCAATCGAAATGGCGCCAAGATAGCCCGGATCATTTGCCTTGGCTTCAGCTTCTGCCGTGGCGAGCGCGGCATAAGCGCCCTGGGAGTGACCGACCACGAACCATTTCTGCGACAGATCGGGAAGGAGGGCATGGGCAGCGGGCACGGCGTTACGGATATCGGCCACCTGGGCAAATTTGTTCATGTACTGGTGCGGGCTGTCCGTTCCCAGACCATGATAATCGGTCATGACAAGCACAAACCCGGCAGCGGCCAGATCGAACACGCGCAGCCCGCCATAATAGACATCCTTCATGAGCGACGGCGCGCAGGACTGGGCGGTGCCGCTGGTGCCGTGGGCCCATACGATGACAGGCCAGCCCCCTTCTGGCGCCTTGCCGGGAGGCACGACGACAACACCCGATGTTGCGACCGGATTACCGTGCGAGTCAGTCGAACGATAGAGGATGCGCGTCGCGGTAAAGCCCTTGGGCAGGCTGTATTCAGGCGCTTTTTCCTGACGCAGCAATGCGCCCGGTGCAGAGGCGGCAATATCGGCTGGCGTGCTGTAGAATGCCGTGCGCGGCAGGGCATCCTGGGCTTCGAGCGAACGGGTGACGGCCGGATCGGTCGGCAAGGGTGGCTCTCCGGCATGAGCAAGCCCGCTCAGCCCGGTCGAGAGCACAAGCATGGCAAGCAGATTGGCTTTGAGAGACAGTTTCTTGGTCATATTCCACCTGAAAAGAGAGAAAAACCTGTTCTGAAACCGGGTCCGTTCAGAAATCATACCCGATCTGGAAACGATAGCTGGCGGGCATTCCGTAGATCTGCTGGAAGTCGCTCACCCCGTCAGTCTGACCGACCGTGCGGTAGTGCACATTGGTCACGTTGAACCCCATAAGCGCCAGATTCCAGTGCTGCTTGTGGGAGAGCAGATCGAGACGCACATCCAGCAGGCCATAACCCGGAATATTATTGATCCAGGCCCCTACCCCGCGCGACGCATTCAGCGTGGTGCGGAAGCTGTAATTCATCTGCACCCCTGCGGTATAAGCCCCGTTGAACATCTCGTGCTCATAACGGGCCGAGGGCGTCAGGCTCCAGCGCGGGGCATATGGCAGGCGCTGCCCCTGCCACGACACCAGATTGCCGGCGTAATCAAGCTGGTACTGCGAGGATTTGACGATTTTCGCGTCGTTATAGGCAGCCCCGAGATTGAAGGTGAGGGTCGGTACGGGCTTCCAGACAATATTGCCTTCGAGGCCCTGATTGACCGCCGTGCCCAGATTGGTCAGGGTCGAGGTGATCGTCTTGCTGACAGCCGAATATTCGGTCGTGAAGTTCTGATAATTATAGGTGCGGTAGTAGAAGGCTGCGCCGTCGACGATCAGCTTGCGGTCACGTGTCTGGGCCTTGAACCCGGCCTCGACTGCCCAGACCTGCTCCTCACGATAAGGGTCGATCTGTGCCGTGCTGGCAATGGGGAAGCCGCCGTAGAAACCGCCCGACTTATATCCGCGCGCAACAGAGGCATAGACCATGTTCAGCGGGTCGAACTGGTAGCGCAGCACGGCCTTGCCCGTGACATGGTCTTTCAGCTGGTACTGGCGCGTCACGTCAGAGGCGACGTAATAACCCGGCGATTGCTGGAAGGCGCCATTATAGGTCTTGTATTCCCAGGTGCTGCGCGCACCGAAATCGAGCGAGAGCTTCGGCAGGATATGATAGGTGATCTGCCCATAGCCGCTATAGGATTGCGTCTTCTGGGTGTAGCTCAGGATGCCTTCATTGGCCGCGCCGGAAAGGCCGGTGTAGAGAGTCTGAAGCGCATTATCGAAAAGCTGGAACTGCTTGTTCTCTTCCAGATCCTCATAGGCCACATCAAGACCGAGAAGCCAGTCGAGACGCTTGGGTTTGCCCGAGCTGAGGCGCAGATTTTCCTGCGCCATGCGCATGGGGGTATGCTCGACCTGCGTGGCATAAACGGGGCCGGTTGCAGCGTAATTGTAATTCAGACCGTAATCGAAATAATCGAGCGAGGTGATGGAGGTCAGTTCCAGGCCACCGAGATCGCCCACCGCGCTGAATTGCGCTCCACCCGCCTTGTTGTCGAGCTGGTTTGTAGGCGAGGAGAGCACTTTAGTGCCATCCTGGGTCTGGCGTGACGCCGCCTGGCTTGCATCGCCGAAAGCCTGAGGCAGGGTGAGACAGTTCTGCTGATCGGCATAACCGGCAATCATGGCCGAGCAGAAACCGCCCGTATTATTGTAAACGCCAATCGCCGTTGCCAGAGCGAGCTGCGACTTGTCGCGGCTGCCATGCAGATCGAAATTGAGCGTCCAGTTATCAAGCTTTGCAGCCACTTCGAGACGGACGGAGTCACGGTTCTTGCGCCCCCATTTTGCGCCATTCTGCAGCGATGTCTGCCAGCCGCTCCAGCCATGGTCCGATGTCTCGGCAATACGGAAGGCCAGATTGCGTGTGATCGGCGCGCCATAGGCTGCATTGATATGGCCATCACCCCAGCGCCCGTAGGAAACCGCTACCGAGCCGGTTGCCTTGTCGAAATTGGGCTTGTTCGTCAGAACACGCACGGCGCCACCAATCGTGTTGCGTCCATAAAGACCGCTTTGCGGCCCTTTCAGAACTTCGACACGGGAAATATCGAACAGGCTGCCCGTGCCCATGACCGTGCTTGGCTGATAGGCGTCGTTCAAAAATATGGGGGCTGCGGGGGTCGAGTTTGGGTTGAAATCGGCAAGACTGACGCCACGGATCACCCAGGTCGGCATGGCGCCGCCATAGAAATCGAGGTTCTGTGCGTTGGTCGTGTATTTGATCAGATCCGGCAGGGTCTGCACGCCAAGGCGGTTGAGTTCCTTGCCCGTGAAGATCTGTACGGTTTCAGGTATCTGCTGCGCCGTTTCCTTGCGCCGACGCGAAGTGACCATCACCTCTTCAACACCGCTGCCTCGGGCAGAAGAGGGTTTCGCAGTCTTCTTTTTTGTTGCGTAACCGGAATGTTTTGGATGCGCCAGCACAGAAGAAGAGGTCTGGGCATGCGCCGCAACCGGCAGAATGCAGAGCGAACAGGAAAGCCAGAAGCGAAGCGACAGCACGCCCTTGCCTCTGACGGGGCGACACGCCCCTGCCGCGACACGGGGCCAGAAAGAGTCTGGTTCGGTATCGTAACGACTAGACGTGCGATATCGGCTCTGCTCGTGGCGACACATTGACGGCCTCAAATTGTTCGGGTGCGTGTTTGCGTGGGGAATTTTTCAAATCGATCCGAATACGAAACATCAGATCATGAGGGGAAAATCCGGTCAACAATTTTTTTGAAGAAATAATGACAGTTACAATTTCCTGTGGAAAAATCTCCACAATGAGGGCGGACAGCCGTGAAAGTCAGCGCTAGTCTCTCTTTCCTGCCCCTATCGAAACAGGAAACCATGCAAGACCCGACCAGACCGACGGCGATTCCTGTCAGGGCGGTCTGCGCCATGCCCAGCGATCATCCCGATGATGTCGTGCGCTTCCTTGTTGCAAGCCATCAGGCAGGCCACGACTGCGTCCTCGCAATACTGACGGATATTATCGAGGGCGCCTCACGCCCCTTGGGCACACTCATGGCCATACGTGATGATGGTCATTATGTCGGCATGGTATCTGGCGGCTGTGTCGAAGCCAGTGTCGTCAACGAAGCCTGCACGGCCATGACAGAGAAGCGCGACCGCATCTGCCGCTATGGCAAAGGCTCCCCCTGGTTCGATATCGTCCTGCCATGCCGTGGTGGCATTGGGCTCCATTTGCACGTTCTGCGCGACCTGACTGCCCTGATCGGGTTTCTGGAACACCGTCAGTCCAGACAGGCCGTCATGCTGCATTATGACAGCACAGGCGAAATCCTTCAGACAGAAACGGGCGAGGCGCCCACTGGATGGCAGGAAACGGTTTTTACGGCCGGGTATCGCCCCGACCCCCAGATCATGATTTTTGGCGGCGGGCTCGAAAGCCATTTTCTGACCGCACTCGCCACTGCTGCCGGGCTGACAATCATGGAAGGTGACGTGACACGCATCATGCTCCATGCGCAGGATCAAGATACCGCACTCGTGCTGCTCCATCACGATCTCGACCGCGAACTGCCTCTGCTGCAAGCCGCGCTGCAGACCGAGGCTTTTTTCATCGGCTGCCTTGGCAGCCGCAGGACACAGGCCCGACGTCTTGCAGCCCTGCGGGCCATGGGCCTTGACGATGCCTCCCTCGAACGCATACGCGGCCCGATCGGTCTTTTTGGCCCATCGCGTGAAGCGCGGTCTGTTGCGGTCTCGGTTCTGGCCGAGATATTTTCCCTGATCGAAGCACGAAAGGCGGCGCCGCGGACATGACAGGGCAAGAGTGCGTTCTGCTTGTTCTGGGGGCCGGTTTGAGCCGTCGCTTTGGACAGGATGACAAGCTTGAAGCCGTGATCGGCCAGCGGAAGCTGGCGCATCATCTTCTGGGCACGGTCGGGAACTTCAACTGGCAGCAGAAACGTGTTGTCCATCGCGCCAGCGGCAACTGGCACGAGGCCTATGATGAGGCAGGATTTCAGTCTCTGATCAATAACGCACCGGAGCGCGGTCTGGGCGCGTCGCTCGCTCTGGGAATAACCGGCCTGCCACCTGAAACAAGAGTGCTCGTCTGTCTGGCAGATATGCCGTTCATCTCGACAGATCTAGTCGGCACGCTGCGCGCGGCCAGTGATGCGGCTCCAGATCAGATTTTTGCATCGCACTCCCCCGATTACAGAGGGCCACCGGCTGTTTTCCCGGTTTCCGACCTGAGAACACTCGACCCAGATAGCGAAAATGGTGCGCGACCGCTGCTTCGACGCGCGCGGCTCATTGCCGCAACGCCTGATGAAATACGAGACATCGATTTTCGCGAAGATGCCCAAGAGGCGGATCACAGAATGCGCCAGGCAGAAATGGCGTCACTCGCTCGTGCGACAGGCCCTGCAAAAACAACCAGAGAGCCTTCTTCTCAGGAGAAACGCCACCGGCAATAAGGCCCGCGCGAATTTATGACAATGCCAAGCCTTCAGCTCGGATTTTATCTGGCTAAAAGCGACGATACGCAGCGCGATCATCGCCAGGTTCGACACTATTTGGCGCCCCGTTACTTTGGCATTTATGCTGCATGGGGCATACAGCCAGAGAACGCGCTGGCGGACCCACCCTTAGGGAAGCAAGGCACGGGAGCGTCCACATTAATGACGCCCCCTCACCCTGTCATGATACCTGGCAGGGCGGATGGCTCCCGATACTCACGAGAGCCGTAAGGCTCAGTTCGCGCGGTTTGCCATAGCTGCGGCACGTGCCGCAGCTTTCTCTTCTTCAGTCCAGACCTTGCGCTCGCGGACCTTCGGCTCCTTGATCTTCTTGACCGGGCCACCACCCAGCACGGGCGCGCGTGCGGTTGAATGGCGCGCTTTCTCGCAATGCCATTCATGGTTTTCATGCACTGTCAGCGCCCGCCCGATGGTGCGCTCGACATCATGCAGCCAGGCGCGCTGCTCGGCATCGCACAGGGTAATGGCCCGACCGCTGCGTCCTGCGCGGCCCGTGCGACCGATACGATGAACATAGGCTTCCGGCAGGCTGGGCAGATCATGATTGACCACATGGGTGACTGTATCGACATCAATGCCGCGCGCAGCGATATCGGTCGCCACCAGAACGCGCGCACGGCCTTCGCGAAACGCCTCGAGCGCACGCTCGCGCTGACCTTGCGACTTGTTGCCATGCAGGGCCTCAGCCGTGATGCCCGCCTCGGTGATATGCGAGCAGACCTCGTTGGCGATATTCTTCTGAAGCGTGAACACAACGGCCTGTCCGACATCAGGCGCGCTCAATAGCGACAGCAGGGCCGCCTTCTTGTGCTCTGCATCAAGGAACATGACAGTCTGCTCAATGCGATCAACCGTGGTGGAAGGCGGCGCAATTTCCACCTTCGCAGGATCGCGCAGCAGACTATCCACCAGCGCTGCGATCGATTTCGGCATGGTCGCGGAAAAGAGGATCGTGTGGCGTTCGCCCGGTGTCGCAGCGACGATCTTTTCGATAGGCTTGGCAAAGCCCATATCGAGCATCTGGTCAGCCTCATCCAGCACCAGGGCTTCAAGGTTCGACAGATCGCAAAGCCCCTGCTCGATCAGATCCAGCAAGCGGCCGGGCGCCGCAACGATGATATCAACGCCGTCCTGCAGCGCATTGACCTGATGAAACTGGCTGACACCGCCAAAAATCGTGGTCACGCTGAAATTCAGAGCGCTGCCAAATGTCTCGAACCCATCGGCAATCTGGCTGACGAGCTCACGCGTCGGGGCCAGAACAAGCACACGAGCCCCGTTTTTCGGTGCCGGGCGTGGGTTGGCAGCCAGACGATGCAACAGGGGCAGCGCGAAAGAGGCTGTCTTGCCTGTTCCTGTCTGAGCCATGCCCAGAAGATCACGCCCCTGCAGAAGCAGGGGGATCGATTGTGCCTGAATGGGGGTAGGCGTCTTGTATCCGGCTTCGGCCAGCGCCTTGAGAATGGCAGGCGCCAGAGCAAGATCGTCGAATGTCATGGTCATGAAGAAACAGCGCCTCCGGCGCACAAAATCGGTTGCGCCTTGGTGGGCATTCAGACTGCGGAGGTGCCCTTTAGCGGGCGAATTGTTGGCACGTCAACGCAAACGTTGGCTCACGCTACGGTGGCTCCCGGTTGAAGCGATGAAGATGCGTGAGCACCTGCCCCGCCTCCTCACCGAAGCCCCGATTATACCATGGAAGGCGGAGATCATGCATGCCCTCGGCGACAAGTCACTGGACGCTTCAGATCACGACTTTGGAAACCCGCTTTCGCGTGAGAACCCTGATACGACGCAAGAAGAAACCGCAATACTTGACAAGATTATCGAGAATTACCGAAGCAGCCAGTACGCATAACACAGTGCGCCTCATTCACCGAACCATAACCGATGAGACCCATTTTCGTAAACTGCATGTCGGAAGATTGAATCCAGCCATTCTCCACAACAACCCAAAAGACAACGCATTGCACTACAATGTGATTCGTGTCCGATCTATATGAGGTTTATTTCCACACGCCAAAATCGGAATGTCCTGACATTCACGAATACAGCGAGACAGAGATGAGAAAAACAATAATCCTGTTGGTCAGCACTTTATTATGTGGCTGCGAAACACAGATACGACTCAAATCCTTTCAAAAGACAGACGCGCCAATCAGCGAATCACACCGAGTGTTCTTCTTCTCAAATATGATAGATGAAAAAGAACACCATGATAGAATTCTATACGAAGATTTCTCGAAAGAATTCGAAAAATGCAACATCAAAACTGACGTATTCTATTATGGCCAACTTCGACTGGACTGGAAAAAAGAACTTCACACTGCAACAGAAAAATTCCAGCCAGATAAAATAATTACCATCAGAAGCGATAATCTGGAGATGGGCGCATATAATTACATCATGTCCGAAGATCTTTATGTAAACGTCTACCAAATACCAGGGAAGAAAATCTGGTCTGGGCGCTATAGCGTCGGTGTCGGCAGCTTGCTGATGGGAAAAAAGAAAGGCCTTCAATCACGCTTTGATACACCCAAAATAACCGATACTATTTTTCATGATTTCCATTCCGCTGGTCTCTTCCTGAATTGCGATGCACGGACGGAGCCAAAAGACGCAACGACGCAGGTAGCAAAATAAGAGCCGACTTACCGGGAATTGAAGCAATGAAAAGATTGATAGCCCTATTGTCTCTTGCCACTCTCGCGTCATGCGGACCGAGCGTACAATCCGTGCAAGAGCTCTCCGATCTCGATGGCGTCTCCCCTGCGAGACATATCCTGCTGATAGATCAGATCAACGGTATCCGCCTAAAGCAAGGTGCGCATATCCTGAAAGCACTCAACAAAAGGATGAATACCTGCGGGGTAACGTTCTTCGCCAGTGACGATGAGACTGCAACAGATCCCGACATGCCCGCCACGAAAGAGGCGGTCAAAAAGGTCGATGCCGACAAGATTCTCATCCTCAAAAATAGGATGTCACTCTACAATGTAGGCGGGCTGGCAGACGAAAAGCTCGTCACCTACATTTATGACGTTTCCAAGGCTAGATATGTCTGGGCAGGTGAACTGGCTATTGCGATCCCGCACACCTCCCTTATGGGAATTCCTCTCGATAGCCATGAAGACGCTGCCGGAGAAATTGCAGACCAAGTTGTCAAATCTCTCTCGGCAAAGAAACTGGTTCCCGAGTGCTCTCGCCAAGCGCGGCCATGACATCTGTATGAACACCCCGTTTCCGCACTTTCTCCTCTACGTCTTTCAGCGGCGCAAGGCGACGGTCCAAGAGATTCATGAAGAGGAAGATACGACCCAGACTGCCAGCATGTACAAAGCGATGAGAATCAAGGGGCGAAATACGCCATTTTGTGGCAAATATCACCCCTAATTCCGGCGCGTCTCGATAAACGCTGCCGCCCTACAGACTTGGCATGGAACTTGCAAGAAGAACTCCATGACGTTCTTCGCCCCTCTTTCAATCCGTCGGACCGACCGGCTTTCGCGCATTGCGATCGGCCAGGCCGTGCTGACGGAGCAAATGCCTGAGCTGATAATAGGTCAGGCCGAGCGCCATGGCGGCCTGCTTCTGGTTGAAGCGGGCGTGACGCAAAGCGTGTTCGAGCAGATTGCGCTCATAGGCACGGGTGGCTTCGGTAAAACCAAGCCCCTCGGGCAGGGTGTCGGGCATGGCTCGCGGGGCTGGAGCTTCACGCGCAGGCAGCGGAGTGCTTTCAGGCTCTGGCGTGGCAAGCGGCCGCAGCCAGTCCGGGCCGTTCCTGAACGGATCGAACACGATATCGTCGAGGGGCCTCTCCGGCCTGTCCATGCGATAGACGCTTCTCTCGACGACATTACGCAGCTCACGGACATTGCCGGGCCAGTCATAGCGCATGAGGGCATCACGCGCCCGGTCGGAAAAACCGGCAAAAACCTTGCGCCCCAGACTGGCGGTCATGCGGGTCGCGAAATGCTCGGACAGGATCAGGATATCTTCCTGACGGGCGCGCAAGGGCGGCAGCATGACGACGTCAAAGGCCAGACGGTCGAGCAGATCGGCGCGGAAATCGCCCTTTCGTGCCATGGCGGGCAGATCGGCATTGGTCGCGCCGATCAGACGCACATCGACATGGATGGTCTCGTTGCCACCGACGCGTTCGAAACTTCCATATTCGATCACGCGGAGCAGCTTCTCCTGCACCGCCATGGAAGCCGATGCGATCTCGTCGAGAAAGAGCGTGCCGCCATGGGCCTGTTCGAAGCGCGACAGCCTGCGACGCTGGGCCCCGGTAAAGGCGCCAGCCTCATGACCGAACAATTCGCTGTCGAGAAGACTGTCCGGCAGAGCCGCACAGTTCAGCTTGATGAGCGGCCTGTCCCAGCGCGGAGAGAGCAGCGCCAGTCGGGCCGCGACGAGTTCCTTGCCTGTGCCGCGTTCTCCGATGATCAGGGCAGGACGATCGAGGGGGGCCAGGCGCGAAATATGGTCGAGCATCTCCAGAAAGGCGGGAGACTGTCCGATCGGTGTCGGGTTTTCATCGTTTCTGGGGGATCGTGCCATTTTATGGCCAGTCTCGCATCTCACGCCTCGGGGCCCACATGTTTCACCCCGTATCGCGTCGCTGACAAGAGAAGCTGGTGTTCTCCTGCGATCATTTCCTGTTAAAATCGTTTCAGCAAAGAAAGAGCATCACAATGGGTATCTTTTCCCGCCTCGCGGATATCGTGAATTCCAATCTCAACGCCATTCTGGCCAGCGCAGAAGACCCGGAAAAGATGATCCGGCTCATCATCCAGGAGATGGAAGATACGCTGGTTGAAGTCCGCAGCCAGGCTGTCACCATGATTGCCGAACGCAAGGGGCTCGAGCGCCGCGCCCGCGCCATGGTGCAGGAAGAGGATGAATGGCTGCGCAAGGCCGAACTCGCCCTGACCCGCGACCGTGAAGATCTGGCCAAGGGCGCGCTCGCAGCAAAATCGACCATCGAACAATCACGCAAATCGCTCGAGCAGCAGATCGCTCAGGTCAATGAGAGCCTCGACCAGCAGCACGATGATATCGGCAAGCTGCAGGCCAAGCTGGCAGATGCGAAATCGCGCGAGAAATCCCTCTCCCTGCGTCACAAAGCCGCTACCAACCGCATCAAGACGCGTGAGCGCCTGTACGATACCCGTGTCGAGAATGCCTTCAACCGTTTCGAACAGGTGGAACGCGCGCTTGACGCGCTCGAAGGGAAAGCTGAATCCTATGATCTCGGCCGTGGTCCCGGTGGCACGCGCAAGCCGAGCCTGCAGGAAGAGCTGGCAGGACTTGAAACGGATATGGCCGTCGAGAACGAACTCGAGGCGCTGCGGGCCAAGATCAGAAACCGCCAAGGGTAAAAGACAGCAATGAGACGCGTTAAGAGCAAGGGTGGCCGGTTATGAGTCATGGTTCAGCAATCGATCTGGGCGATCTGGTCGCCCTTGCGGCGGTCGTCATGCCTTTCGTCATGGTCATGTATATCGTGACCATTCGTGCCCGCTCCCGTGCCACGGCCAGCAAGCTTCAGGAATCCGACCTGGCAGCGCTCAACATGGCGCATGTCCAGGCCCGGAGACTCGAGGAACGTGTAGATCAGCTTGAGCGCATTCTTGATGAGGATGTGCCGGGATGGAGGACACGGAGCTTTTCATGATGTCTGTCCGCCTGTTGACCCCGCCCATGCAGCGTATCGCTCTGACGGCTCTGCTTCTCTCCGGCCTTGCCATGACCACGCCGCTTCACGCGGCGCCTCAGGTTGTCATGGATGCAGAAGACCTCGATCTGAGCGTACCCTGTCTGGGGCGCTTCGAGATTACGGTCGACCCGGCCATGAGCGACGGGGTCTCGATCGACAGTTCGACAACAGGCGGCGCGCATCTCACCATGCGCACGGGCAAGACACAGGGCTCTTCCAAGGTTCTCATCACCAGCAAGAGCTGCGCCCCTACTGCAAAGGTCTCGATTCTTGTCGCCCCCAGCGTGGGCGTTCTGATCCACGACAGCCACGATACGCATTTCGTCATCAACGGCACGCTGGCCTCTCTTGAAGCCAGCCTCGAAGCCGGACAGCTCGACGCCGATACGATCCAGTCGCTCGACCTCAGCCTGCGCGGCACCGAGCAGGTGCATATCGCTCACCTCAATCGTGCGGCGCAGGTTGTCGAGACAGGGGCCTCTGGTCTCGTGGTCGATCATGCCGAGCTTGATGCGTTTTCGGCCCAGCTTTCCGAAACCAGCCATCTCACCGTAACGGATGGCCGTGTCGACGTGCTGACGCTCATGGTCGAAAATGCGGCCAGCGCCCGCCTGGGCGGCACGCTCAACACCGCTACGGTCTCAGCCAATGGCACGGGTCTCGTCGCCATTCCGACGGTCAGTGGCGCCCTAACACGTACCGGCAACGTGCAGGTAGGCCCGGTGGCCGCCGCAGCCATCGCGCAGCCCTCCGCCCCGATAACCTCACAGCCTGCGCCGCCTGTGCCCGCGGCACCGACCGCACCGGTCATCACCCCGCCGGTTGCGCCGGTAGCCCCGACCGTTTCGGGTGTCGGCGTACCGGCAAGCCAGACACAGCCCCCTTCGCCGCCAGTCGCCCCGACGAAGCCGCTCTCCCCCTCTGCGCCCCCCTCTTCGGCGTCCTCTTCCGCTGTTTCGGGCAGCGCGAACCTGCCGATTCCCCCCGCGACACCGGCCTCGCCGAGACCCGTCAATGGAGCGACAGTCTCGGCTCCCGCCACGGCGTCGCCCACACAGCCTGTGCCACAGCCTGCCACGCCGACAACGCCCGCACCAACAACGCCCGCACCAACAACGCCCGCACCGGGCGCGTCCACCGCACAGCCCGGTCAGAACAGCCCTGCCGTTCCGGATGAGCAGCCATGGGCGGTTTCCCCCACCGATATCCCCTCCACCGGGACACAGGCTCCGCAAGGCGGGCCAGTCAACAGCCAGACTACCCCCGCTCAGGGCAGGACCCAGCCTGACGGATCGACGGTCAATACGACTCCGGCGCAGGCACCAGCCACAAGCGCTACACCGGCGGTAAAGGGAGATCAGACAAGGTGATACGGCTCAGCCTCAGCCTTACGCTCGTCATTGGCGCGCTACCGACCCTCGCTCTTGCCAGCCCGGATACGCCCAAGGCGGCGCTGGACGCAGCGCCTTTTACCCTGACACTCGAGGCCCCATGCGTCTCGGCCATCACGGTTGAAGGCGCAGGAGGTGAGCAGGGTGCCGCGCTGCTGCCAGAGGGTGACAAGGCGCCAGAGGGGCTGTCCTTCACCTCGGATGCCCATTCCGCCACCCTCAGTGGGCAGGAATGCACAGGCCCTGCCCATCTGCGTGTTCCTGTGGGCACCGCCATCATCGCCAGGATGAGTCGTTTCGGCACATTGCGCATTTCCCGCGTCGATGGGCCTCTTTCTGTCACGCACAGAGGCAGCAGTGAGGTCACCGCCGATCAGGTGACGGCACTTGCTTTCGACGGAGGCGGCTTCGGCTCGCTGAAGCTCGGCTGGCTGCATGGCCCTGCCTCCATTACCCTGAACGGTAGTGGTGATATCATGATCGGTCGTGTCGATTCCCCCAGCGTTGCGGTACGATCAAGCGGCTTTGGCAACATCACCCTGTCTGCTGGCAGGATTGCCGCACTCGACGCCCATCTGCATGGCTCGGGCAATTTCAATTTCAACGGCGTTGCCCAAAAAGCCACGCTGGAAACCACCGGCTTTGGCACCATCACCGTTGATACGGTGACGGGTGAGGTTCAGAAGGAAGCTCATGGCGCGGCTTCGGTGACTGTCCGCCACGAAAAGGCGCCGCCCAAAAGCCCCCCAGCCACCCATCCTCTGCTGACCCTTCCTGACGGGACGGTGGTGACAGACCATGATCTGGTCAAACCCGACGGGACGATCATCGCCTTCGACAAGGCGGAAGCCGATGATGACGAGGCGGCAGATACGGGGCAAACCTCTCAGGCGCCGCACCATCATCATTCTGCGGGCTGGCTCTTTCTGCTGGGCGTGGTGCTTTGCGTCGCCCAGCGCAAACGGATTGTCCCGCTCATGCGCCGCATCATGGGCTCACGGGTCGTCTCTTCAGACCGCCAGCCTGCCTTCGTGACAGAGCAGCCTGCAATCGCAGATCTGACTGAACGGCTCAAACGTCTGGAACGACGGGTGGGTGACGTCGAGCACTGCGTGACCTCGCGTGATTTCCATCTGCATCGCGAATTTCACACCCTCTCTCGCCGCTGCGGGTGAGAAACGAACCGATTATGCTGACGCCCGATACGAGGCCTGCAGGAACAAAGGGAAACACGCAGTGAACCGTCTTCACCTGAGCGCTCTCTCTCTGATTCTGGTCTCGACTGTCCCTGCCCAGAAAGCGCTGGCGCAGGCCGCAGCGCCCAGCTCACCCGAGGCCGCCCTCACCGCAGCGCCCTATACGCTGCATGTCGGAACCAGCTGCATCGGCACACTCCATATCCAGGGTGCTGCCGGGCTGCATGAGCAAGCCGATATGCGTGATGTGCCGTCCGGGCTGTCTTTTCAGGCCGGATCGCATGATGCCTGGCTCACAGGCAGTGCCTGTGGCGAGAACGCAACCATTCAGCTTGTGGCCGGGGCAGCGATCGTCTCGACCACCATGAATTACGACGATCTGAAGATCGACTGGGTCGAAGGGCCGCTCTCGCTGCGTCAGGGACGCGGCACGATCCATGTCGACAAGGCCAGTGCCCTGCTCTATCGCGGCGGCGGCCCCGGCGACCTCATCATGGGAAGCCTGACCGGCCCGGCAACCATCGCCATTTCAGGCCCGGGCGATATCCATATTGAAAAGGCACAATCTCCCTCGATCATCATCGGCTCCAGCGGTCCGGGCGATGTCGTGATAGGGGGTGGCTCGGTCGATCAGCTTGCCATCACCCTTTCCGGCCCCGGCGATGCGATTTTCGACGGTGCGGCGCGCATTGCCACATTACGCACCAGCGCGTCAGGCGATATCCGTGTGCATCAGGTGGTGGAGAAAGAACACACCCATTCGAGCGCGAGTGGCGAGATAGAAATTGCGCACTCATCCGGTCACAGCGAGACGTTCACCGGGTCTACCAACAGCAGCATCACGAATAACGGCACGCGCATCACGTCTGATGACATGCTGCTGCCTGACGGAACGCGCATCAATGCCCATCGCATGATCAAGGCCGATGGCACGATCGTCGATTTCGATGCGCTGCGTCATGCTGCCAGCGAAGCAACGCCTCCTGTGCCGCCGACACCGCCAGAGCCTCCTGAACCGCCCGAGCCGCCAACCCCTCCGGAAACCACAGATAGCGCAATGCACGCCACGACCATTCACACGCATACTGACAGTCACCCCAAGACCGAGGCATCTTTCAGTGTCTCGACCGATAGTGGCAGCATGACCTCAGGGGTGATCGTTCTGGTTGTGCTGGGGATCGTGCTGCTGCGTCGGCGGATCATTCCCAGACTGATCCCCCTGCTGCACGCCGCCAATCCGGCCCTCGCGAAACGGCTGGAACCGTTTCTTCTCTCGCTCATGACGCGTGTCACCACGCCCATGCCGCAAACCCAGCTGCCGCAGCTTCTCGACCTGACCGAACGGCTGCGGAAGCTCGACCGGCGTATCGGGGCAGTCGAGACCTGCGTGACCTCTCGCGACTTCCATCTGCACACGCAGTTCCGCGATCTGGATCGCAATAGTGGCTGAGCAGGCAGCAGCCCATGCCTGTGCCCAAAGGGCGCAGCAAGGGCTTTGACGTGACGCCCCAGTCAGGCTAGGGCTTGACTCATGATCCTCCCTGCTGGCGGCTGCTGACCGTGAATTTCATCCTCGATCCTGTCGCAGCCATTGGGCGTGCCTTTCTCGGCATCGTGCGCAAGGCCGGCGCGTTGGCGCTTTTCGCGCTGGCAGGCCTGTCTCATCTGCTCCGCCCCCCTTTCTATTGGGGGGTGTTTTTCAACAGCCTGATAGAGATCGCCTTCTATTCGCTGCCTGTGGTCGCCCTGACGGCCATTTTCTCGGGTGGCGTCATTGCCCTGCAATCCTATGCCGGATTTGCCCAGTATCACGTACAAAGCGCCATTGCCGGCATTGTCGTTCTGGCCGTGGTACGCGAACTTGGCCCCGTGCTGGCCGGTCTCATGGTAGCGGGCCGCGTGGGCGCCGCCATGTCGGCTGAAATCGGCACCATGCGCGTGACCGACCAGATCGACGCGCTGCGTACGCTCTCGACCGACCCGATGAAATATCTGGTGACGCCGCGCCTGCTTGCGGGCACCCTGGCCCTGCCTTTTCTGGTGCTGGTGGCCGATATTCTCGGTGTGCTGGGCGGATTTACCGTATCTGTCTCCAAGCTCGGCTTCGACCCGCAGAACTACATCATCGCGACGTTCAACGCGCTGAAGCCGCTCGACGTGATTGTCGGCCTTTCGAAAGCCGCCGTCTTCGGCTTCATCATCAGCCTGATGGGTTGCTATCACGGCTATACCAGCCGGGGTGGCGCAGAGGGCGTGGGCTCTGCCACAACCGCCGCCGTCGTTGCAGCTTCGATCCTGCTTCTGGCCTTCGATTACCTCCTGACGGATCTGTTCTTCGCCTCATGAGCGCCCTGCCCAAGATCCGCATTCGCGGCCTGACCAAGTCCTTCGGCTCAAAAACGGTGCTGGATGGCATCGATCTCGATGTCGAGGCCGGCACGTCTTTCGTCGTCATCGGCGGGTCGGGCAGCGGTAAATCGGTGCTGCTGCGCTGCATTCTGGGGCTCATCACGCCAGATTCCGGCACGATCGAAATCGATGGCGAGAATGTTCTGACCGCGACGCCTGCACGACGTATCGCCCTGATCGAACAGATCGGCATGCTGTTCCAGAATGCGGCCCTGTTCGACAGCATGAGCGTGGCAGACAACATCATGTTCGGTCTGCGTGCCAAGGGACGCGGCAAGGCGCATCGCCTGACCAAAGCCCAGGCGCGTGAACAGGCGGGCGATATTCTCAAACAGGTGGGTCTCGACCCGACGGTCGGGGCACTCGCGCCTTCAGAACTGTCAGGGGGCATGCAGAAACGTGTCGGCCTCGCCCGCGCCATTGCAGGCACACCCAACATCCTGTTTTTCGATGAACCCACGACGGGGCTCGACCCCATCATGGGCGCTGTGATCGACGGTCTGATCGTCGATTGCGTCAAGCGTCTTGGCTCGACCGCCATTGCCATCACCCATGACATGGCCTCTGCCCAGCGCATCGGTGATCAGGCCGCCATGCTCTACCACGGCAAGCTGGTCTGGAAGGGCCTCGCTTCGGAACTGATGAACAGTGGCAACGCCATGGTCGATCAGTTTACCCATGGACGCAAGGATGGGCCGATCGGGATGGAATTGCGGAAATAGAGCACCCCCTTCGTTCTTGTTATGTTTCCACGCCTGCCCTATCTTTCAGACTGAACCTCTCGCCTGAAAGCCCCCCCCAGAATGGCCAAACGCCCCACTGCCCGTTTCGTCTGTCAGGCCTGCGGCACGATCACCAGCAAATGGTCGGGGCGTTGCGATGGATGTGGTGAATGGAACACCATTGTCGAAGAGGCGGTCGAACCCACGAACCGTGAGAGCCGAAAGCGCGCAGGCAAGCTGACGCTCATGCATCTCGACGGCGATCTCACCCCGCCGCCGCGCATTGAAACATCGATTGCCGAGTTCGACCGTGTGCTTGGTGGAGGGCTGGTGCCTGCCTCTGTTGTGCTGGTGGGCGGCGATCCGGGTATCGGCAAATCGACGCTGCTGCTGCAAGCCACCTGCGCCCTCGCCAGGGCAGGGCGGCGCGTGCTGTACGTGTCGGGCGAAGAAGCCGTAGACCAGATACGCCTGCGCGCGCGGCGCCTGAAACTGGAGGCGCCGACGCTCGATCTGGCAGCCAGCATCAACGTCTCGGAAATCGCGAGCTCGCTGGAACAGGACCGCGAGCATAATGTGGTGGTCATCGATTCCATCCAGACCATGTGGCTGGAAACCATCGAAAGTGCGCCGGGCTCGGTGGCGCAGGTGCGCGCCTGTGCTTTCGAGCTGATACGGCTTGCCAAGACAGTCGGCTTCTCACTCGTGCTTGTCGGCCATGTCACGAAAGAAGGCGCTCTGGCGGGTCCGCGCGTCCTGGAGCATATGGTCGATGCGGTGATGTATTTCGAAGGCGATCGCGGCCATCAATTCCGCATCCTTCGTGCTGCGAAAAACCGTTTTGGGGCGACAGACGAAATTGGCGTTTTCGCCATGACCGATACGGGGCTGACCGAAGTACCCAATCCGTCTGCCCTGTTTCTGGCCGAAAGACGCGGCAATATAGCAGGCTCTGCCGTTTTCGCAGGCATGGAAGGCACGCGCCCTGTTCTGCTGGAAATCCAGGCGCTCGTTTCCCCAAAGGCCGGAGAGGGCGCGGCACGACGGGCCGTAGTAGGCTGGGAAACGGCGCGGCTGAATATGCTGCTCGCCGTGCTGGAGGCCCGCTGCGGTCTCAAGATGGCAGGGATGGATGTCCATCTGAATATTGCAGGCGGCCTGCGTATCAGCGAGCCTGCCTGCGACATGGCGGTGGCGGCGGCCCTGATCTCTGCAGCGACCGGCGTACCGACCTCGTCAGGGGCCACCTATTTCGGCGAGGTTGGTCTGTCCGGTGAGGTGCGTCAGGTATCCCAGACCGATCTGCGCCTGAAGGAGGCACAGAAGCTCGGTTTCGCCCAAGCTATCCTGCCACGCCGTGTCGCGAGTGGCGCCGCGCGCGCCAAACCCCCTGAAGGTCTGGCACTCAAAGAGATCGGGCATCTCAATGATCTGGTCGAGCTCTTCCAGCCAGTCGAAGACTGAGTCAGTAGTCTGATACCGGGCAGTCGGGAGCATAGATTGCCCCCATTACTGCTGCCCCGCAGTTTTTACC
The DNA here is from genome assembly GCF_025994195.1 of Asaia spathodeae NBRC 105894. Lineage (NCBI taxonomy): Bacteria > Pseudomonadati > Pseudomonadota > Alphaproteobacteria > Acetobacterales > Acetobacteraceae > Asaia > Asaia spathodeae. Next base: position 50,176 of record NZ_BAPY01000019.1, on the reverse strand, counting down.
GCGGCCGCCCGAGGAATTCCTTCAACCACTCTCATTTGCGCAGATGTATCCTTCGTGTAAACGAATGGGCCAAGAATTTGACCGGTGCAGGAGCTCTGACGATGGGGCCTTTACGCCCGACTTCTGCTCTTTAACTGCCTGACATGACGCGGGAGAGGTTTCTCCCTTGTCGCTTCATCCCGGGAGAATGCCCTATGCTGGCCGCGTCATCCTCAAATCCGGGCGGACAGCGCCGCTCTCCCTTCTCCATGCTCACGCATAATCGCCAGAACAGACCCTATGATGTCTGGCTGGTCAGCCTGTTTGCCGTGCATGTCATTATTTTTGCCTTCGTCGTCTGGGGCACGGCAATGACAACGCCCTATCTCGACATGCTGACCTGGCAGCATGAAGCGCTTGAGGCGCTGAGGGTAAATGATGGAGCCAACTGGCTCCATCATTTCCTGCTGCCGCATAACGAGCATCGCATCGCCTTTGAGCGGGCACTCACGCTGGTCGACCTCGAAATCGGCGGTGGCCACCAGATCGCGTTCATCGCCGCATCGCTTCTGTCTGTTCTTGTCATCGCCGGATTGCTTTGGCGCACCCTGTCAGAGGGTGCCTCGAACAGGGAAAGGCTGCTGGCTCTCCTTGTTCCCATGCTGATTCTGAGCAGCACCTCGGCACTCGATATCGGCGTACCGATCAACTGCGTCTATCCAATTTCCCTCGTCTTCTCTGTAGCCGCCATCGTGCTCTTCGCACGTGCCGTGACCGCACAGCAGAACGTCGCGCCTCTTTTCGCAGGGGCTATACTCTGTGCGCTTCTTTCGCCATTCAGCAACATGACAGGCCTTGGAATCTGGCCCGTGCTGCTCTGGCTCGGCTGGCAGGCCAAAGCAAAACCGTCGATCCTTGCGGTCATACTGTCTCTGGCCGTTATCGAAACGAGCCTCTATCTGTGGCACGACTCAACAGCGCCTGCAGTGCATTCAGGCGCACACGGCATTGCCGCGCTTGAGCGTATGATCGCCTATGCCGGTATCTTTCTCGGCCTGCCTTTTTCGAGGCTTGCAGCCCTCGCCCTGCCTGCCATGGTGTTCGGCCTTTGCCTCGGGCTGGTTGCTCTTGCCGTGCTTGTCAATGACTGCCTGCGCAGGAAGACAGCCACACGTGCTTCGCTTGTCTCAACCGGGCTGATCCTGATCGGTCTCGGGGTCGCCCTCATGGCGAGCCTCGGCCGTCTCAATGAAAACGTCGAGCTTATCGCTCCGGCGCGTTACGCGCTTTATGTCGTCCTGCTCCATGCAGGACTGATCATGCGCGCGCTCGTATGGCTCCGCTCGCGCCCTTGCTACGTTGGTCAATCCGATCTGAAAACAGCGACAGGCCTTGCCGTTCTGCTCGTTCTTTTTCAGATGGCGTCAGGTCTGGCCGGAATCAGGGCAGCCAGCGACCTTCGTGCCGTCGTGCTCTCCTGGCAGCCTGGGATGGAGGACGCGCGCTATGTGAAGCTGATCTTTCCGGAACTGTCCTATGCCGTGAAGGTGCACCAGGAGGTGAAGGACTTTCTCTCGACGCGATAAATCCCGGACAACCTGCGAGACCGGAACACACCTCTTGCAAGAACGCGGCGACCCTGCTTCTTGAAGTCAAAAAACAGGACAGGAAAACCCTTCATGACCCGGACCCTGGTAGCCGAAACGCAGCTGGATACGGTGGTGAAGAAGAGCCTGTTCCGCGTTCATGCTGCGCCCATTGCCCATGAGGAAGAAGCCATCGCTTTTTTCGAACGCGTCCGTGAAATCGACGCCACCCATAATTGCTGGGCGTGGCGGCTTGGCGCACGCTATCGCAGTTTCGATGATGGCGAGCCGGGCGGAACAGCGGGACGGCCCATCCTGCAAGCCATTGATTCACAGGAATTCGACCGCGTGGCCGTTATTGTCGTGCGCTGGTTCGGCGGCATCAAGCTGGGTGCAGGAGGGCTTGTGCGCGCCTATGGCGGGGCTGCCGCTTCCTGCCTCAAGCAGGGCGACGCCATCGAGATCGTGCCCATGCAGCGCCTCGGTTTCCATGCGTCCTTCGGGGTTCTGCCGATCATCCAGGCACGTCTGAACGAGTGGAGCGCACTGCAGGAGAGCTGCCTGTTCGATGAAACCGGCGCGGGGCTGGAAATTTCCGTGCCGCTGCGCGCGGCAGAGACTGTCAGGAACATTTTGCAGGATCTATTGCGCGGTGCCGCCATCAAGGTGCTCGATGAGGAGAATGAGCCCGGCTTCGAGTAGGCGCCAATCGAAGCGGAGGTGAAACGACCATCGGGGTTTGACGCTCCCCTCTTTCCTTCCTACGGTAACATATCATGTTACGATCGTAGGATCCTTTTTCATGCCCGTTTTCAGACACGCCGCCGCTCTGGCGGCTGTTGCCCTTCCCCTGCTTTCCTCCACCGCGCTGGCAGCCCCTGCCAACCCGCTCTTTCAGGCAAGCCCCCTGCCCTATCAGGCGCCCCCCTTCGACAAGATCAAGGACAGTGATTACGTGCCGGCCTTCGAAAAGGGCATGGCAGACCAGCTGAAGGAAATGCAGGCGATCGCCAACAACAAGGCGGCGCCGAATTTCGACAACACGATTGTTGCCATGGAGCGTTCGGGCCAGTTGCTGGGCCGCGTGCAGAACGTGTTCTACGGTGTCTATTCGGCTGACAAGGATGACGCCATGGACGCCATCGACAGCAAGGAAGCGCCCAAGCTCAGCCAGCATTCGGACGAGATCTATCTCAACCCGAAGCTTTTCCACCGCGTGAAGACGCTTTACGACAACCGCGCAAAGCTGAACCTGAACCCCGAGCAGGCGATGCTGCTTGAGGTGACGTATCAGCAATTCGTCCATTCGGGCGCCGAACTGTCTCACCCTGACCAGCAGAAGCTGCGAGCGATCAACACCCAGCTCTCGAAACTGGAAACGGCCTATAACCAGAAGCTGATCGCCAGCGCCAAGGCTGGCGCCCTTGTGGTCGACAGGAAAGAGGCTCTTGCCGGGCTTGATGATGGCGCCATTGCCTCCGCACAGAAAGCCGCCGAAGGCCGCAAGCTGAGCGGGAAATATGTTCTGCCGCTTCAGAACACGACCCAGCAGCCCGATCTGGCTTCGCTGAGCGATCGCAGCACGCGTGAAGCCCTGTTCAATCAGAGCTGGACACGCGCTGAAAAAGGCGATGCCAACGATACGCGCCAGACAATTGCGGAAATTGCCCAGCTGCGCGCTGAGAAAGCCGCGCTCTTCGGCTATTCGAGCTATGCCGCCTATACGCTGTACGATCAGATGGCCAAGACCCCGGCGGCTGTGAACAGCTTCATCCACCAGCTCGTTCCGGCGACCGCTGCAGAGCAGCATCGTGAGGCGGATGAGCTGCAGAGGGCCATCGGCGACGACCATCAGAATTTCGCGCTCAAGCCCTGGGACTGGAATTTCTATGCCGAGCGCGTGCGCAAGCAGAAATTCGACCTCAACCAGAATGACGTAAAGCCCTATTTCGAGCTGCACACCGTGCTGACCGACGGCGTGTTCTATGCAGCCAACCAGCTTTATGGAATCACCTTCGAGCCGCGCAAGGATATCCCGGTCTATAATCCCGACGTCATGGTCTTCGAGGTGAAGGACAAGGACGGCTCGCCGCTGGGTCTGATGTATTTCGACTACTTCAAGCGCGACAACAAATCGGGTGGCGCCTGGATGTCGAATTTCGTGGGTCAGAGCGACCTGCTGAAGACGCGCCCTGTCATCTATAACGTGGCAAATTTCACCAAGGCGGCTCCGGGCCAGCCGCAGCTCATCACGTCTGATGACGTGACGACCATGTTCCATGAATTCGGCCACGCACTGCACGGCCTCTTTGCCAGCCAGACCTATCCGTCGCTTTCGGGCACGGCAGTGGCACGCGATTTCGTGGAATTCCCGTCGCAGTTCAACGAAAACTGGGCAATGGATCCGAAAGTGTTCGCCCATTACGCCCGTCACTACAAGACCGGCGCCCCGATGCCTGCCGAACTGGTCGAGAAGATCAAGAAGGCCGCGCATTTCAACCAGGGCTATGCACTGGGTGAAATCGTGGCAGCGGCCCAGCTCGACATGTCGTGGCACGGCCTGTCTGCCGATGCACCGCGCCAGGATGTCGATCAGTTCGAAGCCAAGGCACTCAAGGAGACCGGTCTCGATGTCGCCAACGTGCCGCCGCGTTATCGCTCAAGCTATTTCCTGCATATCTGGGGCAATGGCTATTCGGCTGGCTATTACGCCTATCTCTGGACTGAAATGCTCGATCAGGACGTGTTCTCCTGGTTCCAGTCGCATGGCGGTCTGACCCGTGAAAACGGCCAGCGCTTCCGTGATATGATCCTGTCGAAGGGTCACACCATGGATTACGGCCCGATGTTCAAGGCCTTCTACGGCAAGGACCCCGAAATCGGCCCGATGCTGGCCCATCGCGGCCTTCTGCCCGCAGCGAAGTAACGACCCTCTTCCCTTGTCCGGTCGTATTGCTCTTTCAGCAACACGGCCGGACAGGGTCATCTCTGCGAAAACTATAGACGCTTCCTCACGTCGCCCACTTTGGGCGTTTCTTCTTCTCTCACCCTCGTGTCTGATACGGGCGCAAACAGGGAGAAGAGCCGGACACGGTCGGCACCCATCGCCCTCTACATAACGGGCTCCCCGCAGACAGAGTGAACCTCGATCGCAACCGATCGTTACATTGTGATGTCATTCGACATTTAATAAAGCCTTCACACTCTGCCTGGCTGATTCATTTTAAATATCGATTCGAAACAAGTGGCAGAAATACACAAGCATTGTTCGTCGTTGTACGGTTTTATGAATCAAGTAACAAATCAATAGTTCGCCCACGACGCATCGTCCTCTCCGATTCTGGAATACCTCGCTCATATAACGAGGTATTACGCAGTCCGGATGGCGGGGAGTGCTCGTGCGCGCTCGTGAGGATGCGCCCAATGACGTCCTGTAAACCTGTATTGACCGGTTGCCTGGCCACTCTTGTCGCATTGGGTACGGTGGCACCCGTAAACGCCCAGAGTCTTCATCACAAGAAAAAAGAGGGGCGAAAGAGTGCAAGCCAATCCGTCAGCTCCGCTTCCGGGCTCGCTTCGATGCCTGCTTCAACCCCGACTGGCCCGACAAAACCGCTCGAAAAAGACTCCGTGCATGAGCATATAAAAGTGACAGCCCTGCGCAGCGGCACAGTCGCTGCGGCGCTGGACGAACAACGCCGTAGCACGGGCGTGGCCTCGGTTCTTTCCCGCGAGCAGATCGACCGCGCTCCGGAAACCAATCTGTCGGATATCCTCACCCGTCTGCCGGGCGTTTCAGCCTATAGCAATATGAGTAACGGCCAGGCTGCGACGGGTGAGGCCCAGTACATGACCATTCGTGGTCTCGATTCCAGCTATAATGCCTATACGCTCAACGGCGAGCGCATCGCACCGGCCGACCCTTCGACCCGCGCCATATCGTTCGACATGCTGGCACCTTATGGCATCACATCCATCAAGGTCTCCAAAAGCACGACTGCCGAAACAGATGGCGATTCGATAGGCGGAGCCATCGATATTCGTACCCCGACAGCTTTCGACTTCTCCGGGAATTATCGGAAAATCATCCTCCAGGGACAATTGAACGACAATGCTGCCCAGACGGGAACACCCGCTCTTGGAGGTACCGCACAAATCGAGTTTGCCCGCCGCTTTGGTCATGATGGACGCTTTGGCGTCTATGCAACCGGTTACTACTCGTCGAAAAATGTTCTCGCTGATGCTGCAGCGCCAAACAGAAGCTACGTGCCCAGTTTTGCGTCCGAGGCGGGCGTCAAAACACCAGATCAGGCGTCGCAACTCACCACCACACAGCTCAAATATGATCTCTTCACCAGCTCAATCAAACGCTATGGCGGTTCGCTCTCCCTCAACTACAAGGGCGATCGTCATGAGTTTTATGCCCTTGGCACATGGGGGCAGTACAATGTGCAGATGGATGACAATCAGGTCAGCTTTCGCGGCAGCAATTCAGGCTATGGGGCAGATGGTATCTATCGCTCGCAGCTTGGCCAGCGCGCCGGATATTTCATCACAAATGACTCGGCTCAGCTTCTCACCACCCAGAAAATCGGCGGCATAAGCCATCTCGACCGCTGGACCGTCAATTACGATATCTTCAACAGCTATGGCGTGCAGGCCACCCCCAACACGGTCGAAGCCAGTATGTATGGCAGCGGCAGCATAGCCGGCCCCTTCTATCTCGACACCGCCAACACAACCCTGCCTGTCGCAAGCGGCCCCGCTTCGGCCATGAGCCAATTGCGTAACCAGAATACGAGCCGCTTCTGGAAAACACAGGGTGGAGATTCACAGAGCACGGCAGACATGTTCGGCATCCATGCCGACGCAGCCTATCGCTTCAGAAATGATATCCTGAAATCGATCATTTTTGGCTTCAAGATCAGCGATACCGAGCGCCTGTCATGGTCCCATCCTCTTTTTCATAACAATAATAATTTTATTTATAATGGTCCGTTCTTCGGGGGCCAGAACTGGCCATCCACTAACGCCGCAGGGCCCACTATTGGCAATATCCCAGGCTATCAGGTTGATGCGTTTGGCGGCAAGCTCGGCGATTTTCGCATCCTCGATCGCGACTGGGTGCGCAACACAACGCTACCTTATAAATATCAGAACGATCCGAATGGTGCCGGCAATTATACCAGAAACGACTGGAACGCGAATACGAGCACCGGCTCGGAAAAGATTTATGCCGGGTTTGTTGCCCTAAATCTTCAGGCGGGTCCGGTCGATATCCATCCTGGTTTCCGTTACGAATACACCGATTTCGGCGGGACTCACTGGCAGTCAGCTGGCGATAACATCAATGGCCGTTTTGTCAGGATCCATCAGAACTACGGTTCACCTCTGCCCTATCTGAACGTCAACTGGCGCCCGAGTGAGTTGAGTGTTCTGCGCTTTTCGGTCCGACGAGGGCTTACACGTCCGGCTTTCGGATTGATCAATGGCGCCACCACACTCTCGACAGATCCCGTTACCAACCAGATCCTGTCCATCTCGCAACCCAACCCCAATCTGCGCCCGACGACCGCAACCATGTTCGATTTTTCGGGCGAGCTCTATAACCGGCATGCAGGCGTCATTTCCGCCTCCGTCTATTACAAGCAGATCCAGAAATTCATTTTCACTTCTGTTTCGAACACCAGCAACAGCGCCACGCTTGGCGGCAATGTGCCTACCAGTTCTTTCACAGATGGCGGGACGCTCTATTCGATGCCAACCAATGGCAAGGGCGCAACGCTTGAAGGCATCGAGCTGGCTACCCAGCAGAATCTCTACTTCCTGCCTGGCTGGATGAGCGGTTTTGGGGTGAACGGCAATGTGACGCTCCAGCACTCCAATGCGACAAGCAGTATTGCGGGCCATGCCGACACCGCCCTGCCGCGCGCGCCCGAGATGATGTATAATCTCGGCTTCTATTACAGCCGCGGTCCGATGCATTTCGATCTGAATTACAATTATATCGGTACCCAGCTTCTGAGCGTTAATGAAAAATCTCCTGATTTCTACCTGCAGCCTACGCAGCGCCTCGATCTGAGCATGAAATACAAATTCGGCTGGGGCATCACCGGCACGCTCGCCATGCAAAACCTGTTGAATACCCCCGCCTTCTGGGAAACTTATGGCAAGGGCAAATCCTATCTCGCCTATGACGGCGGGTCTAATGGTGCCTATGTCCGTACAGGACGCATGTATCTCGCCGGGCTCAACGGCGAGTTCTGAAAAATGCCTCTTTTCCCTCGCACGCCCCGGGTGCTGACAATCCTCACACTGGGCGTCAGCCTCCTTTCGCTTTCAGCAGGACTTGCAGCGCCAGCACCCCGCTCCCTCTCGCCAGACCCGGGCAGAAGCAAGGATGGCTTATCGGAAAGTCACGCCAGCATCCGCCTCGACCAGATTCAGGTCATCGGGTCGCATAACTCCTATCATGCAGGCATCGCTCCCGCGCGCCTGGCCCTAATCGCCGAAGAAGCACCTCAACTGGCATCGCTTCTCGATTACCGTCATGCAAGTCTGACCAACCAGCTGGATCACGGCATACGCCAGATCGAGCTCGACCTTTACGCTGACACACAGGGTGGGCGCTTCGCCACGCCGCATCGCCCCGGTCATACCGATGAGCGCTGGCCTCTTTCTCCCCGGGAAGAGGCTGTGATGAGACAGCCCGGCATCAAGGTCATGCATATCCCTGATCTGGACCAGCACGCCAGCTGCCAGCCCTTTACCGCCTGCCTAGCGGAGATAAGCCACTGGTCGCGTGCCCATCCCGGCCATGTTCCCATATTCGTCATTCTCGAGACTGAACAGCACAACGACATACCGGGCACGACCCCAGTCGAACCTTTCTCGCATGAAACATACGATACCCTCGATACCGATATCCGCTCGAGTTTTCCGGCTGCCAGCCTGCTGACACCAGACGATCTGCATAGACCCGACGAGACGCTTGCCCATGCCGTTTCGACCCGCGGCTGGCCTGACCTCGAAAAAAACCGGGGCAAGGTCGTGTTCCTGCTCGACCAGCGCGCTGACGGCCCTATCTACGAAAAAGGCCATCCCGGGCTGCGAGGCCGTATCGCGTTCCCCAACGTGGCGCCTCAGCAGAGTGACGCACCGGATGCCGCTTTCACAGAGCTGAATGACGGGCCAGCAGACGCCATTCCTGCCCTCGTCTCACGTCACTGGCTTGTCCGGGTTCGGGCCGATGCCAATACGATCGAAGGGCGCACAGGCGCCACAGGGCGGCGTGACGCGCTGATGGCAAGCGGGGCTCAACTGGTCAGCACAGATTATCCCGATAGCGAGCCGGCACGCTGGAGCGGCTATCATGTCGGGTTTCCTGCAGGGGGGGCAGCGCGCTGCAATCCGGTCACGCAACCGCGTTTCTGCCGCGATGACAGGCTCGAACCCAATGGGGCAAATCATCTCGTACTAAGCCGTCTGGTGCTTGTCATGCGCCATGGCATACGGTCTGCCCTGAACGGACAGCACCCTTCACTGGCAACATTACCCGCCTCATGGCCTGTCTGGGAGGGGCGCGCTGGAGACCTGACACCCCGCGGCGCAAGAGCCTTGTCTGCGGCAGCGCACTCTCTGAGGGAATGGCTGAATCTGAACGACCTGTTTTCTGCTGCGGCTTGCCCTGCATCCGGGCAGATCGTCATTCATGCCAATACCGAGCCACGAACCATCGCAAGTGCCGATGCCTTTGCACGAGGGATAGCGCCAGCTTGTGCCGTCACGGTCGATCATCTCCCGATAGCCATCGCCGACCCGCTTTTTTCACAGCAGATACTCTGGGATGGCGCGACCGACATGACGCGCCTTGTGGCGGCCATGCCCGATCCGAACGAGGCTTTTTCTTCACAGGGCAACGCACTCACCCTGCTTGGCACCATCATGAACTGCACGCAGCGTCTTTGCCCGTTTCTTCATGAACCGAGTCATATAGGCCTGAGTCACGGCAGGAGTGGTTTCATTCTGTCAGGTCCAATCAACGAAAGCTCGTCCTATGCCGAGGCACTGGAACTCGGTTTTCTCGATGGGAAAACACTGCCCGATCACGCCGGCAAACCGGTCGATGCAGCGATAATTGAGACACTCTCCGGCCTGCATGCGGCCATGCTCGACACTCTGGTACGACCGAGACCGCTAGCCTCTCTAACCTCCCGCCTGTTACGCGAGGCGATTATCAGGGATCTGACGACGCCTGACGGACCCAGGCTCAAAATCTATATGGGGCATGACGACACCATCGCCCCTCTGCTCGGCATACTCGACATCAATGTCAGGGCACCTGGCTATGCCCAAAACGAGATTCCCGTCGGGGCTGCGCTCGGCTTTGCCCTTTACCGAAACCCGAGCGGCCGCAGCATTGTCCGGGTGCTTTTTCTCTCACAAATACCAGAGGCCGTGCGGCGTGATCCTGACCATGCCTCACTCCTCACGAGTTATCCGGCTGTTCCTGCCTGCGGGATGGAAGACGGAAGCTGCGAGATACGGGAACTGACAACGGCACTTGCCCCCTGAAGGGCTGGCCCGTGTTCAGATGACCCATCCATTCGAACGCATTTCATCGAGACGTGATGCTGTGCGTTCGAATGCCTTAGCATTTTCGCCCGTCTGATACAGGGCTTCGGGCTCGGCTGCGGCGGTGGCAAAAAGGACCGTATGACTTTCATACATGACATCAATCAGGGTGATGAAGCGTCGGGCCTTGTCATACTGATCGGGTACCAGTGCCGGAATACCCTCAATGAACACGGTTCTGAACCGACCAACAACAGCCAGATAATCGGCAGGCCCAAGAGGCTGGCCGCACAGCGCATCGAAAGTGAACCAGGCCTTGTCTCCATGGCAGGAGGGCACAGCAATACGACGTGACCCTATCTCGACCGCGCCCGGTGCGGCCTCGCCCCCGGTCATGGTCTCGAATCTCTGCCGAAGATGGGCCCGACTTTCTTCCGTATCCGGCACCAGCCATCTCTGTGCATCGATGTCGCGACCCCGCCGGTAATCGCGTGCCGATTCAAGCGTGAGAACGGTCATATGCGCCGAAAATGCCTCAAGATAAGGCCGCATCGTGGCGCGGTTCTGCGCCTGATGTTTCATCAGATCCGCTGGCGCCGTGTTCGATGTGGCCACGACAACGGTTCCTAGCTCCATCACCATATCCAGCAGGCGCAGCACGAGCACGGCATCGGACATGTCGTTGATCTGGAATTCGTCAAAACACAGCAGGTCATTTTGCTCATGCACTTTCTGCGCGAGTTCGCGCACCGGGTCTTCGCGACGCTCGCCACGGCTCTGCCCCTTGTGCAGCGCACGAAGGACTTCCTGCATGAAGACATGAAAATGAATACGCCGCTTTTTGGCGACCGCAACCTCGCGACAGAAAAGATCCATCAGCATCGTCTTGCCACGACCGACTTCGCCAACGAGATAAAGCCCCTTGATGGGAGCCGGGCGACGCTTTGCCAGGCGCGAGAAAAAGCTGTCCTTTACGTCGTGGCGCGCCTGAAGCGCCTGCGCAAGTTGATCCAGAGCCGTGGCAGCGCGCGCCTGCACGGCATCGGCTTCGATCTGTCTCTGCTCGATCAGACGTCGATAGGCCTTCGACACACTGCCTGAAGGACGGCTGATGGCGGCAGGATTCAGTTCTGACATCGGGCTCTCTCTGCTGTCGCTTGCCCGGGTTCTACCGGGCTCTTCAATCAGTCCTATCACGCGGGAAAGCGTAACGCGCCCCTGAAACAGCGTCACGCCTTGGTGAGACGATACAGATGCGAAAGCCTCGGAATTGCATGAAATACAAGACAAATTCAGTGCCAATTCTCACATCAATATGCACATGACGAACCATGGGAATGCGACTATGTGGGTAAGGTATCGCATAGCCCGAAGACAGAATTCCGAGGTATCGCCATGGCTTCCGACGGACGCGAAGCGTTCTATCACGGCACCGACACGCAGGGACGGGCCATACGGCGTCCCATGTCGCCCCATCTGGATGTCTATCGTTTTCGCCTCTCCATGGCGCTCTCGATCGGCAATCGCATGGCAGGCGTCGCCTCGTCGCTCGGTGCGGGTCTGGCCGTTGCCTGGCTGGCAGCCCTGGCCCAGGGGCCGCGTGCCTTTTCCCGCGCACAGCGCGTTGCAACCCACCCGCTGGGGCGCCTCGTATTTCTCGGCTGGGGCGTGGCCACCACCTATCATTTCGTAGCCAGTATCCGCCATCTGATCTGGGATAGCGGTGCCCGCTTCGAAAAGAAGGAAATTGACGAGGATGGACGTCGCTCGGTCTTCGTGACCGCCGGGCTTTGCGTCACCCTGACCGCTGCCTTCGTCACGCTGGCACGTCTTCGCAGCAAGGGAACACGCGCATGAACCGCCTTTCCGACATGCGCACCCCGCTCGCCCGCGCCAAGGGGTTGGGCGGGTTGGCCGATGGTGCCGAACACTGGACAGCCGAGCGTGTCTCCGCCGCCCTTCTCGGTCCGCTCACGATCTGGGGGGTTGCGCAGGTTCTGCGTCTGGCCGGGCGTGACCGCGAGTCCATTCTTGCCTGGGCCGGAAGGGTGCAGAATGCCGCCCCTCTGGGCCTGCTTATTGCCCTGACCGCACGTCATGCCCAGCTCGGGCTTGAGGTCGTGGCCTCTGATTATTCACGTGGCTGGCGGCGCTTCGGCCTGCGTCTGGTCATTCGCCTCAGCACGCTTCTTTTCGTGGCGCTGGGCTGTGCCTCGCTTGCCCGTATTCTGATTACCCGCCCGAAGGAGGGCCAGTCATGAGCGCGGAATCCGCCAAGAAATACCGTATCGTCGATCACGCCTATGATGTCGTGGTCGTCGGTGCCGGGGGCTCGGGTCTGCGCGCCACGCTGGGTATGGGTGCCGGAGGCCTGCGTACGGCCTGCGTTACCAAGGTTTTCCCGACGCGCAGCCATACAGTGGCAGCACAGGGGGGCATCGGTGCCTCTCTGGGGAACATGTCCGAGGATAACTGGCGCTGGCATATGTATGACACCGTCAAGGGGTCGGACTGGCTGGGCGATCAGGACGCGATCGAGTTCATGTGCCGTGAGGCCGAAAGCGCCGTCATGGAGCTGGAGCATTTCGGGGTGCCCTTCTCGCGCACCGAAGATGGCAAGATCTATCAGCGTCCCTTCGGCGGCCATATGAGCGAATATGGCAAGGCCCCTGTCGCCCGCGCCTGCGCGGCAGCCGATCGCACGGGTCATGCCATTCTGCATACGCTCTATCAGCAATGCCTCAAGCATCGCGTCGATTTCTTCGTCGAATATTACGTGCTCGACCTGATCATGGACGAGAACGGCGCCTGTCGCGGCATCGTGGCCTGGTGCCTCGATGACGGATCGATCCATCGCTTCAACGCCAAGATGGTTGTTCTGGCAACGGGCGGCTACGGTCGCGCCTTCCAGAGCTGCACCTCTGCCCATTCCTGCACGGGTGATGGTGGCGGTCTGGCCATGCGCGCTGGCGTGCCGACCCAGGACATGGAATTCGTGCAATTCCATCCCACCGGTATTTTCCCGGCAGGATGTCTGCTGACGGAAGGCTGTCGCGGTGAAGGCGGCTATCTGACCAATTCCGAGGGCGAGCGCTTCATGGAGCGCTACGCCCCGACGGCGAAGGATCTGGCGTCACGCGATGTGGTCTCGCGCGCCATGACCATCGAGATCAATGAAGGGCGTGGCTGTGGTCCGAAAAAGGACCATATCATGCTGCATCTGGAGCATCTCGGCCCGGAATTGCTGCATCAGCGTCTGCCAGGCATTTCCGAAACCGCGCGCATTTTCGCCGGTGTGGATGTGACCAAGGAGCCGGCACCGGTGCTGCCGACCGTGCATTACAACATGGGCGGCGTACCGACCAATCTGCATGGCGAGGTTCTGCGCCCGACCGCCGAAAACCCTGAGGCAGTTGTGCCTGGTCTCATGGCCGTTGGCGAGGCTGCCTGCGTCTCGGTGCATGGTGCCAATCGTCTGGGCACCAACTCCCTGCTCGATCTGATCGTATTCGGTCGCGCCGCTGGCAAGCGGGCTGCGGAAATCATCGATCCGACGACGCCCGTGCCGCCTTTGCCGAAGAACGCGGGGGAAGCCATCCTCGAGGCGTTCGACAAGACACGTGAGGCTTCGGGCAAATTTACCGTTGCCGAGCTGCGCGAGCGCCTGCAGCGCATCATGCAGAGCCATGCTGCCGTGTTCCGCAACACCAAATCGCTCGCTGAAGGGTGCGCGAAGATACGGGACCTCTGGAAAGACGCGCAGCATATGGGTTTGGCGGATCGCTCGCTCATCTGGAACAGCGATCTGATGGAAGCGCTCGAATTTGCCAATCTTCTGGCCAATGCGACCGTGACCATCGAAAGCGCGCATGCCCGTCATGAGACGCGCGGCGCCCACGCGCATGACGATTATCCCGAGCGCGATGACGAGCACTGGATGAAGCATACTGTCTCTTATCTCGACAAGGACGGAGCGGTGAGCCTGCTCTACCGGCCGGTGCGGATGCAGACCCTGACAAACGACGTCGAGGTCTTTCCGCCCAAGAAACGTGTTTACTGAGGAGCCTCACCATGGTTGAACTCCGCCTGCCCAAAAACAGCACGACCCGCCCCGGCAAGTTTTATCCGGCTCCTGCCGATGCCAAGCACAAGGCGACGTTTCAGGTCTATCGCTGGTCGCCCGATGACGATTCCAACCCGAGCCTCGACAGCTACGAGCTGGATCTCGACAAGGTCGGGCCGATGGTTCTCGACGCGCTGCTGTATATCAAGGACCATATCGATGCGTCCCTGACCTTTCGCCGCTCCTGCCGCGAGGGAATCTGCGGGTCATGCGCCATGAATATCGATGGCGAAAACACGCTGGCCTGCCTTAAGCCCATCAGTTCGATCAAGGGCACGGTCAAGATCAACCCGCTGCCGCATATGCCGGTGGTGAAGGATCTGGTTCCCAATCTGAACGGCGCCTACGCCCAGCTCGAATCCATCCAACCCTGGCTGAAGAGCGACACCCCGCCGCCGCCCGATACCGAGCGCCTGCAGAGCATCGAAGAGCGCGAGAAGCTGGACGGCATGTGGGAATGCATCCTGTGCTTCTGCTGCAGCACGTCCTGCCCGTCCTACTGGTGGAATGGCGATCGCTATCTCGGCCCTGCGACGCTTCTGGCCGCCAATCGCTGGATCATGGATAGCCGCGACGACCATACGGGCGAGCGTCTGGAGGCGCTGGATGACTCCATGAAGCTCTATGGCTGCCGCACCATCATGAACTGCACCCAGACCTGCCCCAAGGGTCTGAACCCGGCCAAGGCCATCGCAAACATCAAGAAGCTGCAGGTCGAGCGCGAATAATCCTGCCCGACAGGCGCGCAACACAAGCAGTCACTGAAAACAGAAAGGGGGCGCCTTTGCGGCGCCCCCTTTCTTGTTCCCAGCCCTGTCAGATCTGGTCCTCTCAGAACCGGGGCAGGCGCTTTTTCAATACGCCATCTCCACAGAGCGGGCTGTTTCACGCGGCAGAGAGAAGCGTGCAACCAGTTCACCCATCGACCCGACCTCATCCGAAAGGATGATCGAGGAGGAACGCGTTTCATCGGCAATCGAGGCGCTTTTCTGCGTGCTCTGATCCATCACCGCAATCGCCGTGCCGACCTCCTTGAGGCTGGCCGCCTGTTCGAAAGCATTATGGACGATGGTGTCGAGTTTCTCGCCCATTGCCGTTACGAGCGTGGTGATGGTCTCCAACGCCTGCTCCGTATCCCGAACGCACACAGCCCCTGCACGGATTTCCTCAACCGTCTTGCCAACAAGCTCGCTGATGCTTCCTGCTGCCTCGGTGCAACGCTGGGCAAGTGTCCGCACCTCGTTGGCGACAACCGCAAAGCCCTTGCCGGAATCACCTGCGCGCGCTGCCTCGATGCTCGCATTGAGGGCGAGAACATTGGTCTGGAAGGCAATATTCTCGATCACCTGCACGATGGCCGCCACCTGAGACGAGCTGTCTTCGATCTGTTTCATGGCCTCGCGCGTACGGCGCATGATTTCAGACGAAGAACCTGCAGACTGGCAGGCCTGCTCACCCGTAGCCTGGGCAGACGTCAGCACGGTTTCTGAATGGGCTGCCTTGTGCGTGATCTGACTGATGGCCGCGGTTGTCTGTTCGATGGCAGCGGCCTGCTGCTCCGTACGCTTGGCCAGGTCCTCTGCGCCTGTGGCGAGGCTGCGGCTGCCCTCGCTGATCGTGTCTGCCGCAAGCGAGATGCCCGAAATCGTTCCCGCCAGACGCTCGACCGAACGGTTGAAATCCTCACGCAGCAGGTCGAATTCGCGGGGAAGGCGCTTTTCGATCTTCGCCGAGAGATCGCCATTGGAGAGCGCCGTAAGCCCGCTGCCAATCGTCTCGATCACCTGCTTGACATCATCCAGACGCTGCTCGTCCTCCTTGTGCCGACGCTCCTGATCTTCTTCCTGTCTGATACGATCAGCGGCAACAGCCTCGTCCACCTTGCGCGCCTTGAGCAGCGCACCGCGGAAACTGTCGAGCCCGCGCGCAACAGAGCCGATTTCATCATCGCGGCGCGTACCGTAGACGACGACCTCATACTGCCCTTCTTCAAGGGCCGAGACGGAATTCTGCAAACCGCGCAGGGGGGCATTGAGCAGACGGCGGAACACCAGCACCATGATGACAAGTGACAGGGCGATCAGCGCCACACCGGGCACGACCAGCATGTAAATGGTGTGCCAGATGGGTGTCGTGATGGCGGCTCTCGGGATTTCGACAACCAGCGTCCAGTAGATGTTGAAATTACCCATTTTCAGCGGGACGAGAATGCGATCGATGCCGGTGCCATGAGCCGGCAGAATGGTGATCTTTCGGGTTGCCAGAGCGCGGGTGAGGTCGTTGCTGGCATTATCGCTGAAATGCTTCATCGCCTGCGCCGGATCCGGCGTGACGATCCATGCCCCCTGAGCGGAAAGAAGCCCGATGCTCGAACCATCGGCAATCTGCACACTGCGCAGAAGCGGGGCGAGCCAGCCAAGCGGAATATCAGCCCCAACCACACCGATACGCTTGCCATCGAAGGTAATCGGATAGGTCGGAGAAACCATCGGCACATGCGTGTCGTGGTCGATGTAAGGCTCCAGACCGTCGAGTTCGCCCGTCTTGACGATATTCCAGTAGACCGCGCTGTAATGTTCGGGCGGTGTCGAGACCGTTACCCTGTTATCGGGGCCTCGCAGCACGGACGGGAAAAAAATGCCATGGCTGTTCGTGCCTGGTCCACCGGGCACCTGCGTGCCATCGAAGCCACCGGGGATTTCCTTGAAATCCATCGCATAGATGGCAGGAAAGCGTTTCATGTCCTCGACAAGCAGATCAACGATGAACTGCTTGTTCAGAATGCCGGTCTTGTGCGCCGTCTCGATCGTGCTCTGGATATTGCGCACGACGGTATTCTGCTCCGTCAGGGCAAGAATGATCTTTTCACCAAGGATCTGGCTTTTGGAAATTGCCTCGGCATAGACGTTTTTCTCGACCTGCTGCTTCATCAGCCAGCCGGAAAGCGTGACGGCAACAAGCTGGATCAACACGAAAGACAGGCCGCAGATCAGGATGATTTTCGTCGAAAGAGACGTGCGCGGCTGCGACGAGGGGGGCACCATCTGAAATTCTCCGATCCGGCTACCATCAAATAGACTGGCTGACACGCCGCTATACCGCGCGCCCTTACCGGAGAGCGTGAGGGGCGATCGTCACACGACGTGCGTAAATAAGACGTGACTCAGCCACATCTCCCACCATGCGTCAATCTGTTGCGCATTCGTCACGGAACTTTACTGAAAACGCCATTTGGCGGTGTTTCCCAAGGCAGGCATACGACCTGCCTCCATCAGGAAACGACACGTTAACCTTTCATGCCATCAGACTTGGGATGAGGTTTCCGTTTCACGATAGGGGCGTGCGATAAACGCCGCCAGCAGGCCGCAGAGAGCGGCGAGAGACAGCCACAAAGCGGGCATGGCGCGGTTACTGGTGGCCTCGATCAGCCAAGTGCAGATCGTCGGGCTGAACCCGCCGATACAGGTGGCCAGACTATACGCAAACGAAAATCCGGTGGTGCGGATGCGCGGCGGGACGATTTCGGTCAGCCACGCAATGGCTGCCCCGTTATAGGCACTGTAAAGCACCGCCAGCCCGATTTCCGCCCCCATCAGGCGCCCCATATCGGGCGCTGCGACCAGCCAGTGCATGAGCGGATAGGCCGAACAGATCGCCAGAATGGTGGCGCCCTTGAGCAGCGCCCGGCGACCGATACGATCGGACAAGGCGCCAAAGGCGGGCACGAGAAGACAATTGACCAGCCCCACGCAGAGCGTGACGAAAAGACTGTCGAGCCGGCCCAGATGCAGAATGCGCGTGCCGTAAGCCGGGGTATAGGCTGTCAGAACATAAAACGAGACCGTGCTCATCAGGGCAGTCAACACGGCAATGCCACCAAGGCGCCAGTGATCACGCAGCGTGGTGAAAATCTCGCGCAGGTCGGGATGGGTCGTCTCGGCTTCAAAAGCCGCTGTTTCCTGCAGATTGCGGCGCAGGAAGAGCAGAACGGGCACGATAAGGCACCCGAAAAGCAGAGGCAGACGCCAGCCCCAGTCCGACATCGTCTGCGACCCGAGCCAGGATGTCAGGCCAAACCCTACAGCCGCCGCAACCACGACAGCCAGCTGGATGGATGCGGACTGGAAGGAAACCACGAAGCCGCGATTTTTCTCGGTCGCGATCTCTGAGAGATAGACAGAGCTCGACCCGACCTCGACCCCGGCAGAAAACCCCTGAATCAACCGCCCGCACAGGACGATAAGCGGCGCGAAGATACCGATACGATTATAGCCCGGCGTCAGCGCCAGGGTGATCGTGCCGATCGCCATGAGAGTGAGGGTCAGAATCAGACCGCGACGACGCCCAAGCCGGTCGACATAAGCCCCGAGAACGAGCGCCCCCAGCGGACGCATCAGAAACCCGGCGCCGAATGTCGCGAAAGAGAGCATCAGTTCGGCCTGTGCATTCCCCGAAGGGAAGAACGCCCTGCCGATATCGCCAGCGTAATAGCCAAAGACCATGAAATCGTACATTTCGAGCATGTTGCCGCTCGCAACCTGCCCGACTGCCTTGATCAGCCCCGGTCGAGGTGGGGCTGCCGGCTGGTCGGCGGGACGCAAGGCGGTCTCCTGATCGGTGCCAGTCATCTCGATATCATGCTCCTTGCACTGCACTCAGGCGAAGCGCGCCCTCACCCGCGTTACGGATACAGGCACAGCCCCGAACATGAATTATTTGCAATATTGGGTGTGTTGTCAGATCATCTTTTGATTACCAGTCACGGCCGACCGGTTTTTCCCCGAGCAGAGGCGTATTCTGCAACCGGGGCAGAGGCATCAATGCGCCTCGTATTCCTTCATCAGCGCAGCCAGACCATGCTGGCGTCTGGTGCGCAGCCGGGCTGCAACGAGGATCGCCTGCGCCTCGCGTACCGCGCGATCGAGTTCCTCATTGATGATCACATGGTCGAACTCGCTCCAATGCGAGATCTCGGCCAGAGCCGCTCCCATGCGCTTGTCGATTTCAGCCGCATCGTCAGAGGCCCTTGAACGCAGGCGACGATCCAGCTCCTTCATCGAAGGCGGCAGAACAAACAGGCTCACGACATCATCGGGCAGCGCATCGCGCAACAGGCGGTGGCCCTGCCAGTCGATATCGAACACCATGTCGCGCCCGCTGGCCAGCGCTGCCTCGACCGGTGCACGCGGCGTGCCGTAGCCACGCCCGAAGACTTCGGCCCATTCGAGCAACTCGCCGTTTTCTGCCATGGCCCGGAATTCTTCCAGCGAGCGGAAGTAATAATGCACCCCCTCCTTCTCACCGGGGCGCGGGGCACGGGTCGTGACCGAGACGGAATGCACGAGGCTGGAATCCCCGGCGCGCAGGGCATTGGCAATGGTGGATTTACCCGCCCCGGAAGGCGCGGAAATAACGAGACAGACGCCACGTCTTGCTACGGTCGTCATGTCATTCCTCCATCATCGTTTCCGGGTGCCGTGCTGAGCCATAGCGGCTCGGACGGCTTTTGAAAACAGGGCGGCCTGAGACAGGGCGTAACAGGCAAACGACCGGCTGCATCGCAGCGTCACATCATCGCTGTCTTTTCGCCATAAAACACGCCATAAATCCCGACATGGTTTGACATAATCAATTCTTACGTGAAGACGCCCTCACGGAGGCCTCATGCAAGGCATTCAGGTCGAAAACCGCTTCGGCTGGGGCGCACGCCCCGGCGAAACGCGCACAACGCCATGGCGGGACTGGCTGGCGGCGCAGCTCGGCCCTGACGATCCGACCCGCTTCACCGGAGTAGGCGATTGCGCCGATGGGCTGATTGCCCTGCGCACGCAGCGCGAAAACAAACTGCGCGGCAACCCTCTGGTCAAACCCATTCTTCAGGCCGAACTTGCAACCCAGAGCGCAGCGCTTCTCTCCACAGAGCAGCCCTTCCGAGACCGTCTGGCATGGTTCTGGTTCAATCATTTCACGGTCAGCCAGAAGCAGGACCGCGTGAAGGGCGTAGTGGGTGCCTATATGCGCGAGGCCATCAGGCCTCATCTGACAGGGCGCTTTGTCGATCTGCTCATGGCGGTCATGCGCCACCCGGCAATGCTGCTCTATCTGGATAATACCGGCTCGGTCGGACCCGATAGCCCGGCAGGGCTGCGCCAGCATCGCGGCCTGAATGAAAATCTGGCACGCGAATGTCTCGAACTGCACACAGTCTCGCCCGCTGCGGGCTACAGCCAGAGCGATGTCACGTCTTTCGCTGCGATCCTGACCGGATGGGGCGTCGATATGAAGGCCGAGCGCCCGGGGTTCCATTTTGCCCCGCGCGCGCATCAGCCCGGCGAAAAAATGCTTCTTGGTCAGCGCTTCCCGCAAGGAGAGGAAGGCGGTCTGGCAGCACTGGATTTTCTGGGCACCCATCCGGCTACTTACCGCCATATCGCCACGCAAATGGTCAGGCATTTCCTGACAGACATGCCCTCAGCCACTCAAATCGCCCCTGTGTTCGACGCACTGAACCAAACACAGGGCAGTCTGCGCGCCGCCTCTCTGGCTCTGATCGACCTTCCCGGCGCTGCTGCACCTGGTGCGACCATGGGCAAGCTGCGTTCGCCCATGGAGTTTGTCATGGCGGTTCTGCGCGCTTCGGGAGCAACGCCCGAGGCTATGCCACCCGACACGCCTCACAACCCCACCCGCATTCTGGTTAGTGGCTGCGCGGCTCTGGGTCAGCCGCTCTGGACCGCCCCCATGCCCAATGGCTGGAGCGACGCTGCGGCAGAATGGTCGGCCCCGGCCGATCTGCTAGCCCGAACGGATTGGGCCTATCGCTATGCCGCCACGCTGCGCGATCGCGACCCTATGGCGATTGCCCATGCCGCACTCGGGGGCTCGCTACGCCCGGAAACCCAACTGGCCATGCACCGTGCAGGCAGTCGTCAGGATGCCCTGACCCTTCTGTTTTCCTCCCCCGAATTCCAGAGGCGCTAGGTCATGAGACTCTCCCGTCGCTCTGCCCTGCTCGGGCTCACTGCAAGCTGGTCACTTGGCCGGGCATCCCTCGCCCTCGCTGCGCCGTCATCGGGTGCGCAGGACCCGCGTCTGGTCGTCATCCTTCTTCGTGGCGCGCTGGATGGCATGGCCGCCGTCACCCCTTATGGCGATTCCGGACTGGTGGCGCTGCGCCGCGACCTGCTCCTGCCTGAGCCGGGGCGTGATGGCGGGCTTCTGGATCTGGGCGGATTTTTCGGGCTGCACCCGGCCCTTGCCGGGCTGCACCAGCTCTATGGTCAGGGCCAGATGCTGCCGGTCCATGCAGTGGCAGCGCCCTATCGCACACGCTCCCATTTCGACGCGCAGGATTATCTCGAAAGCGGCGCCAGCCACCGCCTCGATAGTGGCTGGCTCAACCGGGCCGTTTCCGCCCTCCCGGGTCAGAGCATCTCAAGCAGGGTGACGCGTCCTGACGGCTTTGCGCTTGCCCTTGGCCTCGACGTGCCTCTGCTTTTGCGCGGCCCTGCCTCCATCGGCAGCTATGCCCCGGCGGGAAGCCAGCACCCGACAGCAGATCTTTATCACGCCATTGCCCAGCTCAATGCTCATGATCCCCAGATCGGCCCCGGATTACGCAAGGGCCTGCAAGCGCGCGGCTACTCCGACGATATCGCCCCGACGCCTTTCTCTGGCTCGGAGCGGAAAATCGATGCTTTCACCCGCCTGGCCTCGGCGGCGGGACTCATGCTGGCCCGGGCAGATGGCCCGCGTGTTGCGGCTCTCGAACTCGGTGGGTGGGACAGCCATGCCGGTCAGATCGGCGCTCTGAAAGCCCCGCTGACACGACTGGATGAAGGGATCGACGCCCTGAAAACCAGCCTCGGTCTGGCCTGGTCACAGAGCGTGGTTGTAGCCATGACGGAATTTGGTCGTACGGCGCGTATGAATGGCACAGGAGGGACCGATCATGGCACGGGAGCCGTCACTTTCCTGGCAGGAGGCGCGGTCAAAGGTGGGCGTATAGTGGGCACCTGGCCAGGATTACGCCCCGGCCAGCTTTTCGAAAACCGTGATCTGGCCCCCACAACCGATCTGCGCAGCCTCATCGCCGGGGTGCTCTGCACCCATTTGAAGATGCCCCGCAGCGCCCTCAGAAAAGTCTTTCCCGATGCCCCGGTAGAACCGCTCTCGGGAATTGTGACCGGGCAGGCGTAAAAACCGGTCCCGAATTCCGCCTGACAAACGCCTTTGTGCCAGCGATCAGGGAATATAACGCTGGGCGCGCAGCAGGGTAAAAAGATCGAAAAACGAACTTCTCGTCGATTGATAGCCCGTAAAGCCCATTTCACGGCTCTTGCTCATATCGGTGAGGCACTCGACCGGGCGGCCCAGATCGGCATCTGTGTGCCAGGCTGAGGCCAGTCGATCGAGTGCCGGTTCGACAAGGCCGGCTTTTTTCGCCAGCGCCGCCCATTCGGGCCCCTTATCGGCCAGCATCGCCTCAAGCGAACCAGCTTCTCCCGGATAAGGGGCTGCCTCGATACCAAACCACGCAGCAAGCTCAGGCCAGAGCACGCTCCAGCGAAAGACATCGCCATTGACGATATTGAAGGCTTCGTTCCGCCCCGCCGGGTTCGTTGCCGCCCAATGGATCTGTCGGGCAAGCTGGCGCGCATCAGTAACATCGGTCAGGCCTGACCACTGAACGGGCGAGCCGGGAAAGACGAATGGAAGACCTGTCTCGCGGCAAAGCGATGCATAGACCGCAAGCGTGGTGCCCATATTCATCAGATTGCCAATGGCATGACCGATGATTGTGTGCGGGCGATGGACGCTCCATGAAAAACCGTGCTTCTCTGCCGCCTCGAACAGGACATCTTCCTGAGCATAATAGAAATTCTCGATGTCGAGACGGGGCAATGTCTCGCGAAATGGCGTCTGCGGCAGCACGCCTTTGCCATAGGCCTCGAACGGCCCGAGATAATGCTTGAGCCCGGTGACGAGCGCCGCATGTACGATCTGCTCAGGATGCGGCAGCGCCTCGAAGACATTGCGCAGCATCGCGCTATTGGCGATGCAGTTCTCGCGCTCGGTTGCGCGGCGCGTCCAGGTGGTAAAGAACACATGGCTCGGTGAGACGTCTGCAAGCGCGTCTCGCAAGGCGGCGGGGTCGAGCGTATCAGCCTTGATGGGAAGCACAGCTGAGGGCAGCGCTTCGACGCGACGCGCCAGACCATAAACAGTCCAGCCTTCGGCAACCAGGCGATTGGCCAGATTCTGGCCAACCATGCCGGTTGCGCCGATAACAAGAGCCTTGTGGGTCATGACCCCTCCGAAAATCCATTTCCTGTTTCCGAAGCTGGGCGTCATGGATACAAAACGCAATCCGGCACTTTTTTGTGCCCTGGGCACCAGATGGGAACCATGACCGAAACCAGACCCGACCCGCTCAAACCCTATCGCAAGGGTCCTTTCGCCGAGGATTGCGCCCCACGCCGTCTGCTCAGGCTGTTCTCAGGCAAATGGGTGACGATGGTGCTTCATGCACTGCATCTGATGGGCGGCGCCGCACGCCCCGGCAGCCTGCAACGCAACCTGCCCGGTATTTCAAAGAAAATGATGACCCAGACCCTGCGTGAATTGCAGGATCTGGGGATCATAGAGCGCGTGGTACTGCAAACCATGCCACCCGCAGTGGAATACAGACTGACAGCGCTTGGGCAGCGCTTCATCGAGCCGCTCGAAATGCTCTATTGCTGGGGCGAGGAAAACAGGGCGCTGCTCGATCAGCTTACGGAAAACTAGCGACCAGTCCTGTCGCGCAGATGGGCCGGGTAACGCTCACCCACAATGTCGATCCGCTCGAGGGCAGCCTCGATACGGGCGAGCGCTTCCGCTGACAGTTCCAGCGTCGCAGCGCCCAGATTCTCGGTCAGGCGCGCCTGTCTGGTGGTGCCCGGTATCGGTGCAATCCAGGGTTTACGCGACAGGAGCCAGGCCAGGGCAATCTGCGCCGGTGTGACTTTCAACTCGTTTGCCAGAGCTTTCAGCGCCTCGACAAGCGCCTGATTGGCCGAAACGGCCTCGGCTGCGAAACGCGGAACGATGCTGCGGAAATCATCCTTGCCGAAAACCGTTTCGGACGTGATGGCGCCTGTCAGAAAGCCCTTGCCGAGCGGACTGAACGGCACAAGGCCGATACCGAGCTCTTCGAGAAGCGGCAGAATCTCCTTTTCCGGCTCGCGCCACCACAAGGAATATTCACTCTGAAGCGCTGTAACGGGCTGTACGGCGTGAGCCTTTCGGATGGACGCAGCCCCCGCCTCGGACAGGCCGAAATGGCGGACCTTGCCTTCCCAGATCAGTTCCTTGACGGCCCCTGCCACCTCTTCCATCGGCACATCAGGGTCGACGCGATGCTGGTAAAACAGATCGATCGTATCGGAACGCAGGCGTTTCAGTGCATCTTCGGCCACCTGACGGATACGGGCGGGATGGCTGTCCACTCCCTGGGACACATCGCCATTCCTGAAGCCGAATTTGGTGGCGATGACGACATTCCTGCGAAAGGGCGCCAGGGCTTCGCCAAGCAGATCCTCATTCGTGAACGGACCATAGGCTTCTGCCGTGTCGAAAAAGGTCACGCCCTGCTCATAGGCGCTGCGCAGCAGGGCAATAGCCTCACCACGTTCGGTGGCAGGTCCATAGCCATAGCTCAGCCCCATGCAGCCAAGACCGAGGGCGGAAACCTCAAGACCGTTCTGTCCGAGAAGACGCTTCTTCATCTGCGCGCTCCTTTGCTCATGAATGGGAAAAATGTCAGGCTTACCGGCGATACTGGTCGTCGCTCACCTTCTCCATCCACTCGGTGGATTTGCCATCCAGCGTTTCGGTGATGGCAATATGGGTCATCGCGCAACTGGCAGACGCACCATGCCAGTGTTTCTCACCCGGTTCGAACCAGACAGAATCACCCGCCTGAACCTGCTCGACCGGTCCGCCATCGCGCTGCACCCAGCCAAGCCCTGACGTGATCAGAATGGTCTGGCCCAGAGGGTGGCTATGCCAGGCCGTGCGGGCGCCAGCTTCGAAGGTTACCGTGGCGCAGGCCAGAGCGCCGCTGCCTGCAAAAGGAGAATCAACACGCACGGTTCCGGTGAACCAGTCTGAAGACCCCTGCGCAGAAGGGGCGTAGCCTGGATGTCTGATTTCCATGAGGGAACTCCCTGTTCGGGTTGGAGACGCAACTGGAGCGTCCTGTCGACAGGGTGAAGAAGACCACAGACAGGCCCATGCGATTAGATGCTATAATATGCACGAACCTATATCGGGACTTCATGAATGCAACGCGACGAACTGGTCGATCTCAACGCCTTTCTGGCCGTAGCCGAAGAGCAGAGCTTTACCCGTGCCGCCGCCAGGCTGGGCACCTCACAATCGGCTCTGAGCCATACAGTCAGACGGCTTGAAACGCGCCTGGGCGTGCGCCTGCTGACGCGCACCACACGGCGCGTTTCGGCAACGGAAGCGGGAGAACGCCTGCTTCAGACCCTCGCCCCTGCCCTGAACAGCATCGCCGAGGAAATTGCCTCATTAAGCGAATTATCTGAAAAACCCTCGGGTACGGTGCGTATCACGACCTCAGAACATGCCGCCACCAGCCTGCTCTGGCCAAAGCTCAAGAGGCTTCTGCCTGCGCACCCCGATATCCATGTCGAATTATCGCTCGATTCCGGCCTGACCGATATCGTGGCCGATCGCTTCGATGCGGGTGTGAGACTGGAAGAAACCATTGCCCGCGACATGATTGCCGTTCCCATCGGGCCGCCCCTGCGTATGGCTGTCGTCGGGTCACCCGAGTATTTCGCCAGCAACCCGAAACCGCTGCGCCCTCAGGATCTGGCACAGCATCGCTGCATCAACCTGCGTATGCGCAGCTCGGGGGGGGTCTATGCGTGGGAACTCGAAAAAGGCCGGCGCGCCCTGCGTGTACGCGTTGAAGGCCAGTTGACCTTCAACAGCGCCTCCATGGTGCGTCAGGCAGCCCTGGACGGTTTCGGTCTGGCCTGCGTGATGGAAGACCAGATGAACGAGCACGTACAGGCGGGCCGATTGATCCGGGTGCTGGAGGACTGGTGTCCGCCCTTCCCCGGTTATCATCTCTACTATCCGAGCCGTCGCAATGCCTCTGCAGCCTTCAGGCTGGTCGTAGAAGCATTGCGTTATCGCGGCTGATTTTCCGGACCAGCGCGCGATGGGAGTGTGTTCAGTATTCCTGAGCTGTCGGACGGAACAGGATCTCGTTGATATCCACCGCTTCGGGCTGGCTCATTGCGAAAAGCACTGTCTCGGCAAATGACTCGGGCGGAATGGCCACCTGCTCGTAAAAGGCCTTCATACGCTGGGCTGTATCTGCATCGGTGACACTGCCGGTGAGTTCGGTGGCTACGGCACCGGGCGAAATGATGGTGGTGCGGATATTATAGGCCTTCACCTCCTGACGCAGCCCCTCCGACAGGACGCGCACGGCGGTTTTCGTTGCCGAATAGACAGCGCCCCCCGGCCCGACCTTGTGACCGGCGACGGAGGCGACATTGATGATATGACCACTCTTCTGGCGCTGCATCTGCGGCAGAACGGCGGCGATGCCATAAAGTGTGCCCTTGAGATTGATATCGATCATGGCATCCCAGGCAGCGATATCGCGCTTTTCAAGCGGCGATGACGGCATGAGCCCGGCATTGTTGATCAGCACATCGACACGACCATGAAGACTGACCGCCTGATCGACCAGCGCCTGCACCTGATCGGCCTGACTGACATCCGTCCTGACGAGTGCAGCGCGATCAAGACCCAGAGAGTCCGCCAGGGCCTCCAGCCGATCCATGCGGCGTGCCCCGATCACGATCTTTGCGCCTTCCTCAACCAGACGGCGCGCTACAGCCTCTCCAAGACCGCTGCTCGCCCCGGTAATGACAACAACTTTTCCGGCAATATTCTGGGTCATGATCAGGATTCCCTGCTATCTGTAAAAACCTGCCGTGCAATGGCGAGCGCAGAAGAGGCCGTGGGCCAGCCGGAATAAAAAGCGAGATGCGTGATGATTTCGATGATCTCATCCTGCGTGACCCCGGTATCCAGCGCCTTGCGCAGGTGAAACCCGAGCTCATTGCCGCGATAAAGCGCAATCAGACAGGTTACGGTCACCATGCAGCGTTCACGCGGCGTCAGACCTGGACGTGCCCAGACTTCATCAAACAGAACCTGATCGGTGTAGCGCGCCAGATCCGGTGCCACATCGCCAAAAGCCTTTTGAGCCGTATCGTTTTTCCCAGCCATGACCTGATCCTCCTCTTCCGTCCTGCACGGTCAACGAGAACCTAGATTGGCATGGCACGGCTTATTAGATCATGAATCCGGCATGGTCCTATGCGCGTCATTCATGAAACATTCGGGCAATGCGGGTGACTTGCGCGGCTTTGACCCGGGTGGTCCCGACGGCAGGAAGGCCGGAACTGGAAGCACAAGAAAAGACTGAGCGCATATCCTTGAGATGAATACGGCAGACCCAAAATTCATGGTGATCAGGCAGACATCCGGAACCTGCCGCAGCCTTGACCCATTCGCCTTGGCGCCAGACACACTGCTTTCGGCAGGTACTCGCGCTCCTGCTACGGGTCGTCCCTACCAGTATCGAGCCAGCGTCGTGTTGTCGCTACAAACATCATCGGGCCATGACCGGAGGCTGCACCGCGTACTCACCTCCAAGGGCATAGGCGTGTGGCGCCTTTCAGCCCGATTTCACGCTCCCCCTGGACTGTGTGTGCGACGCAGGGCGCCAGGACGGACACGCGCAGAGTTGATGTGTTCGCGCCAAGAGAATGAGATAGATCACACAGACAACGTCACATATTTGTCGGGTCTCTCATGTCGCAGCGTGCCACGATACAGGACATTGCCCGCCATTCAGGCGTCTCGACCGCAACCGTCGATCGGGTGATCAACGGGCGCGGTGGCGTAAAGCTCGCCAAGGAACGTGTCGTTCTGGAAACCGCCCGTCAGCTGGGCGATAGGCGCAGACTGATCGCGCCGCACGCCAGGCTCGCGCGTATCGCCGTTGTGACGCAGCCGCCGGGCAATCTTTTTCATGCCGCCCTGCAGGATTCCTTTCGCTCAATCATGCCCGCCTATCGCGAGCAGAATATCGCCTGTTTCGAGCATCATTCGCCTCTCGCGCATCCCGAGCGCTCAGCCGCTCTCATTCGCGCCCTCTCGCATAATTATGACGGGCTTGCTCTATGTCTGCCCGATCATCCGGCCATTCGACAGGCAGTCACGGAAGCGGGTCAGAAACTCCCGATTGTCACCATCGCCTCAGACATCACGTCACCAGGCAGACTGGCCTATATCGGTTCTGACAATTACCGGGCGGGACGCATCGCAGCCGACATGATGGGGCGTCTCCTTGGCCCGCGCACCGGGCGTGTCGCGCTGATTGCGGGCACCATGCATTATATCGGCCACCAGCAGCGTCACAGGGGCTTCATGGCAGCGCTTGATGAGCGTTATGCCGCGCTTTGTGCCACCCCTGCACGGGAGTGCCTTGAGAACGACGATCGTGCGGCTGATGCCGTCCATGCCCTGTTGCAGGAGCATCGGGATATCGTCGGAATCTACCACTTCTCCACAGGGGCAGACGCCATTGCACGCCTGCTCGAAAAACTCGCCCTTCCGGAGAGACTGGTTTTCATCACCCATGAACTGACCCTGCACCGCGCCAGCCTGCTCAAATCGGGTATGATCGATCTCGTGCTCGATCAGAATCCGCTGCTCGAAGCGCGCATGGCACTCTCGACGCTGTGCCATCATCTGGGGCGCAGCCCCGCCCCACTGGATGGTCCACTCATCCCGCTCTGCATGCATACACGCGAGACGATCTGAGTGAACCATCGACACAAGACGCTATTGGAGTGTGCTGCGTGAACGCCGTCCGCCTGATGACATCAGCCAGGCGGCGCGATAACCCGCAGGCGATGACCGTCGGGATCGCAGGCCAGAGGAAAAAGCCAGAATCGAGCACATAACCGACCCCGGCTTCTCCTCTCACCGGCGCGCCCATGGCCATGAGAGAGGCAATATCGCGATAGAGTGTTCGCGGGCTGATCTCGAGGGCTTTAGCAAGCGCTTTTGCTGTGACAGGCTGGCGATAGCCACGCAAGAGCTGAAGCAGGTCAAGCAGTCGGGAAGAACGCGTCATGACCGGACCTTGTCCGCAGAAGATGACAAAAGATGTAAACCTGTCTATCCAATGAGGATGGACGGATACTGCAAGAAAACTTTCACTATCCATGACAGGCGCTCGCGGCAATTCTCCCGGTTTAACGCTTTTGCCCGGTATTTCATTCTGTCCACCTTTTGTCCTGATCCGCAATGGCCGGTTTTACTGCTCCGTGCAGTCAGCCTGCGTCCGGTTTCCGTTGCAGGAAGATCCAGTCAGAAATACGAGCTGCAGCGCCTAGTCCAGGCCCCACATGGCGTGGGGATTCCTATTCACCATGCCCATAGATGACCGGGCTGAAGGAACCAGAGTTCATGCTTCTGAAAAAGACGACCCTTGCCCTTGCCTCAGCCATGACCCTTGTCTCCGCTGCCCATGCCCAGAGCGCAGCCCCTGATGCGGTCAGGGCAGAGGTGACGATGGCCCCGCATTACACGCTGAGCTGGCCAGCCGGGCTTGGGCCGGTCGATATCTATGCCGCACCTGCGCCCGATCAGAGCAAAATGACGCTCATCAGACACGACGTGACCGCCACATCACTCAGCCTTGCCTCTCCGCTGTCAGGCAGGAACAGGGCCTATTTCTATCTCAAGCCCCGCAAGGGCGGCGCCGGGCTCTGGGTGTCCAATCGTGTTCTTCCGCTCGAGGGTGTGGCCAATTTCCGCGATATGGGCGGCTACGAGACAACCGACCACCATCATGTGCGCTGGGATGTCTTCTATCGTTCCGCTGCCCCCAGTGGCCTGACACAGGCTGACTACGCCCTTGTCGATACGCTCGGCATCAAGAGCGTGACCGATCTGCGCACCCAGGCCGAGCAGGAAAAGCAGCCGACACATTGGGAGGGCACCTCCCCCGCCTTCTTCGCCTCTGAAAAACCGACCCTGCCCGCCGACATGACGGACCGGAGCCATCTTGCGACGATGGGCGAAGCCCAGGCGCGCGCATTGATGGAAGGCTTCTATGCGAAGATGCCTGATTACTACGCGCCCGAACTCAAGGCTCTTTTCGCGCGTCTGCTGGCGCATCAGACGCCGACTCTTACCCATTGCACGGCAGGCAAGGACCGCACGGGTTTCGCGTCCGCGATGATCCTCTATGCGCTCGGTGTGCCCGAGCAGACGATCCTCACAGATTATGCAATGAGCGGTGATCTGCTGCGCGCCCATATGACGCCAAGCTTCAAGGCGGCCATGGCTGACCAGAAGAATGGCGGGGCCATGGCCGCTTCGCCGTCCATGCGCGCCATGCTCGATTCCGATCCGGCCTATCTGAAGGCCGCTTTTGACTCGATCAAAAAGCAGTATGGATCGATCGATGCCTATCTGGCGCAGAAGCTCGATGTCGGACCGCAGCAACTGACGACCTTGCGTCGTCTCTATCTGGACTGATCGCTAAAGCGCGGGCTGAGACTCTCTCGGCCCGCCGCAGTTACGAAGCGCGAGGGCAAAAGGGCCGCAATGCCGGGAACGCTGGACAGAGCTGGCGTCGGAATCTCGGCCCTGAACGGCAGAGCCGAAAGCCACCCGACGAAACAGGACTATTGTAAAGCAGGCGCCGGGAACCGTGCTTAAAGAGCGCTATCCGCCTTGAATCGAAGGCGCGACACTGGAGGCCCTGTCAAAAAAAAGGGGAGAGCCCGAAAGCTCTCCCCTCTTCAGAAAAACCTGGTTTCGGAGCGCGTTCAGCCCTTCTGGGCAAGAACCGCATCACGGATACGCTGGCCGATCTTTTCATCGACGTTCGACCAGTATTCGAACACACGCGACAGGACTGGCTCTTCAACACCGCCAGCAATATGACCAGCAGCGTTCTGAACCAGACGTTCGCGGGCTGCGTCGTCCATGACACGATTGACCAGATCATTGGCCTGGCTGAAATCATTGTCATCGGGACGCAGCTTGTAAGCTGCACGAACGAACTCGCCATCGGCTGCCCAGACGGCATTCTCAGGGAAACGCTCGGAATCGGCGACCGGTCCACCCTTCGAGTTCGGCACATAGACCGGGTCGGAGGCGTTATGCGACCGCATGGTCCCGCCCTTGGTGTAAGAGTGAACCGGGCATTTCGGCGCGTTTACCGGGATTTGCTTGTAGTTCACACCCAGACGGGCGCGATGCGCGTCGGCGTAGGCAAAGGAACGTGCCAGCAGCATCTTGTCGGGTGAAAGACCCGTTCCCGGCACATGGTTGTTAGGCTCGAAAGCCACCTGCTCGATCTGCGCAAAGAAATCAGTCGGGTTACGGTCAAGCACGAGCTTGCCGACCTCGATCAGCGGGTATTCGCTCTGCGGCCAGACCTTGGTGAGATCAAACGGGTTGATGTGATAGGTCTTGGCATCTTCATACGGCATGATCTGCATCTTGAGCGTCCAGCTCGGATGCTCGCCGCGCTTGATGGCCTCGTACAGATCACGACGGTGATAATCGGCGTCGCTACCAGCCAGCTTGTCTGCCTGATCCTGCGTCAGGCACTTGATGCCCTGGTCGGTCTTGAAGTGGTACTTCACCCAGAAGCGCTCACCAGCCTCGTTGACCCACATATAGGTATGGCTCGAGAAGCCATCCATGTGACGCCAGCTGGCAGGAATACCGCGATCGCCCATGAGCCAGGTGACCTGATGGGCCGTTTCCGGGCTGAGCGTCCAGAAATCCCACTGCATGTCATTGTCACGCAGGCCATTATCCGCACGACGCTTCTGCGAGTGGATGAAATGCTGGAATTTCATCGGGTCACGCACGAAGAAGACGGGCGTGTTGTTGCCCACCATGTCGAAATTGCCCTCTTCGGTGTAGAATTTCACCGAAAAGCCGCGCGGGTCACGCCAGGTATCCGGGCTACCCGACTCACCGGCAACCGTCGAGAAACGCACAACCGTCTCGGTCTTCGCGCCTTTCTGAAGGAACTTCGCCTTGGTGTAGCGGCTCAGGTCATGCGTGACCTCGAAATGACCAAACGCGCCGCCGCCCTTTGCATGAGGCTGACGATCAGGGATCATCTCGCGATTGAAGGCGGCCATCTGCTCGATGAGATAGTGATCATGAAGCAGGATCGGACCGTCAGCGCCGACGCTCAGCGAATAGTCGGTGCTGGCGACAGGGGTGCCTGAATCGGTGGTGGCTTGTTTGGCACGAGTATCAGACATGGAGGCTCTCCGGTATAATCACGTGACACTATAAAGGCCCGCAACGAAGACGGTTCCCTGAGCCCTTTATCGGTATATTTTGAAAACCAGAGAGAAATTCGGATAAAACTTATAAGCAGTTGAGAATGAATCTCATCTCTTACTATTGCGGTAGAATTTTCTCCCGCGAGAGAAGCCCGAATACTTGTAAACGGAAATTAACCAACGCCTTGCAGCGCCGAAAGGTTCAATCGGATCTTTCAATGCCGTTCTCTCTCCTGCGACAGGCAAGGGCATCTCCCGTTCTTGTGAATACGACATAAGATGTCGTGCCGACCACCTGACAGAACCGCGCCGTATCACCGGAAAACCAGGATATGGATGACGAATAATGTCGGTAATTACCCTCGATCCCAATGACCCAGCTGCTCAATATGAGGATCAGCAGAAATACCTGATCAATGGCGGAACGCTTCAACTCGATACGAGCGCCGGTTTACTGGGTTTTGGCAAGACGTCCAACGCCTATGCGACTATCGGCCCGGAGGGGGGAACGATCGATGTCGATCTCGATTCTTCCATTTTCAGCGGTTTTTCCGGAAATTACGAATACAGTATCAATCTGCAGAATGTCCCGCCCGAAGAACTGATCATCAGCTATTCGCTCAATGCGCCCAATGTCAAAGCGACGATGAGCTATGATGGCACCATGACGACCGTTGCCCTGAAAGTGACCGGTGGCATTTTTCCCATAAAAAGCTCGATCACCGTCTACATCGTCATACCAGGCAATTCGAATGGTCTGAAGGTCGGGCAGAGTATCACGCTCGCCACCTCCAAGGGTGACGGCCAGATCCGTATCCTCTGCTATGCTGAGGGCACGTTCATCAAGACCCCCGCGGGGCAGATCCGTATCGAGGATCTGCAGGTCGGCGATATGGTGAGCGTCATGATTGATGGTCGGGAAACGGCTCACCCGCTCGTCTGGATCGGTTCGCGCAGGATCAGGATCGAGAATGATCAGGACCGCCTGGTCAGGGTGCGACGTGATGCTTTCGCACCACGCATCCCCTTCGAGGATCTGCTTGTCACACCCGAGCATAGTCTCGTTTTTGACAACTGCTTTGTCCCCTCCAGAATGCTCGTCAATAACGCCACGATCATCCAGGACGAGGCGCTTGAGGCGACGGTTTACCATCTGGCTCTGGAGCAGCACGGCATTCTCATTGCCAATGGCGCCCTTTCCGAAAGCTATCTGGACACTGGCAATCGATCGCTCTTTCAGGAAAAAGGCCGCTCTTCCATGACAATTGGCGCCCGGCGCAAGACATGGAGCACGGATGCCGCTCTGCCCCTCTGCACGGCACGCGAGTTTGTCGAGCCGCTTTACAAATCCCTGCTCATTCGCGCCCAAAGCCTGGGATATGCGATATCACGCCCCAATCTGACCACCACAAATGATCCCGCCCTGTGCCTTCTGGCTGATGACGGGACACTGATCAAACCGCGGCGGCAATCCGATAATCGTTATGTCTTCCTGATCGATCCTGGCACAACCCATGTCTGGATCCGCTCACGACACAGTCGTCCCTGCGATTATGTCGGGCCGTTCATGGATGATCGCCGGTCTTTGGGTGTGCTTGTCGCCAGCCTCTCTCTCTTTTCGTCATCAGGATTGATTGACGTGACCAGCTACCGGCAGGACCCGCTCCTGATGGGGTGGCATGGCTGCGAACATCCCCTCTATCGGTGGACAGATGGCCTTGCCGAACTCCCTCTGGAGGCTTTCGACCTGAAAAACCCTGCGCTGCTCGTGATCGAACTGGTGCTGAGCGGCCCCTATATCCTCAACCAGACGCAGGACACATCGCCCCACATCTCTCCTCTGGAGTTCGGGGAGAGGGAAGCCCTATTCCTGCAGTGACATCAGCAGAGCGGTGCGCAGGAACGCCTGATGACAATGGCCGGCAGCGTGGCACCTGTCATCAGGCATTCCGGCACCAGCGGATCACCTAGATCAGGCCGCTCAGTTGCAATGTGGATGATTGGGAAAGGCCTGTATGAGCGCGCGCCGACCTTCCGGAGAGATACGGGCAGTGGCGTCGATCAGGGTAAAACCGAATACAGAGATGAAATCATTCCACGCATTCTGCCAGCTTTTGAACTCCTGCTGGACCAGTTCGGGCGAAAAGCTCGCAGATTGAACGGCCTGGTCGAGCGCCGCGCGCCGAACACCAATCGTCATGAGCTGCTTCAGATATTGCGGCTTCTCTTCTTTCAGGACGGCTGCGAATTTGGCCTGATCAGCGCGAGGCAGGCTCGCAATCAGCCCGTTGATCGTCACGCGATGGTCGATACAGATCGGCGCGCGATTCTGAACGTACCGTATCCCCAGAAATGAGAGACAAAAAGCATTGAGCATGACCGATACGAGCAGAACAGCATAAGTTAGACCCGTCATACGGCGTGGCAGACTCACAGACCGCCTCCGCTCAATGCCGCGTTCAGCATCGCCATTGTCACCCCGTCAATTACGTGGTCCGGCCGCTCGAGCCCGAGCCAGATACCTCCGAGCCCGGATACCATACACAGACCCAGGGTTGCGTAACGCCATTCGATATGGCGCGCCACAAAACTGCGAACGACATCCAGGCGCTGCCATAATCGACTACCGCCCGTGTGTCTGGCACGTTTCCCGGCCTCGTTCGCCCTGATCGTATTCATGACACCCAAGGCAACGCGCCCTGCGGCCTCTGACACGGCCTGGTCATTGGTACGAAGACGCAGACCACGTTCAATGACCTCGTCGAGAAGACGCTCATCGGCGATCAGGCGTTGCGCTTCGGCGCTATGCTCGACAAACGCCCGTGCAGCAAGGCGCTCCTCTTCCGGCCAACGCTCGAAAGCTGCCCCGTAAGTGCCTGCCAGTGATGTGAAACGTTGAATGTCCATCATGAAGACCTGGGGTTCCATTTCGATCTCATTCCTAACATTTCTTTCCGAAGGCGTGAACGGCCTGAACTCAGGAGACGCTCTACCTTTTTTCTAGAGAGACCCATCAGTCGGGCCGCTTCGGTACCTGTACGCTCTTCTCCATAGACCAGAGTGATAGCCTCTCTCTGTTGCACAGGAATTCGATCCACCGCCACCGCCAACATGCTTTCCAGTTCCTTACGGGAAACAGTTTCTTCGGGGTTTTCGCTCTCATCAATAAGATCGAATGCTTCTGGCAGCGCCTCGCATTTCCGTTTGCGAGCGATATCGATGCAGGCATTCACCACGATACGATAAAGCCATGTCGAGAATTTTGATCGATCGCTCGTATAACTATCTGCGTTTTTCCAGAGCTTGATGAAAATATCCTGCGAGATTTCCTCTGCCATATCGACACTCCCCAGAGTGCGTGCAGCCACCCTGACCACAAACTGGCTGTAACGGGAGACGATATGACTGAACGCCTCCGGATCTCCTTCGCCAGACCATGCCATCAACAATTCATCTGATGCACTGGCATAGCTCTCTGCCTGCCTGCTCATTCAGAAAAATCCTGCGCTGTGCATTTTCAGTATCGTCGAAGCCGAGATCGTCATTTTCACCTGCATATCGCGGACAGGACGTCTCGTACTCAATCTGGGCAAAAGGCATCCTGTCCCGCAGCTGATACGTGTCCGCCGCATGAACTGGACGACATCTTGGCCGCAAATAACGGGAAGTTGAAGCGGAAATCGCCCTTCTGAAATCTTATTCAGAAGCGTGACGGACGGGGCTCGTTATTACCCGCGATGCATCCGAACCGCCTCCCCACTCCCGTTACCGCTATGCGTCCGGGTCAGGCTTATCCTTACGCAGTTGCCACCGAAGGATTAAACGCCTGGGCGAAATCGCGCAGGGCGCGGTCGCTGTCGCCCGCCTCTGCCCAACTTTCAAGACCGATTACCCCCCGATAACCAAGGCGGCGAAGTGCTCTGGCAATGGCAGGATAATTGATTTCACCTGTTCCGGGCTGACACCGCCCCGGCACATCAGCCACCTGGATTTCGCCGATGAACGGCAGGGCGCGTTCCAGCAGGGCAATCAGATTCCCCTCCCCGATCTGCGCATGATAAAGATCGAGCATCAGGCGCAGGGAGGGATGATCGACTGCCTGCACAAGGCTCAGGCAATCCTCCGCCCGGCCGAATGGCACATCGGGATGATCGACCGCCGCGTTGAGATTTTCGAGCACGAACATGACATCGTGCCTTTCTCCCAGGTCAGCCAGACGAGACAGGGTATCGCGGGCCTTCATCCACATGGCCCCGTCAGCTCCCCTGACGCAGGGTTTGACCGGCAGCCCCCCAGGCCCAAGCCCGGTGCCGTGCAAATTGAGCCGCGGCACGCCCAGATCCTTCGCCGCCCATATCGAGAGTTCTGCCGTGCGCAGCATCTCATGAGCGCCCGCGTCATCAGCGAGTGTCCCACTGACATAGCCCGTCATGGAGGAGAAAACAGCGCCGCTGGCGGCGAGACGCTTCAGATCATGACGCGTCCAGTCCCAAATCTCGACCAGAAATCCTTCTCTTGCGAGATGCCTCACCCGCTCGATGAAAGGCAGATCGAGAAACACCATCTCTGCACAGACGGCGAGAGAAAACTGATCCGACTGGCCCTCCGGCCCGGTTCCGGAACGCATGATGGCTTTCCTCCTGACGCAGAAACGCCTCTTACAACTCGCCGGTCAGGAACTGTGCGCGGCCATGACCGAAAGACCAGTGCGCGTCTTCATTCTCGACAACCGAAACCATGACATCAGACGGCACTATGCCGCAGTCACGTTCTAGGCGCTCGGTCAGACGGCGGTAGAAGGCAGCATTTTTGGCCTCACCGCGAGGTCTGCTGAACATCTGCAAGACCAGCATCCTGTCGGTTCTGGGGATATCGAGACCGGTATCCTCGACAATCATATGGGTCTTCCTGTGTTCCGAGACGATCTGGTAGCGATCCCCGCGAGGCACTTCGAATACTTCAAGCATGGCCTCATGGGCCGCATCGAGCATCGCCTTTATCTCGGCGTCACTGCGTCCCTCTACGACATGAAAATGCAGCAGCGGCATGATACTTCCTTGTTTCTGACGCCACCTCCCCGGACAAGGCCACAGGAAGGGGGCCGGGGCTCAGAGCGAGAGCCAGGTTCTGTCCCTGTGCGACATGACGGCGGCATCGATCAGACGCTGCACCTCCCATGCCTCGCGAAAATCGGGGCTCGCCGCGACACCCTGATCGATGGCCCGGATGAACTCGGCCATTTCGATGGTCTTGAGGTCGTTGAAGCCAAGATGATGACCGCCCGCCACACAGAACGCACCATAAGGCGCATGTTGCGGGCCGGACTCGATCACACGAAAACCATTGCTGCGCGTGTCTTCCCCTGCCTTGAAATACTGCAGTTCGTTCATGCGCTCCTGGTTGAACACCAGCGTGCCCTTGCTGCCCGAAACCTGAAAACCGAGCTGCATGTTGCGGCCAGTCGCCAGCCAGTTGGCCTGCAATGTCCCCGAGCAGCCACGCTCGAACCCCACGATCATGCGGGCGATATCATCCACGCCCACTGGCTTGTGCTCGCTGCTTCCCGGTTTGACCGGGCGCGATTTGATGGGCGTATCGAGCTGGGCAAAAACCTGTGTCACAGGCCCGAGCAGAAAACGGGCAATGGCAATGATATGGCTGCCCACATCGGCAATTGCGCCCTGACCGCCGGCAGGGTCACAACGCCATGACCAGGGCGTTTGCGGATCAGCCATGAAGCCTTCGGCGTGAATGCCGTTGAAGTCGGTAATCTCGCCCAGTTCACCCGCAGCAATCATCTCGCGGGCATATTTCAGGAGCGGATTCTTGAGATAATTGAACCCGCTTGCCGTGCGCACGCCAGCCTGTTCGGCTGCCAGCGTCATTTCCTGCGCATCTGTGGCGCTGATGGCCAGTGGCTTTTCACAATGCACATGCTTGCCCGCAGCGATGGCTGCCAGCGCCATTTCCTTGTGGAACAGGGTCGGGGTTGTGATCGACACTACATCGATTTCGGGGTCTTCGATCAGTTGCTGCCAGTCAGTCAGGGCTCTGGTGAACCCGAACTGATGCCTGAACAATTCGGCCCGTGCGCCATCGATATCCGCCACGGCATGCAGAACCGGGCGCGGGATATCGTCGAACACATTGCCTGCGGCCTGATAGGAAAGCGCATGGGCTTTCCCCATGAAGCCGGTACCGATCAGACCGACGCGAATGGTTTTTCTCATGGTCGTTAGTCCTCGCTCAGACATGACGCGTGGTGTTGGAAGCAACCGTCGAGGCGGAAGCCGAGACCGTGCGGTGATTGATCATCGTGTCCTCGATTTTTTCGAGCGAGATCCCTTTTGTCTCGGGCACGAATTTCATCACGAACCACAGGGCAAACAGGCCGAGCAGCGCAAACAGCCACATCGAGAAGGCACCATGGAATTGCTCGGAGAGGTATTTGTTTTCGCTCAGCATGGGGAAGCACTGGCTGACGATGAAATTCATGCCCCATTGCGACGTCACGGCCAGGCTGATGCCCACGGCGCGGAAACGGTTGGGGAAGATTTCAGAAATCAGTATCCAGCAGACTGGCCCCCAGGACAGACCGAACATGAGCATGAAGACGAGCATGCCTGACAGCGCCATCAGACCGGTGGATTGCGTGTAGAGCCCCCAGGACACGACCAGCAAACCCAGGATCATCCCGATGGAACCCCAGAGCATGAGAGGTTTGCGACCATGACGATCGACAATCCAGGCGCCGATGATGCAGCCGAGCAGAAGCGCAAAACCGATCCAGATGGTCTGGAACAGGGCCGCCTGAAGGCTGCCACTGGTCGATTTCAGCACCATCGGTGCGTAATACATCATGACATTGATGCCGGTGACCTGCTGCAGCGCAGCGATGCTGGCCCCCACGAAAATGATCCAGCGCGCCCGGGCGTCACCCAGCACCTTGCTGAAACCCAGCGAGCTTTTGGCGACTGCGCCGAGGGACTGCCTGATTTCAGCATGCAGATTGCGGGCATGATGTTCATTGGAGATACGCGTGAGTGTTTTCAGAGCTTCGTCATGACGCCCCTTGAGAACGTGCCAGCGCGGCGATTCCGGAATGAAGAAAATCATTGCGCAGAACAGGATGCAGGGCACGATTTCCGACCCGAACATCCAGCGCCACCCCATATCCAGCAGCCATTCGGGCGTGGCCGAACGGGCAATGAGGTAATTGACGATAAACACCACGACCTGACCGAAGACGATCGCGAATTGCTCCATACTGAGCGCACGGCCGCGCATGTCCTTTGGCGAGACCTCGGACATGTACATGGGCGACACGGCAGAGGCGACGCCCACAGCAACGCCACCCAGCATGCGATAAATGACGAACCAGGTAAAATCGGTGGCAAGCGCTGTGCCGATCGACTGCACACTGAATAGAAGAGCGCAGATGAACAGGGTGATACGACGGCCGAAACGGTCTGCCATGGCGCCCGAAACAATGGCGCCGACCATACAGCCGATCACGACATTGGAGACAGCCCAACCCGTCTGGGCCGGCGAAAGATGGAAATATTCCTGCAAGGGCGAAATCGCGCCGGAAATGACCGACGTGTCATAGCCAAACAGGATACCGCCCAGGGCCGCGATCGCACAGATACGCAGCACATAGCCCACATCATGACGCTCTGATTGCACCATGACGACATCTTTTACTCTTCTCATGAAATGTTCTCCTTTCCCGGCGCTTTATCGCCGGGAGGGACAGTCATTGATTGGGTTCAGACAGCCGTTCTGGATCCTGTGCGCCCTGTGCTGCTCATGCGCCTGCGATGACGCGGCAGATCCCGACGGCCCTGTCGATGCGGTTTTCTTCCTTCCGCCTGAAAATGGTCAGCCGCCGTAGAGAGACGGACGTGCTGTCATGTCTATTTTCTCGATCTGGCCGGTTTCCTGCGCTCTGACGCAGGCATCGGCGGCGACAGAGGCGCAGTAACCATCCCATGACGTCGCGCCATTGAGCGCGTCTGCCTTCACCCCGTTGATGAAATCCTGCAGCTCGACGTCATAGGCCGCAATGAAACGCTCTTTCCAGTCGGTCATGATTTCTGTCGAGAGGGCTGCCGATTTGCGCAGTTCAACGGCAGGCGGCATCGGCAGGCTGGCTTCACCCAGCTCACCGACCACCGCGCATTTGATATCGTAGCCGTACTGGCAATTGACGAAGATCTCGACATCGATACGGATGCCTTTTTTCGTTTCCAGCAGAACGATCTGCGGGTCACGGATATGCGCCATGGCCTTGCTGCTGCTGCGCGGGAAAATGACCTGCGCGCTTACATAATCATCACCGAGCATCCAGCGGAACACATCCAGCTCATGAATGAGCGTATCGGTGATCCCCATGTCGGTCTTGTAATTTGCACCCACACGCTGGTTGCGATGGGCTGCATGGATCATCAGCACCTCACCGATCTCACCCTTGTCGATGAGCGATTTGAGCGCGCGATAGCCGGTATCATAAGGCCGCATGAAGCCGACCTGCACCAGCCTCCTGCCATAGGCCGCCTCGGCCTCGACGATTTTCAGGCAATCTTCAGCCGTTGTTGCGAGCGGCTTTTCGCAGAAGACATATTTCTTATGGCGGATGGCCTCGAGCACATATCGTGCATGGGTGCCCCCCCAGGAGGTCACGATCACCGCCTCGACCTCGGGCAGGGCAATCAGCGATTCACCGTCATCGGGCACCTTTACGCCGGGGGCGTATTTTCCAGCCACCTCGCGGGCGCGATCGAGATTGACATCCGTCACGGCAACGATCTCAGCACCAGAAAGTGCCTGCATGCAGCGACGGATATGGTCTTCACCAATGGCACCCGTGCCAATGACACCAATCTTGAGAGTCATGTCTCTGAACTCCGCTTTTCCGGATCAGTAGGGAAGAAAGGCCTGGTCGGGGTCCATGGTGAATTTCCACACCCGGCGCGGCCCTGCCATCACGTTGAGATAATAGAGGTCAAACCCGTGCGGGGCGCCGACGGGGTGATAGCCCTTGGGCACCAGCACCACGTCGCGATCGGCCACAGCCATGGCCTCGTCGAGCGACCCATCCTTGGTATAGACACGCTGCAGCGCGAAACCGCTGCCGCGTTTCAGACGGTGATAATAGGTTTCCTCGAGATAGGTCTCATTCGGAAAATCATCCGTATCGTGCTTGTGCGGCGGATAACTCGACCAATGTCCGCCCGGTGTAATGACCTCAACCACAAGCAGCGTTTCCGCTGGCGCCGTATCGGGCAGGATATTGCGCACAAAGCGCTGATTGGTGCCGGTGCCGCGCGTCAGTTCGCCGACCTCTGAGGGGGGAATGACCCTTGCCGGATATTTCCCCTTGGCGGGCGATCCGCAGACGGCGAGTTCCACCGATGTCTCAGCCTCGACGCGCCACTCCGCACCTGAAGGAAGATATACCGACCAGGGCGCCCCGCTGAACGGGTCCATGCGTTCACCCAGCACACCGAAATCCTGCCCGGCGCCGATGATACGTGCCTTGCCGCTTACCAGCACAAGGCAGACCTCGTTCGGCCCTGTGCGGTCTGCAATCTGCTCACCCGCGGCCAGAGACCGGACATTGAAATCGATATAACCCCACCCCGCCAATTGCGGTGTGACCGAGACCGTACGTTTCTTCTCGTCGGGCTTGTGCGAATGCACCAGAAGCCGGGAGCTCATGACGCATCCCCTTTCATATGGCCCGTCGCAATCAGCGTATCGACCAGATAATTGCGGCCCATGCGCGCATAGACGAGCGGATTGGCAATTTCAGGGTCCTGTTCGGCCTCGAGCACGATCCAGCCGGAATAATCGGGCAGTTCGCGCATGACGCGGGCATAATCGATGCAGCCATCGCCGGGTACGGTAAAGACGCCAGACAGCACACTGCGCAGGAAGCTCCAGTCATAGACATCAGCCTGGGCGCGCTTGAACGGACGAATATCCTTGCCATGCACATGGCGGATGCGCTCACGATAGGAACGTGCCAGCTCTGCCGGGTCGGAGCCACCCCAGAGCGCATGACCCGTATCGAGCAGCAGCTTCACTGACGGCCCCGTCAGATCCATGAAGCGCCCGATATCCTCGCGCGACTGCACGACCGTGCCCATATGATGATGGTAGACAAGGTCGATCCCGTGATCGGCAAGGAAACCAGCCACGACCGTCATGCGGCGGGCAAATTCCTGCCACTCACCAGCAGCCAGATAGGGGCGCGCAGAAAGCGGGGTATCGATCTGGCCATGAATGGCATTCGATGTCTCGGCCGCGATGCAGACCTTGCATCCCATGCCCTTGAGCAGTTCGAGACGCGGCTTGAGGGCTGCAATTTCCTCCTCGGCGCTGCGCGTCAGCAACTCGGTCGACCACCAGCCGGAAATGAATTCAAGCCCGAACGGATCAAGTGCCGCCTTCATGCCGGAAACGGTCTGGGGAAATTTATGCCCGAGTTCCATGCCCTGGATCCCGGCCTTTCTGGCCTGAGCCAGACACATCTCGAGCGTCGTGGATGCGCCAACCGACTGCATGTCGTCATTGGACCAGATGATAGGATTGGCGCCGATCTTGATCGTCATACTCGTCTCCTTGCCCCGCCGCCTGTCTTGGGCGGGGCGGCATGAATCTGTCTCAGTTGCCGATGCGCTGTGCGCCGCGCTTGCGTTCGTAACCTTCGCGGGCCTTTTCCACCTGAGGTCTTGGCGAGACCGCCGGCACGGCCACGTCCCACCAGGCACCGCCATCGGTCGTGGTCGGTGCGGGATCGGTGTCGATCACCAGAACCGTGGTGCGATCGGCAGAACGGGCGCGCTCGACAGCCTCGGTCAGTGCCGGAAGGCCAGCGACTTTTTCCGCATGCGCGCCCAGCCCACGGGCGAGCTGCACGAAGTCGATCGCGAAGGGGCGCACCTGCTGGCAATCTTCCCAGAGATTGTTGAACGGGGCCCCGCCGCATTCCTGCTGCAGCCGGTTGATGCAGCCATAGCCATGATTATCGAGCAGCACGACAATCAGCTTCTTGTCGAGCAGCACGGATGTCGCGATTTCGGTATTCAGCATCAGCCAGGAACCATCGCCCAGCATCACGATCACCTCGCGATCAGGGCAGGCCATCTTGACGCCCAAAGCGCCGGCCAGCTCATAACCCATGCAGGAAAAGCCATATTCCATATGGTATCCGCCGGGCTGCTCGGCCTGCCAGTGCTTCTGCAATTCGGCTGGCAGACCGCCCGCCGCGCACACGACCGTATCGGTGGGGCGACCGGCGCGCTGCACGGCGCCAATCACCTGCGCATCGGTGGGCAGCGTCTTTTGGCTCGCGTCGGGCAGTGCCTGATAGCGGGCAGAAATCTCCATCCAGTTCCGGTATTCGCGCTCCGCCTTGCCCGTCCATTCCGGGGCAGCTTTCCAGCCCTTGAGGCCGTTCTGAAGCGCCGTCAGCGATTTACCGGCGTCGCCAACAACCGCCAGGGCCTGATGCTTGGTGGCATCGAAAGGCTGGATATTCAGCGAGACGATTTTCATATCGGGATTGGAGAACAGCCCCCAGGACCCGGTAGTGAAATCAGCCAGGCGGGTGCCTACAGCAATCACAAGATCCGCCTCGGCGGCCATCGCATTGGCTGCCGAACTGCCGCTGACACCAATACCGCCCATGTTCAGGCTGTTCGAGGTCGGCAGGGAGGAGCGTCCTGCCTGGGTCTCACCGACGGGGATGCCTCGCTCAGCACAGAAAGCCGCAAGCTCCTTCTCGATACCGGCATAGAGCACACCGCCACCTGCAATCACCAATGGCTTGCGCGACTGGCTGATCAGGGCAATGGCCTCTTCCACTTCGACCTCATCTGCAACCGGGCGGCGAATGCGGTGAAGGCGCTCTGCAAAAAAACTCTCGGGATAATCGAAGGCCTCGGCCTGCACATCCTGACAGAGAGAGAGGGTGACAGGGCCGCATTCTGCCGGGTCGGTCAGAACGGCCATGGCACGGTTGAATGCAGGGATAATCTGCTCTGGCCGGGTAATACGGTCGA
Source organism: Asaia spathodeae NBRC 105894 (assembly GCF_025994195.1). Lineage (NCBI taxonomy): Bacteria > Pseudomonadati > Pseudomonadota > Alphaproteobacteria > Acetobacterales > Acetobacteraceae > Asaia > Asaia spathodeae. Next base: position 5,415 of record NZ_BAPY01000019.1, on the reverse strand, counting down.
AATAGCGGGAGACCGAACGAAAGGCATCGCTCGCACTGACCGTGCCATCGCCGAAATCCTCTACCTGCTGAAGCACCGGATCGGGAATACGATTGGCAAACACATCGCCCGGCAGAAGCAGAACCGGCAGACGGTTCACATGGGCGACGGCGGCACCCGTGACCATGTTCAATGCGCCCGGCCCGATCGAGCTGGTGCAGGCCATCGCCCGACGGCGACGCGACGCCTTGGCAAAAGCCGTGGCCGCATGAACCATGCCCTGCTCGTTATGACCGCGCAGCGTCGGCAGCGCATCGCGTTGTGCATGCAGCGCCTCACCCAGACCGGCCACATTGCCATGGCCGAAAATAGCCCAGACACCGGCAAAGAAAGGCTCGATACGCCCGTCGATTTCGGTCTTCTGCGCCATCATGGCCCGCACAAGGGCCTGGCTCATGGTCAAACGGATCGTTTTCATTCCCCTGCTCCCTGGCTTCAGGCGTTGGCGCCGGACAGCGCCGACTGGTCGCGCGATGTCCAGGCCTCTACGAAGGCGCTGAAACGACGCGCCATTTCGGCAACGGCCTGCTCATCGGTGGTTTTTCCAGCCAGCCAGTCACGAGCAGGCTGGGCAAAAATGGTGCGCCCTATGGCAAAGCCCTTGACCCAGGGCGTGGCTGCCGAAGCCCTGAAAGCTTCCATCAGCTCTTCTGCCGGGGCATCGAGGCCGAGAATGACCACACCGCGGCAGTGAGGATCGCGCGCTTCGATGACTGCGCCGATATTCTCCCAGGCCTTCGGGTCGCGCTGCCCTTCGAGCTTCCACCAGTCGGGACGCAGCCCGACATCGTAAAGACGCGAGAGAATGGACGAGACGGTGTTGCTGCTGAGCGCACCGTTCTTGCCCGCGATGATCTCGATCAGAATTTCCTTGCCCAGTTTGCGGCAGGCATCCTGAGCACGGATCAGTTCGCGCTCCTGACGCGCCTTGAGTTCCTCGCTGTCATCGGGATGGTAGAAGCACAGGCATTTGATCACCTGCTCGCTCGGCCATTCCACAAGATGGGCGCCAAGCGATCCGCCGCTTTCGAAATCGAGCGGGCGCGAACCGGTTTTCTCGATGGGGCGTGCCGTCCAGAGCCCGGCATGAGAGGCATCGAACAACGCCTCCTGACCGTAGCGCCCATCCATGAAGACACCAAAACCGGGACGCCCCTGCGCCACCGATCTTGCCGCCTGGACCGCGAGTTTCTTAAAAGCGGGAATGCGGTCGAAGGAAGCACCGACAGAGGTCGCGATTTCTTCAAGCTGCAGACGATGATCACAGGCCAGAGCCATGATGGGCGTGGCCTGCTGACGCCGCGTGGTGACCCAGTGCAGGTGGTTGAGCGCGCCATCATGACGCAAGGCGCGCTCGCTGCTGCCTTTTGCCAGAAAATAGCTGAGCTCTTCCCAGGTCGGAATTTCCGACGAGCAGAGCAGGCGCGACACGGCAAAAGCCCCGCAGGCATTGGCGAAACGGCAGCACTCGGCGATTTTCTCGCCCCTCACCCAGCCACGCAGGAAACCTGACATGAAGGCATCGCCCGCACCGAGCGTATTATAGACCTCGACGGGGAAGCCGGGGCCGGAAATGCCGTCCTCAAGCGAAGGCGGAATGGCGCCCTCGAACACGACGCACCCCATCGGTCCGCGCTTGCAGACGATCGTGGCTTTCGACACCGCCCTGATGGCACGGATGGCCTCAAGCGTATCCTCGCTGCCACCTGCGATATGCAGCTCTTCTTCGGTCCCGACAATAAGATCGCAATGCGGCAGGATCTCTTTCAGATGGGCCGTCACGCTGTCAGATCTGACATAGCGTGACTCTCCGTCACCGATCCCGGCCAGCCCCCAGAGATTGGGGCGATAATCCACGTCGAAGACGACCTTGCCGCCATGCTCATGGACAAGATCCATAGCCTTGCGCTGGGCTTTGGCCGATGCCGGACGTGAAAAATGCGTACCGGTCACGACAACCGCTCTGGTGCGTGCAATCAGCGCCGGGTCGATATCGCCCTCGTCAAGCGCCGCATCGGCGCAATCGGTGCGATAGAAAAGCAGCGGGAAATTTTCACGGTCACGCACACCCAGAATGGCCAGAGCCGTGAAGCGGTCGCGGTCGATACGCACACCGTCGATGCATACCCCCTCGCGCTGAAGCTGCTCCGTGATGAACCGGCCGAAATGCTCGTGCCCCACGCGCGTGATAAGCGCCGATTTGAGCCCGAGACGGGCGGTGCCGATCGCGATATTGGCGGGGCACCCGCCGACAGCCTTGCTGAAACTGGCCATATCTTCGAGACGGCCGCCAATCTGCTGTCCGTAAAGATCGACTGAAGAACGTCCTATTGCGACGATATCGAGATCCTGTCCGCGCATCCCCGACTCCTGCAGCATGTTACGTTGCACATGATAAGAACATACATTCCGTTCATGGTCACGTCGTAGAACGTACATTCCCTAATTTTCTTTAACTTCGCACGCTTATGTGATTAAGTCTGGCCGAACGCCCGGGGCGCATCGTGCGGCCGCTTCGTCCGGGGGGCGTGAAATGCTATGGAATGTTTATTCCCTTTTCGGATTGTGCAGCCTTGACCGAGATTCCCGAAGATCCCTCACCCTCCCAATCCGATTTTGACGCGTTTCATCACCGGCTGCGCCTTTGCTACGCCGAACTGCCGAAAAGACTGGTGCAGCTGGCAGATTTCGTCAGCGATGCGCCCGACGAAGTCGCTCTGGGCACGGTCAGTTCCCTGGCCAGCCAGGCCGGGGTGCAGCCCTCTACCGTGGTGCGCTTTGCCCGCACGCTTGGATTTGCCGGTTTTTCGGATATGCAGGCCGTTTTTCGCGACAGGCTGCGCGTGCGCAATGTCACCTATCGGGAGCGGGTCAATGCGCTGCACCGCGTCGATGGCGAGGCGGTGGAAGCCTCGGTCATTTTCAACGGGTTTTATGAAGCAGCCCAGGAATCGCTGCGCGCGCTTCAGACACAGCTGATGCCAGACAGGCTCGAGGCTGCGGTCACAACCCTGGCCCAGGCCGAGTGTCTCTATCTTCTCGGGTTGAGACGCTCGATGCCGGTCATTCGCTATCTGTCTTATCTTCTCGCAAAGCTCGATATCCGCCACCAGATCATCGGGCTCGAAACCGGCATGGAAGAAGAAAGCTTTGCCCATGCCGGGCCAAAAGATGCCGCCCTGCTTCTGAGCTACAAGGCCTATGCTCCACGCACCGTGGAATTGTTCGAAGCCCTCGAGGCGCGACAGGTGCCCGTCATTTCCATGACCGACAGTGCTGCCAGTCCGGTCATTCCGCAATCAGGGCTATGGCTTGAAGTACACGAGGCGGATTTTCAGGGCTTTCGCTCAAACGCCGCCTCTATGGTTCTGGTCTCGACGCTCGCCGCTGCCGTGGCAGAGCGCCGGGGCTGAGCGCCGGGGCTGAGCGCGACCTCTCTCATTCCGCCAGTTCGAAACTCCCGACCAGTTTTTTCAGGCCACCCGCCATAGTGGCAAGGTGGCGGCTGGCTGCCGCGCTTTGTTCGGCAGAAGCCGCATTCTGCTGGGTGACGGTTTCCATGCTTCTCATGGCCGCATCGAGTTGCCTGATACTGGTCAGCTGATCGCGTGTAGCCTGGGCGATATTGGCAACCAGGGTGCTTGTCGTCGCAAACTGACCAAGGAGTCTCTGCAGCGCCTCACCGGTTTCACGAACGGAAGAAACGCCCGCCTCGACCTGCCCGGATGACGTGGCAATGAGAGCCGAAATCTCCTTGACCGCCTCAGCCGACCGGTGCGCCAGATTGCGCACCTCTCCCGCCACGACGGCAAAACCGCGTCCCGTATCGCCGGCACGTGCGGCCTCGACGCCCGCATTCAGGGCCAGGATATTGGTCTGGAATGCCAGATCACTGATGATCTGCACGATCTTGGCGATCGATCTGGACGAACCGTCGATCCGGCCCATGGCTTCAATGGCACGGATCACCACAGTCTCGGCCTGCTCGGCATCTGCCTTCGAGGAATCGATGATCCTGTGCATGGTGGTCGTCTCGTCGGTCGTCTCCTGCACACGATGAGTGATGGCAATTAGGGCGGCGGCCGTCTCCTCTAGAGTTGCGGCCTGCTGTTCGGTCCGTCTGGAAAGATGATCGGAGGCCGTGGCGAGCTCCTCTGTCGAATTGCCGATTCCGAGTGCCGAACCCGAGACACTGGAAAAAGCACGCGAGAGCTGAACGAAGGATCGATTGAAATCTGCGCGTAATGGCTCGAGTTGCGGGGCAAATTCCTTGCTGATCTGAACCGACAGATCGCCTTTCGCCATTCTGGCAAGCCCTTCGGCAAGAAGATCGGTCGCTTCCTGCACCTGCCGGGCGGCGAGTTCGCTTTCAGCCTGTCTTTTCAGATTTTCCTGCTCCTGCAGGCGCTGCGTTTGTCTTGCCTCTTCTTCAAGACGGGCTTTTTCAATCGCCCCCTGACGAAAAACCTCGACAGATCCGGCCATGATGCCGATCTCGTCACGTCGATCCGAACCGGGCACCATGATCGCGGTATCACCTGCCGCCAGAGCATTCATGGCGCCTGTCATCCTGACCACCGGGGAGGCGATGGATCGCAGTAGGACCACGCCCATGACAATGGCAATAAGGGCCGTCACCCCTCCGCCGACGCACAGGGTGAGCGTGCCGGTTCGATGAGCCCGCACTGCCATGGCGCTTCGCAATAAGACCGTCTCCCGTTCAGCCTTGACGAGATTGCCGATATGCAGACGGATCGCCGTGAGCCGGGCCGTATTGGCAATCTCGACACGCGTCCGGTCGATAAGCTCCGGATGCGACATTGCCGCAATGGTTCCCGCCATCTGGGCATTGAAGACGTTGATCGCAGCCAGAAGCGGTCGATAATCGCTGTCGATCTGACCGCGCGGCACTGCGCCCTCGAGCCGAGCCAGTAGGGGCGGAACGCGCGATTGATAGCCATCGATACGGGTAATGAACTGCCTGTTCGTGCTGGCAACATAGCCACGCATCGCATTCTGGCTTTCGACCAGCGTATCGAGCAGATCATTGAGTGCGGTGATCGTCTGTTGCGCCTGCTCATTACCCAGATCTGCCGTCCTGATCTGCGAGAGCGAGCGGAAAGCGACAAATGAGAAGATAACCACCACCCCCACAATGATGGAGAATGACAGCGTCAATTTTCCCAGAATACTGATGTTTTTTGTCATCTCTTCACCGATTCATCAGGCACATACAGTCATGATCATTCGGGATTATGGAAAAACCGATTTCAAAAAAGTTAAGAGAATCTCTATAATATTTATTTAACAAATCAGGAAGCAGGATTTAACTTTGCATAATATATAATATTATATTTAAAATATTATCAGTTATAT
>NZ_BAPY01000018.1:0-1138 GCF_025994195.1 Asaia spathodeae NBRC 105894 | reverse complement strand
CTTCGGGGCTTCGTCTCGTCGCGTAGCATTGTATCTTTTTTGCAACAACAAGGGGGCTTCGGCCCCCTTTTTTTTGTCTGTAGCGACTTTTCGATTCCCTGACACTCTTTGTCGTGTTAGCTTACTTTTCGTCAAAGAGACGTTTTTTCTCGTGATGACGTAATAAAACAGTAATAAACTTTCTCATTTTTTTAGTAGGGGCGGCAATGCTTCCAGTTATCGAAGTTCTTTCGACTGACATTGATGAACGCTCAGGCCGTAATGAGCGTGGCCTTTGGCTTGTTCGTCGTCAGACTATTTGGGTTTCCACGGGTGAGCCTCACCCGGAGAAGTTCGAGGTTTCTCTCGAAGAGAAACAGCCTGCGTATCCCGTAGGTAAATACGTTCTCGGTATTGGTTCCTTCCAGCGCGGAAAATATGGGCTCGAACTGGCTCGCAATGTCCGTCTTGTTTCGTTGGCTGAGGCTCATTCCGAGCTTTCGCGCGTCGTTACAGACAAGCCCTCCCGCGCTGCCGCTTAATGTCTGATTCTGCCCTCTACGGTTGTTTTACCGCTTCTGTGACCTCGGCTCACGTTTTCACGTCTGTGTCGGGTCCGTCTTCGGTTTCTTCTGTAGCCGGGCAGTCGTGCCAATGGGGGACCATAGAGGTCACTCTTGGCGCGGGTTCCTTCCCGTTCCCGTCCATTGATAGCGGTGTGGCTCATACCTTCTTTTTCTGGGCGTTCGGGTTGGTTCTCGGCTCATGGTTCGTTTCCCATTGTGCCGGGGTTGTTGTTGTTTCTATCCGCAAATTTCTTTCTTGAGGTTCATATGTCCGGTTCTGCTACCACTGGCGCTTCTGGCGTCGATTTCTCTTCGCTCCTCTCGTCGGTCAGCTCCACCGAGGTCGTGGGCGCCATCATGTCGGTTGCTGCCGTCATTGCTGTCGTCAATCTCGCGCAGGGCGGAGCCAAGCGTATCCTGTCCATGATCCGTAGCGTCTGATGGGGTGGGGGGCTTCGGCTCCCCCTTCATGGCCGAGGCTGTTGTGTATGCCGCCTACGCCTTCCTTGGGGCTCTCTCGGGACTGGCGGCGGTTCTCGGGTTTTCATCCTCATTCTCGGATTAACAGGGCGGGTCATACCGCCCTTTTTTTT
>NZ_BAPY01000017.1:0-238 GCF_025994195.1 Asaia spathodeae NBRC 105894 | reverse complement strand
CGAAGACGAACAACATTCGCACCGTCCTGACAGATCGAACCTATATCAATCGAGACAGCCTCGAAAATCTCCCTGCGAACATTGTAGAACTGGCTCCGCTTGAGAACAGTTCGAATATCAACACCAGTACGCCAGAGCGCAATAACAGCCCTATGACGTGGCTTAAGCTCCTGCTCGACCTCAACCTCAATCATCTGATCTTCTCCGATCTCTATTTTGGCGAGATATCTGGAGAAAA
>NZ_BAPY01000016.1:0-29291 GCF_025994195.1 Asaia spathodeae NBRC 105894 | reverse complement strand
AAAGGTGAGAGAGCTGCCCCTGCCCCTGCCCCTGCCCCTGCCCCTGCCCCTGCCCCTGCGGCCGAGATCGGCCAGGAGCTGCCAGCCAAGGAACCAACGGCCAAGGGTGTATCAGCGAGATCGCAACCGACCGGGGGATTTGTTGTTCCCACGGTAAGCAAGGCTTCTCAGAAATCACACGCAATCAATGTCGTGTTCCCCGAAGATATCTGGGTAGAGGTGGAAAAGTGGTTTGATCAGCATCCCGGTCATACGGTTAAGAGTATGCTTTTTTGTGGCTTAAAAGCTATCGGCGTTGAGGTAGATGAAAGTCATCTGACGCCAAAGGTAGCGCGGTCCTACAAGAAACGCGCAAAGAAAAAAGATTAAACTGATGTGAGTCTATGCCCGCCCTCCGGGCATAGACAGTAAAGACTTAGGATACGATCTTATTTGTCAATTCGTTATCTGACCAATCGGCATATAGTTCGCTGCCATCTGGGCAATTGCCGTAGATGAAGAGTATCCAGCCAACTTTTTTGTAAGACTGGCCCGTATATGGCGTAGGTTCAACGAAGTCGATCCTATCTTCTCCGGTGCTGCCAAGAGCAGCCATAATTTCGGCCACATTCAGACTTGGTTTGGATAGCGCCCAATCCTCTCCTTCCCACACTCTGATTGCGTAGCCAGCGCGCATTGCGCGCTCGATCACTTCTCTGGCTTTCTGTTTTTCGCCAAGAGTAAGAAAATCAGACATTTATGTTCCCCCGAGAGAGAAGGCCCAGGCATAGCTTGGGCCTTCATTTTTTTCGTTAGTCGATTGCTGAAAAGATGATTTCAGACTCGGGGTGAGTGTCCGCGAAGGCGCGTAGCTGATGATAGCGATCGCTCAACAGTTCAGTGGAATATGGACTGGCCATGCTCAGGTGCGACAACGTGAACAGTGTGCAGATAATGCCGACTGCGACTGGAGAGACCGCTGAAGAGCGAAAGCCGTTACTCAGTATGGAAATGGATACGGTTTCTTCGCCCATTTCGGGGTACATGAACCCGCCCCCATCGGGGAGTTCGATGAATTCCCAGAAGCCTCCTTTATATTCGTCGCAAAAACGGGAGGCCATTCCGAAAACAGTCGCTTCACCTTGGAGGTAAAGGCGAGGACCGAAAAGCATAGGCGTAAAACGCATACGGTTCTCTTCGGATACTTTTTTGAGTTCTACGGTATTGTTAATCATGTTTTCTCTCATTGTGGCTTGTTAGCGGTTGTTTGCCGACAATGCCCGCTAACAAGGTGATATTATTATGGGAGAATCATGTAGTCAATAGCGGTAAACAGTTATTATTCGATAACTCTTTCGTAGAATTCTTGGGCGCCTTCCGGCGTGCCTTTGTAGAACTGTCTTCCGGCAGGACTTCGCCAACAAGGCCAAAAATCTCTTCGGCTGTCGGGTGGTAAAGCCTCCACAGCGCGTCGTATCTTGCGCCACGCTTTCGCTCTTTGAGCCCTGCTATAAGCCTGCTCAGGGCTCCATAGGGCTGATCTTTTTTGGGGGCGGTGGATCGTATCCGAAAAGAGGGGTACGGGCTCTGAGGGCTGATTTGCGGGCTTATTGGCTGGCTGTGGGGTGAGCCATCTCAGATCGTCGGGGTTGATGGTTTTGATGCCGAGAGGCCATCTTAGAAAACGCAACGGCGCTTACTCCTTCGGTGCGAGGCGGAGTAACCCGCCTCGCGATAGTCGTCAGATCAGATCGATAATGATGGTGGCCAAAGTCATGAGTGAGGCGAACGCAACACCTTCAGCTAGGAATTTGGCAATTCCCTTTACAAGAGAATATTCGTCATGAAACTGATTGATGGCTTTGAAGGACATTATTATCTCCATTGTGGTTTGTTGTCTGGTGCTTGCCGACACCTCTAGACAACATGGAGATAATACATTTAGTATGATTTGTAGTCAATAGCAGTCTATAGAGATATTTTGTTTTTTTCTTCTTTTTCTATTTCTTCGACCTTTCTTGCTGCATCTGGCGGTAGCCAGACCGTCACTTTGACCCAGCCATTAGGCACTGAGGCGCTGGCTTGTTCTAGCCGCCGAATGATGGCCGAAACTCTCTGTTTCGTAAGGCCGAAGCTGGCTGCTACTTCCTTCTGAGATTGGCCTTGGACCAGGACAAGGCGACCGATTTCAATGCTCGTAGAATCCAGCTTGGATAGAAATTTCACGGCGCTATCAAACTCTTTGGGGGTCATGATGGGCTTTCAATGGGGTTTGGTGGCCCGAGAGCCAGTCAGGGAGCAAGGCGCGTGGTAGCGATATCGATGACGATAGCTATTCCCCGTGATTTCGGTCAATAGTTGTCAATATATAAAATGAAATGACCCCGAGACCGGCAAGCCTCGGGGTCGGGTTCGTCAACCACAACGAAGTTGATCCCTCAAAACGAGATCGAGGGTCTTTTTAGTACGAGCCGGACAGGTAGGAAATCAAAATCTCGGAATTGTTCATGCCGGGGCTTGTTCGCTATGTTTGCGGAGCATCAGACGAACTTTCCTCTTCTGTCTCATCTTCCGGCCAGTCAATAATCATCCTCACGCTATGAACGCCGCAAATGGGTGCCCCCTTGCGGGCATGGGTCGCGGTGAGCCGAACGATATAATCACAACTCTCTTTCGCCTCACCCTCGGTAATGCCGGGACAATATGCTTTGAGCATATGGGTCTTCTTTTTTGCTCGTGGAGCCGTCTCGCGGAAACCGATATCGAGTGTGGCATGAGGCAACGGACCCAGAGATTCGGTCAGGAGGCTGAGCTTGTCATTCAGAGCAGTTCCCGGCATGGCCTCACGCATCTTGCCGACAAGCCCTACCTTGATTGCGGCTTCTCGAAAAACTGGACCGTGCCCGCTCCCCAAAGGGATGCAGGCATGAACCAATTCATGGACCAAGATGCCAAGCACCGTCAGAGGTTCGGCCTGATCGGGGCGAATAAAGATTTCATTGTGCTGGTCAGCAGATGCGACGGAGGCCCAGCACTCACCCACACAGGTGCTTTTGCTGCCCTTACTTGGGAATCCTATGGCTGCTCGGATCGAGACCGGCAAAGGAAAGCCGCACGCCTGAAAATGGGGCCGCAATGCAGAGATCGCGGCCTGAAGCCATTCTTCGCGTAATGCAAAGACGTTGGTAGGTATCTTGCTCATAGGTGTGTGCCGATGATCAGACCTACGAAAATTCCGCCTGTCAGGAGCGACGCAAAAGCGCCCCACCAAGCCCATTTGGCCGATTTATTGGCTTGCTGAGTAAGCGTTTCCTGAGCCGTGGCGAGCTGCTTGGCTGAGTCGTTTTGAGCGGTGGTCTCTGCCCGAATTTTTGTCACGCTCTGCTCAATGGCCTCTTTCAAATTCGCGAGGCTATGTTCAGCAATATGGGTGGCTGCGGTGTTGATGATCTGCTCGGCAATCAGCTTTGAGTCATCGATCTGCTTTGCCAAGAGAGGCGTAAGCGTCGCCACGTATCGCTGTGCTGTACGCTCTGCCATCAAATCCATGAGTGTAGCGACGGCCAATATCGGGTCACTATCAGATAGACGCAGAGAGTGTTTTTCGCGGATCGCTCGCTTTACCTCTTCCAGATCGAGCGGCGGCAGGCTGGCTAGATTCCGGGAGGCGGTCATATCAGCCAATGCCTTCCATTCCAGTTCTGATCGCGCCGAAAATCGCTTCCTTGATCTTCATGAGCCGCGATCGTTCCATGGCGTAGAATTCCTGATCATTTACCGCTTCTTCGAAAGTTATCTTCTTGGCGAGCATTGTAGAGAATACTGTTTTCGATGCGGGGCTAAGCTCTGATATTTCAACAATACCAGAAATTTCACTTTTATATTCTTTGTAAAACCCACAGTCCTCGAATCTTGTTCCGGTGCTTTCTTCGAACGATCCTTGACGTTCGTTGATCCACAATACCGCCGTCACATTATCGATGCCGGGAAGCGCATCAAGGATTGTAGCGCAGCCACTCAGTGTCATTTCAAGCTCGGGGCCGGTCGCGATGACCAGGTGCAGCGTGGGCGCGCAGCCGGTTTCGGCGAGCATTGTGAGGCTGTCGTCGCCAATCAGATGCTGGACCATTGGCTTGAATGACGCTGCGCCATTGTCGATGACGTATGTTGCGGGTTGTTCGGCAATGTCGGATAGCATCTTATCCAAGGCCCGATGATCCGTGCTGCTTTCGCCCTCTTTGTAGAGAGGGACGATTTCGGCTTTCAAACCTTCAATGGCCTCAAGGGAGCTGTTGACCGGATCGGTGTCAAGGCAGCGGACGATTGCGCCGGTGGTTTTCAGGTATTGCGCAAGCAGGCTGGATACCAGCGTTTTGCCAACGCCCCCCTTGCCCTGAAGCACGAAATGAGCCGCGTTGCTTGGGCGTGGCTTCTCAGTCTTTGTTGAGCCAGCGGCTGACTTTTTCGCTGTCTGGCTTTGAACTGAATTCGAGGGGGCCTCTGTTTCGTGGGTGTCGGTCATTTGTGGGTGCTTTCATGTTCGTGTCTGAGGGGGGCAGCTCAGGGGATGGCTTGGGGGCGAAATAGACCTTCAGCCAATGATAGAATTGCTTTTTGCTGCATGGAATTCTGTCTTGGTATTTCTCGAAAATCTCTTTTCCCGTGAGCCGATTATCGTAATCCGTTTTTATTTCGTCTTTTAAAGCGTGGAATCTTTTCCTTGTTTCGCCCCATTGACCTTTGGTCATATCTCGATGCGCCTTTCAAACACTCTATCATCGGAGTGCTTTAAAGCACACCGTTTATTATCATATATGACAACAAAATTCTGATTGGGTTCGTTTCTTTCTTTTGGACGACTCAGCCCCCTGATCCGAGGCTCTATCTCGGTGAATCTCGGTGAATCTCGGTGAATCTCGGTGATACTCGGTGAATCTCGGTAACGGAACCCCCAAACCGCAATGTCCTTGCATGATTCACCGAGATTCACCAAAATTCACTTGGCGTCAGAAGGCAAGATGTGCAGCCCGGTACCGGGCAGCAGCTTATTCGCCTGCGGCTCAACGCATTGGGGGGACGAGGATATGTCTGAAAAACCTGCCGACAGGACTGATCGACGGAGAAAGGACAGTGGGCCTCGCTCTGCAAAGGCCCCATTGAAAGTCAGGGTCACGGAGGAAGAGCGATTAGCAATCGAGAAGACAGCCAGAGCTGTTCGACTGCCTGTATCAGCCTATATGCGGAAGGTAGCCCTCGGCTATCAGCCGCCCAGCCTGCTCGATCAGGAAGCCATTATCGAAGCCTTCCGTATCCGAGGCGACCTTGGCCGCATGGGCGGACTCTTCAAGCTCTGGCTGGTGGAAGCGCCAGGGCAGGCCGTATCAGAAGATGAGGTTCGGGCTGCGCTCGACAGAACGCTTGAGCTGCAAAGCGAGCTGACCTCGTTGATTGATCTCATGCGCGAGAAAGTGACGGTGCATCGTGATCGCTAAGAGTGTTAGTCGCAAGACGAAGGATAGCTTTGCTCGGCTCGGAAAATATGTGGGCAATGAGGCCAAGCAGAGCGCGGCAGTCGAGGGATGGGGGCGTTTGGCTTCCTATGCCGCCGATAGCGGTCATGATGGCGCCAAGGTCGCGGATGACGGTATCCGTTTTACGAATATGGCCGGTGTTACCACTATGGCCGATGCCATATTGCTCGTTGAAGCAACACAAGGCGTCGCCCTCCCGTCGAAGGCAGATCGTAATTATCATCTGGTGATCTCTTTCCCTCCTGGGGAGAGGCCGCAGAAAGAGCAGTTGCAGGATATCGAGGACGCTTTGGTCAAGGCCATAGGTCTCGAAGATCACCAGCGGTTATCAGCCATCCACGACGATCAAGACCACCTGCATATCCATGTGGCCATCAATAAGGTCCATCCTGATAGCCGTAGGGTCATCACGCCGCATTACGATAAGAAAAGTCTGATGGCTGCGTGTGCCCGTCTGGAAGAGAAACACAACCTCACTCGGACACATGCCCCCAAAGTCACGATGCCGGACGGCACGGTTGTTCGTGGTGGCGCTGCCGACAAGGAGGCTCACGGAGGTGAAAAGAGCCTGTTGCGCTGGGTGCGCGACAACGCCAAGGATGCATTGATCAATGCTGCGAGCTGGTCTGAGATTCATGAGGCGGCTGGCCAGTTCGATCTATTGATCAAAAAACATGGCGCAGGCTTTGTCGTCTGCACGAAAAGCAACCCGGCGCTGGCTATCAAAGCCTCAGACGTAGATCGCTCACTGTCTATCAAGCGTTTGCAGGATCGTCTTGGGCCATACCTCCCACCCGAGAATATCGAGCTGGTGAATGATGCTGAGGCGACTGCACCTCATGTCGATGACGCCGATAGCCAGACCGTGCAGGCGAGCGCGGGGGCGAGTGCTGCCGAAGATAGCCCCGATGGGGTTGAATTGGACAGGCCCGCGAATGTCGAGCTGGTGAATGATACTGAAGCGACTGCGCCTCATGTCGATGACGCCGATAGCCAGACCGTGCAGGCGGGCGAGGGGGCGAGTGCTGCCGAAGATGGCGCTATGGCAAAGCCCACCAGTCCCAAGAAAAAATATGGGCCTGAGCCGATTAAGCGCAGTCCCGAGGCAGAAGCATTATGGGCGGCTTATCTGGTCGAGAAAGAAGAGGCACCGCGCCGTAGAGAGGAAGCGTTAAAGGATATTCGGGACCGCCATGAGGCCGTTCGGGCATCTGCCCAGGAGGATTTGCGCGGGCACCGAGAAAATGCGCGGATGCGGCACTATACGCCGCAAGAAAAGCAAGCGCGGATCAATGCAGAGAAAGAGAGAATTCGCCAATCCAAAGAGGATGCTGCACGCGAGCGAGATGAAGTCAGGAAAACCAACAAGACGCCGAATTGGTATGATTATCTCATAAGTGAGGTCGAGGAAGGGAATGCAGAAGCTCTAAAAATACTTAGGCAGGTAGAAAAAAGAAGGGATACTTTCGCTCGAAATATACTGCGTGCCGAGGACTGGTCAGCCGGTAAGGATATCGTTCTCAAAAACGTGCAAAAATACGTCAGAAAAGACGGAACGATTATCTATCAAACCGAAGATGGCGGGAAAGTCGATGACCGGGCCAAAGAGATCACGGTCAATGAACTAAGCGCCGGGTCAGCGGCTTTGGCCCTTGTCTTGGCGGCTGAGCGTTTTGATCGACCTTTGAAGGTGGAAGGCACAGAAGAATTCAAGGACGCGCTTGCTCAAGCTGCGTCATTGCCAGGAACAACAATCCGGTTTGCCGATGCGGATATGGAGGCAAGGCGGGTTGCAGCAGTAGCGCGAAGAGAGGCCGACGAGCGGCGTTTCTCACAGACGGCGACTTACCTGATAGTCCCGCCAAGCGAGCGGAATGAGGCGAAAGAGCGCGGTGCGCGATGGGACGCGGCGGTCAAGCGGTGGTTCGTTCCTCCGCGTATTGACCTTGAGCCTTTCGCGGCTTGGAACCTTGCAAAGCAGGGCGCGGACCCAGCCGGACCCGGAACCACACTTATCGTTCCCAAAGAGCATCGCGATTTCGTCCGAGATGCCGGGGCGCAGTTTGATGCTGAGACGAAGACATGGATTGTCCCTTCTGGCGTTGATCCTGCCGTGATGGGCTTGGCGCAATTCGTGGATGGGAATGGACGTTTTTCCAGTCAGAAGGTCCATTTGGAAGTCCCATACTCAGAGCGGGACGAAGCAAAAGAGCGCGGTGCGCGATGGGATTCCGTATCGAAGTCTTGGTATGTGCCTCCTAGAGTGGATCAGGCCCCTTTCGCCAAATGGCTCGGGAGCCAGAACGAAGATGACGACTCACTGGGAGTTTTCGTCTCGCAACGAAATTCTATCAACAGCTCACGTTATCCGATAAAGCAACACAGAACGCTCGCAGATGGTGAGTCGATCAAGGGGAGCTTTGTTGAGATGGCAGTCATGTCAAATCGTAAGGCGGTCGTACTGATTGAGACGGACACAGAGATCGTCGTGGCGCCGGTCAACGCTGTGCAGACGGGAAACCCTGCTTCGTCGCAGCCAGGGGATATGATCGAGTTGAAAAAAGATAATGCGAAAACTGTTAGAAGTGGGAAACGCCGATGAAGCAGACTGTTATTCCCGTAATGCAACGCGGGGAGCCTGCGAAGACCAAGAAAACAGGTCTGCGGCAATTGCTTCTTTTGACCGCTATGGGGCTGGGTGTCATAGCGATCAACGGTGCAGCTACGCATTATGTGGCTGAGCGATTTGGACGCGATCCCTCTTACCTTGGCCCGTCTGGTGCGGGCGGGTTCTATGCGCCTTTGTCGTGGCTCGGCTGGCAGTTACGATTAGGCGTATATAATAAGCCTCTCTTTTACATGCTCGATTGGTGCGTGTTCGGTGGTGTCGCCTTCACACTCATCATAGGGCTGGGTGCAATGATGAGTGCCGGACGCCGTAAAGCGGCGCCGATAGAAGGTTTGCACGGTACTGCGAAATTCTCCGAAACGGAGGACGAAATAAAGGCCGCTGGGTTGTTGTTACCCGAAGCAGCGGCAAGCAATGCCGTAACAGTTGGGGGTTGGACCGATCCAACGGGGCGCTTGAGATATCTCAGGCATGAGGGGCCAGAGCATGTCATGGTGGTGGCTCCAACCAGATCAGGAAAGGGTGTAGGTTTGATTGTGCCTACATTGCTATCTTGGACACGATCAGCAGTCGTGCATGATATAAAAGGCGAATTATGGGCGATGACTTCAGGTTGGCGTCAGAAACATGCAAAGAATATTGTTTTAAAATTTGACCCTGCGAGCCCTGAAGGTTCGTGCGGATATAATATACTATCAGAAGTTAGACTAAATACGCCATATGAGGTCGGAGATACCCAAAACCTCGTCACCATTATTGTTGATCCTGACGGGAAAGGTATCGAGGGGGATCATTGGGCGTCAAGCGCGCATAGCCTTCTGGTCGGCCTTATATTGTATCGCCTTCGACTGGCTTCTTCGGAAGGCCAGGAAGTGCCGTCTTTGTTCGACATAGGCTGGTCTCTTTCTGATCCGACAAAAAAAGATCGCGAGTTATGGGATGAGATGCTCGCGTATCGTCTTCCAGGGACTGACCAGATTGACCCTGTAATCGGGCAGACCGCTCGGGATATGATAGGTCTGATTGAACGGGGGGAGGAAGAATATACTTCTGTTATGTCAACTACTAAAAGATTTCTCAATATATATAGAGATCCAATTATAAGAAAGAACATAAGTTCTAGCGATTTCAAAATGTGGGATATCGTAAATAGCGAAAAACCCGTCACTCTGTATTTCGTTATCCGCCCATCTGACAAGGAAAGACTTAGGCCGCTCGTTCGTCTGATGATGAATCAAATTATGCGTGTGCTGACTCGCGATCCCTTAACGTTTGATAGCAGTAACCAGCCAATAAGACCTCATAAGCATAGGTTATTGATGATGATGGACGAGTTTCCATCATTTAAGAAGCTCGAAGTTTTCGAGGAAAGCATGGCTTTCGTCGCTGGATACGGCATAAAATGCTATGTCGTTATTCAGGACTTTAACCAGTTATGGAAAGAATACACCGATAACGAGGCTATAACCTCGAATTGCCATGTGCGCGTTGTCTATGCCCCTAACCGTCAGGAAACGGCTGACGAGATCAGCGCAATGACCGGAACCATGACGGTAGTAGCCGAGGATATCTCTGAGAGTGGCAAGCAGTTTGGTATGACAGACAGCGTAAGTCGTTCATATCAGAACGTTTCTCGACCGCTAATGACGCCTCACGAAGTATCTACGATGAAGTCGCCAAAGAAAGACTCTCGCGATATGATAACCGAGGCGGGAGATATGCTTGTTTTCGTTGCTGGTCACAATGTTATCTATGGAACGCAGCCTCTATATTTCCAGGATGCTACATTTCTGGCCCGTGCAAAAGTTTCTCCACCCAGGACGACTGATCGAATCCAGTCATCCCAGATAGCTATGAGTGTGGGTCAGAACGTTCCGGTCCTGCCAAGCACTTATCGAGTGCCGGTATGATCGGGCCGCTGCTCGCCGCCTGTGCGGCTTTTGTGGCGCCATCCACATTGGACGCGGTAATTAGTGTTGAGAGTGGTGGCAATGAGCTTGCGATACACGATAATAGCGGGGCAAATCCGCCGTCACCACGTAATTTATCTGATGCAATAAGGACGGTAGAACATCTTATATCTGTTGGTCATAGTGTCGATATTGGATTGATGCAGATTAATAGCCGGAACTTACCGGCTTTAGGTCTATCTGTATCTCAGGTATTTAGACCTTGCGAGAATATACATGCGGGCGCGTCTATCCTCGCATCTGGTTTTGCGAGAGCCTTACGGGCAGGGCGTCAAGGCCAAGACGCCCTACAGGTGGCGCTATCATACTACAATACAGGATCGCCGTTGGCGGGCTTCGAAAACGGCTATGTGGCGCGCTATTATATCAAGGTAAGCCCGCATGAAATCCGGCGCTGGGCTGGGCCTTCCGGTCAGTTCAAAAAAACGACTAGCCCCTACCAAATCGAGACGGAGATTGAAATTCCTGATGATTATTTTCATCAGGTTTCGTCCGGTAGATAGGCAAAGATTGCTTGTACTGAGTTATCCAAAATAGCAAAATAGCACGTCCAAAAAGGGAGGCTAATATGGTTATGATGCCGCGCATTACTCAGAACATCGATGATATCTCGATACCGGGCGCAGTCGCTCAGGTCAGCCATGCGGAAGCAATTCAGCAAGGCGCATTTACAGAAGACGCCCTATCACTCGAAGAGGTTCAGGTAGCGAACATCGATCTCGTGGGAGAGATCGACAATGAAGAATGATGCAGACTATGCGCAGAAGATTGCGGACGCGATCATAACGCAGCTCAAGAAAGGCACCGCACCGTGGCAAAAGCCGTGGGATGGCCGAGGCTTTTTACCATACAACCCGATATCTGGCGTGACCTACAAGGGCAGCAACACCCTCTATTTGCTCGCTCAGCAGGAAAACAAGGGTTACAGCGACAATCGCTGGATGACTTACGATCAAGCGTCCGGCGTTGATGCCCAGGTCCGAAAGGGAGAGAAGGGTACACAGCTTCGGTACTGGCAGTGGACGCAAGAGAGGAAGGTTCTCGACGCTCAAGGACGACCTGTGAAGGATGCGGAAGGAAAGGAAGTACGCCAAGTTGTGAAGCTGGATTATCCGTTGGTACGAGCTTTTACGGTATTCAACGCCAGTCAGATTGAAGGGCTGCCTGCATCTTTGACACGGGCGGTAAATAACGAGTGGGAATTACACGAAAGAGCTGAAGGAATCCTTTCCAATTCCGGCGCTGTTATAAAGCACAAACTTGGAAATGCGGCGTATTATAGCCCCAAGCTGGATGCAATCGTTCTGCCGGAAAAGAGCCAGTTTGCAGAGCAAGATTTATATTATGGCGTGGCATTGCACGAGTTAGGGCACTGGACGGGCCATGAAGACCGGCTCGCTCGTGATTTGAGCAATCCGTTTGGGTCGCCGGGATATGCGCGAGAAGAGCTGAGAGCGGAGATCGCAAGCCTTATTTTGGCGGATGAGCTGGGGATACGGTACGATCCAGAGCAGAACGTTGCTTATATCGGCAGTTGGATCAAGGCGCTCGAAGAAGACCCGACAGAGATTTTACGCGCATCCGCCGAAGCACAGAAAATCGGAGCATACATTATGCAGTTCGATCCTTTGCGCCAAAAGCAGCAGCAGCAGCAGAGCGCCGACACCGCCCAGGCATTTCAGGACAGGATGGCGGAGGGCAGGAGCTGCGTTTTCGATGAGGATGCGTATGACGACGCTCTGAAGCTCATGACCGACCGGATACTGGGGAGGGATGCAGGTTGGACGGCCTCACAGATTGAATCGGAAGCAAAAATGCTTGGGTCGATCTGGACTGCCGAAGAAATCACGCCTGCCGCTGCCAGTGTCATGCTTTCCAATGCACAGAAAGTCGGAAATTGGACCGAGGCTCTTGGGACCGAGTTCGGCTTCGATCAGGCGGCGCTTGACGCCGCAGCATTGTTGCGGGGTGGCGATTACCAGCAGGGCACAATTCTTGCCGATAAGGGGCAGGCGGAGGCCGAATTTGCCTCGGTGATCTATGACGCGCTGAAATCAACGACCAGCAGCGAAAGACCGGCTTGGTTTGTCCCTCAAAGCGAACGTGCGAACCCGATCGCACGGAATGCCATGCAGGGAGAGAAACCTTGGTCTCACCTGATTGACACGCTCGCAATCGATGCGCTGAGCAGAAACCCAGTAACCCCGGAGCCATCTATTGACGTGGCCGATATGGGGGTGGCCGATAAAGACACTCCTATCGTGGTGCCTTTCGAGGAAAAGGATCATGCCAAGGCGCGGGGAGCCAAGTGGCACAAGGCCGAGAAGACTTGGTATGTGCCCGAAGGTTCGGCGCTCGGTCCCTTTGCCCGGTGGCTCCCGGCTCAGGCCGAGGACGTGGTGCAAAGCCCTGCGCAAACGTCCGACGAGCGCGTTTATCTTTCGGTGCCATGGGAGGATCGTAACGCGGCCAAGGCTCAGGGCGCCAAATGGGATAAGGACGCCAAATCATGGTATGTCCCGACCGGAACTGATGAGGCTCCTTTCGCGCAATGGATGCGCGGGCAGGCAGGCGAAAGCTCGATAGCTCCTGTTGACGAGTTTGCTGAAGCCTTGAGGGTAGCAGGATTTAGGCTCGACGCGGCGCCGAAGATGGATGGCGCATTGCATCGGGTGCCGGTCGAGGGTGATACGGGAAGGGAGCGCAGCGGTGCCTATCGAGCTTATACGGATGGCCGTCCGGCTGGGTGGTTCGAGAACCATAAGACCGGCGAGAAGCAGAATTGGAAGGCATCGGCCAAGTCATCTATAACCGAGGCGGAGCGCCGCGAACTTATCGCCAATGCTGCACGTAGCAGAGAAATCCGCGAACAGGCTGAAGCACAAAAGCATCAACAGGCAGCAGGGATAGCAACGGCCTTGTTATCCGTTGCCACTCCGGCATCGGCAGACCATCCCTATCTCGTATCCAAAGGGGTTAAGCCTCATGGCTTGCTACAGGCGACAGCGGCAACCGTAGCGGTCGCAGACAGTCACCTTGGCGAGAAAAACCACAGCATTAGGGATGGCGACCTTTTGCTACCTATGCAGCGCCGGGATGGCGATGTGAGATCGTTGCAAGTCATCAAGGCAGACGGCTGGAAAGGCTTTCTGCCAGGAGGCCAGGTTGTCGGTCTTTACGCCATGATTGGAGACCCACAGGCGAGCAAACAAGGGCGTCCTCAATGGATTGCTGAGGGATATGCTACCGCCGCCTCAGTGCATGACGCCACGACCGATCCTGTAGCGGTTGCGTTCAATGCCTCTAATCTCGTTGCTGTCGCAAAGGAGCTGCGTGAGCAGAGTCCTGATGCGTCTCTCTATATTGCGGGTGACGACGATAGGCATTTGCCTTTGAAAACCCCCCCGCGTCCCAATGTCGGGCAGCAGAAAGCGGAGGAAGCAGCGAAGCAATCAAATGGACTTGCAATCCTGCCAGCCTTTGGCCCAGCCCAAGAAGGGATTGATTGGAACGATGTAGCTCAAAGAGAGGGATTGCAGGGTCTGGTGCGCGAGCTGGATGCGAGCGTGGCCCGTGCAGAGGTCCGTGCTGCGCGGGAACGGCAGGATCATGGGATTGGGTTGGCGTCAACAATGTCCATGACTGAGAATCAAAGCGCAGAGGTCCAAGACGCGATTACAGCGTTTCGAGATATGAAGGGTATATCATCTCACGTCTCGCGTGACTCGATCAACGCGGCCAGCCAAGAGGCCGCGCAACAGAGCGTCCAAGCGCAATCTGTAAGGGAATCGGGAAGTAGTCAGAAGATGGGAAGAAGGATATCGAGATAAAAAGAAAACCCCGCCTAGAGCGGGGTTTTTTATTGGGATATCCTTTGTAGATTTGTCCAGACTTTGTTTTGGTAAGCTATGTTCTTAGACGGTGTGTGTGAATTGTAGTTTCCTATCCTACGCCACATATCATTTGTATCTGTGTTGTCGGCATTTGCTAGTTCTCGACCTAGAATCCACGCTCCAACACTGACATTCAGACAGCCATCATTCATAAGACGCTCTCTGGTGATGCCTTGAGACGATAGTACGGGAAGCCAGCGCGTATTGATCTGGGCAACGCCCAGGTCTTCAGAACCATTTTGATTGCGGTGAGCTAACCCGTTCTTTCCTCCCTCCGTCATAAGGACTGCCCGAAAAATGCCCTCCGGTATCCGGTTGAGGCGTGCGGCATTGGCAACACACGCGGATAGCTCGCCGCTTAGCTGGGTAAGTGGGTTTTGGGGCAGGTAAGGGCTGTGGGGTGAGTGCCTTACGCCTGTTGAGCTGCCTGATATTATCCACGCCGCTGCGATGATATTCCAGCAGGCGTTATTGCGAATTGCCTGAGCCTCAAAGCCAGCACGTTCTAAAATGGGCATCCAACCTTCTTGGATGCCCATGGGGCCGACACCGCCTTGGTGGCGAGAGGATACCAGCTCCAACGTGGCTCGCGGTACGTGATAGGCTGCTTCGGCAATATGCACACAGGGCGGAAGCACGATCACCACCTTGCCGCAATGTAGCATTGTCCATTCTGGCCGGGGAAACCTGAGAGCGTCACGTAATACCATTTTCCCGCTGGGATGATAACGCTACCCGACTGCGTGCTGTTATAGCCTCCGCCAACATAAGCGCCGCTGTCCCAGAGGACGACATTATCCATTATAATCTGTATGCGCAGATCATTGCTACGCGACGGACAAACGACATTGACCGCAGCAGCCGTCCCAGCATTGTTGGTGAAAGGGCCACTCATTTGATTGAATCCTAGCCACCCGGAAACCCAGGAGCCAGTATTGAACGATGCCGTCAATGCAGACCAGACCCCGTTGATGCAGGCTAACGGCACCCCGCTTCCATCAAATTTTCCTGCAACAAGGCCGTTGGGACCACAACCATAACCGGGATTGGCGTCAGTGCGGTCGAATAATACGCCCTTGTGTGTTTCTAGCTGTCCGAGGTCCATGTCACCGGCTGCAAGCCCATAGCGGTTTTGGATGTAGATACGTCCATTTGCTGGCCTCAGCGCGATGTTCCAGGCGTCGCCCAATATGGCAGCATCTCCAATATACAGGTTCTCTCCCGCTGGAAGACTAACTCGGTTAGCCCAGACGTAGTTAACATAAGCATCTTGCGCTGCGATATTGGCAGGTGATCCGTCCTGATGCTGCATATAAGCAGTACCGGGTGTGCGCAGAGCTATATTGCTGCCGTCTGCATAAACGGAACCAGTTGGTCCAATATTAACGTTATTTCCTGCGTTTACCTGAACCGAAGCGGCGGATAGCTGATTTCCGACATAGGCGTTACGGTTAAACCACCCGTCACCAGACGAATTCAGACCTGCGACCGGGTTTTGATTTGCGGGGCCTGCCGCGATAGTACCCAAGGCTGTCACGTCGAAGGTCGAGAGGCCACCGCCCCAACCGGGAGGCTTGGTGTTAGGGTCCACTCCCATAGTGCCAATCGCGCCCGCAAACCGACCGCTACCAGCATTGTTGATATCATTGCGGCCCATGTTAAGGGGGGTCGCCATAGTGTTATATTCTGGATGATTTGGCACTGCATGGCGGTAGAGATAATCGTTGCTAACGAGAGAACCGCCATTGATCGTGACGAGACCGTATAAATGTCCCGGTCCCGGATTTGGAAGCCCTCCTAGCCACAAGTTCCAAGCGCCTCCTGCGCCTTGGGCCGAGCCGCTATTGAGATTGCCCCGGATTCCGTCATACGGGACAAACCCGCCATAATGCCCCGCCATAGCTGCAATGTTGACTTCGGATGCCGCAGAATACGCGGTGCCTCCGGTCGAATATACGAGGCAGCGTATCACGCCGGTCTGAGGTTGCTGAAACACAACATGCCACTGTTGGCGGAACGTATTCAATGCGGAGAAGCCTACAGGCAGCGCAGAAGCATTGATCAACGTCTGAAGATCGTATTCGCGATAAGAACCGACACCAATAGCTGATTCGAGGTCGCTGCTATTTTCTTGCGCGTACTTATTCGCGCCTTGAAGTAGGTCTTGGAATGTCTGAGCAGTCAGGGCCATTGCGCGTTGATCGAGGTTGTCACTAACCGAGCGCGCATAGCGGATCGAGAGTGTCGCAGCGGCAACAGACATGAGTACCGCCCCCAAAAGGTTAGATGATGCCATCTTGCTGTCCTCAGTGTCTTTCGAGGGCGACGAAGGAAACTGCGTCACCGTCAGGCACGCCAAGCGGAGTACCGCCCATTTGGCCGTAAATAGGGGAAACCCACTGGCCATTTCGGGACCAGCCGATTGTTGCGTTCCCGCCAGATTGCACAATGGCTGCGGCCATTTGTCCGCTGGACAAAGCCGCATAGACAGCAATCGTCACAGTGCTGCCGTTTTGCACAACTTGATTACCGGCACCGGGAAGCGGCGTGCCGCCAGAGCCCGAAATCGTGGGGATCGCGACACCGCTAGAATTGCCATTGGCTTCGACCGCTTGCACGACTTCAGCTTGGTAGGTCAGGAATGCAGTTCCGTACATATTGTCGAACTGAGAAGTGTCCGATAATATTTTTGGAGGCCGAGTCTGAATTTCCGTTGTCATTGCTTCGTACAGAAAAAGAAGCGCCAAGCTGAAAAGCACAACGTACACGATATATTCGCCTTGTTATTTGTTGTAAGCGAATACAATCGTATTGTCGTCGCTCGTATGACATGCCGATGCAATGCCGCTGGTATTGGCCGTGGAATATTGTTGTCCGTTGACGGTCACGGCAGTTTTCTGGCTGCGTGCGTAAGCGGCGCAAGACCTTGCAGCTACATTGACTGCGGTGCCGAAAAACTGATCGGTAGCCCCGCTATAGGTTATATAGCTACCAGTCCACGGCAGGGGGATCGTGGTCGCGCCGGTTGCAACAAAATCACTGCCACCGGCCTTGATCGCTGTTGCAGTAGTAAGGTCTGAAAAATCGGTTGCTCCCGATCCTTCATAGAATTGGCGGATATCTGCCGCGATGACCGAAGTTTGATGCGTGGCGCTATTCAGGCGGTCGCTTGCCGACCACATGCCGTATCCGAACGCGATTGCAACGATTGCCAGAACGGAAATAATGCCGGTAATGATCCAGCCTAGTGTTTGACTACTGCCCATTTTGTCCTCTTTTGTTTTGGTTCCATCCCGAAAATCACAGAAACAAGAAATCTATTCCGAGATTTTCGGGATAGAACCAAAATGTTATTAGTGATTAGTGCGACACAGATGCCGCAATCGAGTTTCCGAGATTGGACGAGCTGACGACGAAAAGAAGAATCATACCGTCAAC
The DNA here is from genome assembly GCF_025994195.1 of Asaia spathodeae NBRC 105894. Lineage (NCBI taxonomy): Bacteria > Pseudomonadati > Pseudomonadota > Alphaproteobacteria > Acetobacterales > Acetobacteraceae > Asaia > Asaia spathodeae. The sequence continues at coordinate 11,851 of NZ_BAPY01000016.1, read as the reverse complement.
AGCCGCTTGCGCGACGAACCCGACAATCCTTGCCTGCCCGGTGATGTACGCCTCGAATTTCTCGGACCATGCCGCCAGTCCTTCTCGCAGGCGGTCTGATCCTTCAGGAGAGGCCCATACAGCTCGAATCTCGCTGATCATTTCCGGGGATGGGAAATTGTAGCCAGTCGCCACGAGAGCTTCGGGGAGCAGGCTTCCCTTTGCCTTTTTGCCCGTCATGATCGGGAGAAGCGCGTTAATCCGGCTGTGGAGCCAAGGCGAAGCACAGTCGGCCTGTCGCCTCAGTGCTTCGGTTTCGCTCATATTGGCGTCAACCAGCGCCATGAAGCTGATGATCCATCCATAACCAGTGAGATCGCGGTAGATCGCCCAAGGGGGCAGCGCTTCAAGTAGCAGTCTGTACCGCCCTATATATCGGGGCAAGCTATAGGCAACGCCAAATATCGCAATGATGACCAAGACGGGAATAATGGCGCCCCAGCCTGAAACGGCAAATGACGCAGCATTGAAAGTGAATGCTGTTACGCCGTCTATTTCTGTGTCGGGCGGAAGGGATGACTTAATCTTTGGAACTATTTGCGATCCCAGATAATATAGGTAGCAATACCCCATGAGTATGTTTGCGCAAGGAACCGCAAAAGCGGTTCTTACGCTGCTGATGATTTTCTCTCTCTTTCCGGCCACTTCTCTCACGAGATCGAGCGAAAGTTTCATATTCCCTGATTGCTCACCAGAGGCGAGAGTCATGATCTCGTTTGATGGCGCATAAGGTGACATTGCTTCGCTGAAGGTGCGTCCCTCGCGGCGCATGGCGTCAAGAATGGACCGTCCCACTCGCGCCGATCCTCTTTTTCTCGTGCGTTCCCATTCGCTTACCTGCATGTCGAGAATGTCGGGAATTGTGCGAGTGCCGTATAAACGCGCCGCAATCATTGCGTACATCTCTTTGCGCCTCGACCATCTCATATGGAAGACGTCAGGTACGCTCAGTGACCACAGGGAATTGCGATTTTCCGCCGAACGTTCTGAAATCAGTTCGATGCTCATTCCTCGAAATCCCCTCTCATTACGTGATCCGGCGAGACCGGCAATATGCCGATCTTCTGCCGGATATCTCGGGGATCGAACTGCCCGTCGAAAGCGCCTTGGAGGCCGCTAACAATCATTGGACGATCAGAATTTTCACGTTGCCGATATCTCGTCTTGGCGCGATCAACGCCCAACTCTAGGAAGTCGCGATTTAGGGCGCTATCCACCGTGACCACTTCGGCCACGGCTTTCTGCCCGATACGCCCTTGACGACAATGCGCACAGCCAGGGCCTATCTGGCGCAAGTCTCTTACATCGCCCCAATTCGCCAAAGACGCCTTATCAACTTCGTCTATGCGCGGATCATCTCGGGTCCATGGAACCGAGCAATGAGGACAGAGAACAGGTATCAGACGTTGAGCTATTACGCCGCGAATAATATTCTTCTCAACAATAGACTTATAAGAAAACTCTTGAGAGTCAAAAGATTCAAAACGATCCATATAAGCAAATGGATGGTTGACGTGCATAGTCGAGTTGACGAAGTGACCACTTAACGCACATTGCATCGCAATGCGCGCCACCTTGAGCTTTTGTATTTCCTGAACGACGATATCGTCTGGATCGGAACGGAGAACGCAAGCCATAATTCGGTCAAACGTCTCATCCGTGGCCGAAAGCTGGACGCCCCAAAACATCGGGATTTCGACAGGTTGCTCAATGGTGATAAGTCGGCGCCCAGGATCGATCTGCTTCTTGAGCTTGCAGCTTTCGTACTGAGTCGTTGTCTTGCCGCTCCCTGTCGGCCCGGTATTGAGGACCATTCCGTGAGGGGCAGTTATGATCTGATGTATTTTGCTGATCTGATCTTTGGTAAACCCCATCTTTTCGAACATGACAGGCTCGGTCGGTATCCGAGGGGCTTTGACCATGACGTGTGCCGGTAATGCGGCAGTACGCGTCACGTTTTTATCCAGATGCAAGCGCAGCGACATATAGTGCCCCCCCGATTGAACCGGGTGGCAAGGACCACGCACAACGCGGATATTCAGTACCCCTGTGCCATCAAGTACGCCCCCCTCAACTTTGGCGTCCTGAAACTCAGAGAAATTGAACTGCCCTTGAGTGCGATCTGTCGCGATTCCTTGCATCGTGGATATCGCCAAGCTGTCTGCTTCCGCCGTTGTCAATTCCCAGGTATCGACAATTGATCCGTCAAGCCTGAATTGTATCGTGGCCGATTCCGCGACCCTGTGAAGATGTAGATCCGAACTATTGAATGCCGCCGCTTCTTGGATGTGGGTCATCATGCGGTCAAAGGATGCGGTGCCCCGCAACAACGGCGCGATGCTGTTGATAGTCGCTGTAAGGCTATCGCGCCTCCTGTTCGCCACTTCGGTTAGCGCGGTTGGGACAGGCTTGAGTATGATAGGCGGTGATGCGACCTCAAGAAGATTGGCGATCCACTCGCGAAATGCTGGGCGTGATAGAGCATCGGCAGGCCCATAGACTTCCAGCTTGTCCCAATCCACATGGATTTCGTTGACGAGAGAAGGCGGAATGGTGCGGACCGGGAGATCAACAGGGGTTTTGCTGCGTGATGAGGCAGAGAGTGCTTGCGCGATGATCTGCGGGAATTTGAGTGTGGAAGGCTTGAGCCTGCCCAACGCTACCTTATTGAGCATGTAGGTCTCCTACGATCCTGAAACTGTTCTCACTGGCTTCGACGGAGCGAAAGCGAAGCGCGTGAACTCTTGACCAAGGGACATGATTAGGCGCGACCGGAAGGGTCATTTCGAACGGGCGCCAGTCCATTTCTGCCGCCATGGCTGGGGTTGTTATGGAGGGCTGGCCCGGTGTCGGTAGCGGTGTCGCCTTGATGGACAAAGTACCCTTGTAAAACTGGGCGATACCGAGAAGGGTCTGAGCATCGTCTGCGAATGTCGTATGTGCCTGTCCACCGCGCCCCTTGAGCGGAGGAATAGGAATCGTCACGTCAGTTTCATCGCCATTTTGCGTTACGCGGCCATCAGGCCGGGACCAGACCGTTGCGTAATCTGAGCGCGCAAAGCGGATCATGGCATGTCCGTTGGTGCAAACCCATCCGTTTTCGGACCATCCCATTTGATAGGGGCGCACTTTACCCACGGCTGCATAGCATGACGCCAACCAGTCGCTAGGTAGCGGCGTGTTGGGTAAAGCATCCGCTCGCGCTCTCTCTATTTCCGCCGCATTAGCTGCCGCCATACGAACACGTTCCTGCTGAGCAGATGCGAGAAGGTGAGATCGCCAGACGAGCCCTGTGATGGACGCGCCAAGGATGACCGCCGCCGCGCCTAAAAACTGAGCGCGGCGGCGATGTGGCGTGATTGCCCTGCACTGCACTGAGATAGATGCAGACGACCGCAAAAGATCGGCAAGACCCGCTTCGGACAAATTGACGGTTTGGAATGTCTCGTCCAGACTAAAACTGGATCGAAGCGAGGCGAGATCATCTGGCGAAATTATGAGATCACTGCCAGGACGAATACTTCCATCCTGATCCACTATCAGAAACCATATCGTTGTATCATCCAACACGCAGGAAATACACGCCGCGCTATTAAATGACGCAGCTACGGTTGGCGCAAGAAATCTGACCTCTGACTTTGCACTTGACCCTGCAATATTGAAAAAACCGTACTCATAAATGCCATTGCGCACATAGCTTGCTACATGAGTGGCCTTATGCAGCGTGCGACCACGCCTGATGAGAGAAGCGTTTTCGGTGGCGCCAAAGCTATGTCGCCATGTGAGTCCAGCTCGCCAAGAGATGCCATCAATTTTAAGAATGCTCGTCATCGCATGTTGCCCCAACGAGAGGTCGGCAGGCTGCTCGGAAGTGTTGGAGACGTGTCCGCGTTCAGGTCGTCGCCGGTCGCCAAGGGCAATGTCAAATCCCCCGATGCTGATGACACAACGACGCTATCACTGAGAATCTTGCGGACTACGAGGCCACCAGAAAGTTTGGTGCCAACTGTTGCAACTGTTGAAGACCCGTCTGGTAAGCGCAGATAAGCATGATTGACGCCAGATCGCCCGCCGATTGCTTCGACCTGTGGCAAGATCGGGGTGGCCTCGGGCTTCTGGGTGTTTGCCGGCATCGGCTGGGTCATTGGCGGGGTAGCCGGCATCGGCATCATCGGAGCTGGCGCCACGCCAGGAGGCATCATTGCACCCGGCATCATCAACGTCCCTGGCTGTGCCTCGCGAGCCAAGTTCGATGTATGGTCAGGTTGCTGCGCCTTTTTTATTTCTTGGCGTGCCCGTTCAATGTCGCTCGCCTTGCGCATGATATCGGATAACTGCGACATGATCTTGTAACAAGTCAGGTTCCGGTCAAATCGGGCCGCAAGGGGATCGCCTCCGGGCGTATCAGGGATGCCGGAACACTCGGCAGGCAAAGTTTGGGCACAGGCAGATGACGCATACATAGCCGGAGACGCGAGCGTAAGAGTTGCGATCAAGCGCGGAAATGCAGGGATTGAGAATTGCATCACAACGTCCTTGCCGTCACAGTAAGAAAGATCATTTGCTTTTGGGTCTGTGCGTCTCCCGCTCCACCAAGAAGGAAATTATCAGCCACACCCACGCCGTTTTTCGTTTTTTGACCTTGATTTGCCATATATCCAGAAATAACGAGCGTATTGCCCGACTCTAGACCGGCTTCGCTGTCAAATACCGCGCTTGCAGTTTGCGGCTGTTGCACGTAGCCCCCGTTTTGGTTGACATCTTTCAGACCCAAAAGGGTCGCAAGATGGAGAGAGACATGCAGCAGGATACGGTTATCGACCACGCGAGGGGTAATATCGCCCGTAATACCGGCTGAAGTGGTGCATTGCTGTATGCTGCTTGACGATCCTGCATTGGTCGCAAGTACGGTATTCGTCCCGCAGACATACGTGGTGTTGGTTGTGACGTTGAAAGGAGCGGGATGATTATTCAGAGTTACCGCTGTTCTCTGGCTTCTATCAGTTACTACGCCAATCTGAGCAAGAGATTGCATCACGAAACTCGTGCCCTTGAACTGTCCCGCTGTGCCCCCTGCCGTATCAAGGATCGAGCCGCCAAGATTAAGAGGGGAGCTTGACCCTTGCGGCTGAAGCAATGAGAGAGGCGTCGTCTGAAATCCCCAGGCTTTCGCAGCGGTTTCGAATCCTACCTTTGGTTGCCATCCAAGGTTTTGCTCATGCGTGAGTTTCACCTGATAGATTGTCAGGACAAGAGAAACCTGTTTCATCATGTCCGCTTGGATACTGCGCACCCATTCGTCTAGCCGGTCTAGCTGCCGTGGCGTGCCCGTTGCGGAGAGCCGTCCAAGGGATGAGTCTGCAACGATCTGCGCGCCCCCGCTGATCATTTCCGCTGTCGCCTGAATGTTCTTCCATGCGTCATAGCTTGCGCTGGTGGAGAAAGACATGCTGCCCGACGCAGCTCCTGCGCTGCCACCGTTTGAGCTAGATCCGCTCATCCCGCCCATGCCCATGCCCATGCCCATGCCACCAGAACCAGCCGATTGCCCTGGGCCGGTCATTGCGGTGATACCGGAAGATGTTTCAGCAGGCTTTCCGCCAAATGCCGGGATTACGAAAGTCCGGGTTTCAGTCCGATAAAAGCGGATTCCACCAGCCTCATATTTTTGATAGACGCCGAATCTAGTCGCCAAGGCAGCAAAAAGTCCTGCCTTATCACCCTGATATGAAAACCATGGCCCAATGCCTTTCTGTCTTCCTGCCGCATTTGCTGTGGGGCTTGGCTGTGCAAAGCTCGACACGGTAGGCGGAGGCGGCAAAGATGTGCCATTAAATTGTACCGGATTGCGCTGACCGAAACCCTGCGAGCTTGATGCAAGCGTGGTGCTATCCAAGTCATCATCGAGAGAGACTGGAATACCACTTTCCGCGCTTGCCATCAGAGCAGCATCACGCAGCCCGATAGGGCGGGCAGAAAACATATTTACAGGCGCCCTAAGTAGTGCAGGCACTTCTGCTTGAGGTGGCAACAAGTCTCCTAAGAGCCAAGGACGACTGATATGCTCAGCAACAGGAGCGTCAGGAAGTTTGGCTTCGTTGATAGCTTGCTCGTTCTCTTTTTGCATTTTGGTAACATCTTGAAAGTCTCCGCAAGCAGACAGAGAAACGAGGCCGGTGATTACAAGAGGAAGACGTTTCATTGTGGGAGTTGGTCTCCGGCCGGATTGGTGACAACGGCGGTGCGATTGGGGTCATGAAAACGGACGCGGATCGAACGGCCATTTTCTGCGATATCGGTGATCACGGAAGTTAGGGCTGCGACATAATCACCGCTGAAAGAGGCAGAGGCCGGAACAATCCAGTCTAGGCGCTGTGGCCAAACCAATATCCATCCGCCGCGTGCAGCCCATGCTTGCATCTGACTGCGAATTGGCTGACCGCCAACCAGAAGCCAGGTCTCGGCAGGTTTAACGGGAGTCACGGGCACTACGACCGGCGCCGAGGCTACCAAAGGCGTGACGGGGATGGTCGAAGAAGCTGTGGGGGCTACGGAAGGGACCGGAGAGAGAGAGAGAGGCGCAGCAGCTCGTAATGCCGCTGTCGGCGCTCGTGTTGTCTCGGCACTCGGTTGAGGCACCTGTGCTGCGAGGGGGTGCAGAACAAGCGGGCCGGACACCGCAGGAAGGGGCTCGGACTTGATCTGACCTTGCGGCGCGATCTTGCTGAGCAGTTCCCCGTGGGGAGCTTTAAGCGTCAGAAGTTCGCCGGGATAAGTCGTGCATTGACTGACAAGCTGTAACCCGCCAAAGCCATCATGGCCATAATCGCATACCATTGATGCGTCATCGACAGTCACCCTGAGCGTTATAGTCTTGGCGATTGACGTAAACGAATATCCAAGCGTATGCGCCCCAGCAGACCCCGTTTCTGTGGGGGCTATGCCAAACCCTCGCAGGCGCAGATTATCGCGCAACTGCGCTTGAACGCGATCACCGTCCTGACCTGATACCGGCAGAAGATAAAACGATGTTTTATCCGGGGAGAATGTCGATCCCAACGCATCGACAATCGCATTAGTTAGGGTCGCCGCATCAGGCTCATTCGTAATACCAACATACGAACTGTTACGAGAATGAGTTGAAACGCAACCGCATAGAAGCGTTGCAAAGCCCATATATAGGGCCGGTGCGAACGCACCCTTTCGGTTGATCATTTTCATCAATCTATTGGCTTCTCAGTTGTGATGATCTCGAAAAAAAGGCGCCGAACCTGCGTTTCGTGGTTTGTTTTCCTGCATTTCGCAGGGGAGACAAAATTTGGGAACGCATAAAATTACCTCGGCTTTTTTCAAAATATGAGGATGCGAGCTACCCATATTGTGGCTGGCCGTTGGCGTCATCCTCATAGAGTGTTATCGCATATAGTAATGCTCAAGGAAACGCTTTTTACGACTTTTGTTACGGAGATCGAAGAAAATGATGGGGCGATCACACATCATCATTGGTGTGGGAGTGTGCGGCGTGCTGATGGCCGGGGGGATCATTGCACCTGGGCGATGGGAGATCATCGGCGCGGTTGCAGGAAGTCTGGCCCCGGATATCGACACGCCATATTCAATTATTGGCCGATTTCTGCCGTTCTTGGCGCATCCAATCCACAGCATTGCAGGGCATAGAACTGCGTCTCACTCAGCTATCGGCGTTATGGTGGCTATAGCTGTCAGCGCCGGTCTGGAAACGTGGCAAGCCTATTTAGGACTGGCCTTTCTCGCCGGTTATATGGCCCACATCGGCGCCGATCTGATGACTAAAGAAGGATGCGCGATGCTCTATCCCTTAAGTCGGAGGCGGTACACAGTTTGGCCGAGTGTGCAAACAGGTGGAAAAGGTGAGAGCTTAGTTGTTCTCATCATTGCCGCAATGCTGGGGGGGATGATCTACTTCCTGCATCCAGACGTGTTCGCTCCCGCTGCATGGCGCGCCGCTTTGTTGAGTCATCTGACATTTCCGGGCATAGTCAGTCCACCTGCCTAAAGGAAATATCTATTGGCCGGGGCTCAATTCGTTGTCCCAGGTCGGCAAGGCGCTTACCGCCCAGAGCAGACAAAACCGATACGCAGAAGATCGCCATAATCATTTGCTCGCCGGACACCACGATTCCTTTGAGGAAATGCCCCGTAAAAGCACACGACAAGAAGGTCAGCATTGAGCCGAAGGATAGAGCGCAAAACAGGCAGCTTATAACTACGAAAGAAATACCTCGACCTATCGCACCCAAAACAACAGCAGTCCACCGAACCAAGATGAAATAACCCCTCAGTCCAATGAGAAATTGTTCGATTATCCAAATACTATTTGGCTCTTTCCTCATGTCAAAATCCTCTTGGCTTCCATTTGGTTGTTAAAACCGGACGTATTTCCGCAACAATGTTGACAGTTGGGATCACGCCAAAATAGCGGGAGTCGAATGATCGAGGCGAATAGTCAGAGATAAGGAACACTTCACCGGCATTGATGCGGCGATCACCAGTGAAGGCCGGGATAAGAGGTCTGCCCAATGAGTCCGCACGAGACGGGATCGTCTTCGGCAGAAGGTGCCCGTTTACGGCAACGCCAAGGTTACTGATGTTGACGTAATCACCGGGCAGGGCTGCGATAGATTTGACAATCGGGGCAAGGTTTCCCTGGCAGCGTCCCCCCATCAAATATCCCCGTGATCTTGCTTCTTCAATTCGGGATGACAGGGGCAGACAGGCAGAGACGAGCTTACCTTTGACAAGACCAGAAATCGCGGCCTGCCTCCAGAGACCAAGAGGCTCCGAAGGGGTCACGTTGAAACGATAGCCTTGCACTTGCAATAGCCATCCTGATCCACAGACAGACAACCCCAGACTCATAGCGATCAAGGCTCTTTTGGATTGTGCCGACATTGCGCGCTCCGATAAATGCCGCGATGTTATGATATCGAGCAACATATGAAACGTCCATCATTAAGTGCATTCTATCATGCTTTTTGCAGCATTCTTCTATGTGCATTAAATAATGCTATTTTAGGTGCTGGCGTTAGTGCTGCGCGCCATGAGGCGTTGAATCGTCATTGGCGACACCTCAAAGCGGCGTGCCGCTTCAGCTTGTGTGAGTTGACCATTGGTGATCGATTTCACGATCATATCTGACTGCCCTGCGCTTATTTTACGCGGACGACCTAATTTGGCGTTTCTCAAACGTGCTTGCTCTAATCCAGCTCGCGTGCGTTCGCGGATTAGTCCAAGTTCGTATTCAGCGACCGCGCCCAGGACATGCAGAATCAGCTTACCATGTGGGCCTGTCGTATTGATTCCCGGCTCTGTGAGGGAAACAATGGAAGCCTCTTTTTCGGCAATTTGATTGATCATGCTTATCACGCCCACTAGAGAGCGTGCGAGCCTATCCATTTTCCATACGACCACTTCGTCACCTGGACGAAGATGATCAAGAAGCGCCGAAAAGCCGGGGCGGATCGCCCTTGCCCCCGAGATCGTATCGCTGAAAATCCTTCCACAGCCTGCGGATTCTAATGCAGCAACTTGAAGGGCGTGGGTTTGTTCCGAGCGTGAGACACGGACATAGCCTATCTTCACTGTTGGCGCCTCATTTCAGCAAGACCTTGGCTTACGGTGCATCGTAACAACATCATCAGGATTTGCCGTGGGAGCCGCCGCAACAACCTGCTTCCAGTAGTCATCGGCAGAGCTGATAATTCCCTGTCGCTGCGCCAACTCCAAGAAAGCGCGGGTTGTCACCACATCAATGTCAGCATGTACGCCGTAATCACCAACCATGCGCGGCACACGCCCATTTTCATAGACGACCAGAACCGCTTGGTCCGTATGATCTACCTTGTCGCGCAGCCACTCTACGATTGCCAACTCGCCTGCCCCACGCCAACGAAACGTTGGATCGGCCTGTCTGGACGCCAAGAATGCGCGTCCAACATCGGTCTTCTCGATCAAGACCGGGGCGTTCGAGCCTAACGAGGCTCCCCTGTCGAGCCAGTTTTGTATCTCTGCGGCTCCGGGTTTCTTTAGGTTGGCGGTTGCTTCAATCGCCACCATGTCAGTCACTACCACGCGGCTACCGACCTCATGGAGCAAATGCAAGGCGTTGGCTTGTGCCAAGTGTATGAGCGGCCCGGTATCGGGCACTATCACGTCAGGCTTTTCGATTTGAGCTGGCGCAAGCGACATAATTTCGTCCTCTAGCTTAATGCCATCTTTGCGACAGTTGAGAAATCGTCGCCTTCAGCATGACATACCAATATATCATTGCCTTCCAGCGTATAGCTCCAATTATCGCCAAGTGCATTATCCATGTATCTCTTGACTTGATCGATCTTACCTTGCTGGTTGCTCACCCGGAAGCAATTGCAAAACGTTTTTCCTTTATATTTAGTCATTGGATTTCATGGCGTTGTCGCCCTCCTTCTCAAGATCATGAATGCGTTCCTCCATTTCTCTAAGTCTGCGGTCTTGTTCCTTCCCGTATTTCTCTAGCGTTGTCAGTCGTTCCGACGCATCCGAAAATGACTCATCAATGCGTCGCAATATTTCCCCGGTCAGTGTTAGACCACGACTTAATGCCTGTGCTTCAAGTCGCTGTCGTAAGGGTGTGGTCAGGCGAAGCTTAAATAAGGAGCTGGGAACGTTACCACCCGCCGTATGCTGGCTGTCAGACATTTCTACTGCTCCACTAGCTTATATGGTGTTTTGGCTATTTGATTGATCATGCTTATCTCGGTAATTCGGCTATTGCAGGATCACCGGATTTGCGTTCCAGATATTCGCGGAAGGATGCTGCGGCATTTGGCTCCATGGCGTCGAGGGTTTTTTCAAGAAGGTCTGGTTTCAGAGCCGCCAACTCATGTGCTTTGTCGATCCAGAATTCGCCAGGCTTCTTTTTGTCGGCTGATTGCGCATCATTCATTTTCTATAGCTCTCTGAGCTTTTTATTCATCCAAAGGACATAGCCTATCAAGAAGACAATCACTAATGGCGTAATACAATATGTCATTCCAACAAAGATATCAGAAAGTAATCTTGGAGTTCTAGGAGTGGTGTCAAAAAAGAATAGGGGCGCACATATCCCGAAATGCTTTAGCACCTCTCCACAGATGGCGGAAGTAATAGAAAAGAATATCACCATGCTTATAGGAAATACCATTAGACCTAATAGGTTTAGGTACTGAATATACAAATAGTTATAGGGTTTTGGTATAAATCCAGAGACTTTATAAAAGATGCATGTGATGGAATTATAGAATGGATAGTTTTTTACTTCTGTATATCGACTTTTTGCATCTTCTATCGCAAGGAATGATGCTATAGAAAGCATAGTTAATACAATCGGCGCTAACGGAAGCAAAATAGCCAGTATAGTTTTTTCTGAATAGGAGAAAACCAATGGGCTTAATATAAAAGAAATACCAGCAGATATTAAAAAACGCTTGCTTAGCCTTTTAAGGTGCATGGCTTGCTTTTCGCTTGGCGGCTCGGACATGATGCAGCTCCATTCAGTGGCCCACTCTTTAGCTCGGACCCATGAGATTAATATAGTCGCGGAACCATCAAAAACGGTGGTTTATGATAGGGTCTTGCGCCCGCCAGATTATCTAGGTATTGATGTATCATAAACCACCTTCAAAATCACCTTTTTATGAAGGTGTATTATGAAGTTTTTTATTGAGATCGTCCTTCAGTGCCGCATCTAGCTTCGCTGTGTCCGGCTGAGCTGTGTCCGGCTGAGCTGTGTCCGGCTGCGCTGTGTCCGGCTGAG
>NZ_BAPY01000015.1:0-16286 GCF_025994195.1 Asaia spathodeae NBRC 105894 | reverse complement strand
GTCCGGCTGCGCTGTGTCCGGCTGCGCTGTGTCCGGCTGCGCTGTGTCCGGCTGAGCTGTGTCCGGCTGAGCTGCGTTCGGCTGCGCTGCGTTCGGCTGCGCTGCGTTCGGCGAGGCTTGTTTCCTATCAAACCATGATGCAGTTATCCGCGCATATATGGTTGGAACGAAAACTAGAGCTATAGATGCAAAGAAATATAATAATAGAAGATGACCTTCTTTTATAAGATTCTTCTTTTCTTCTATGTCTGTTGTTAATAGTGCCGCTTTGTGACACACTATTAAAAAAGCGACCGAGAGCGAGAGATAGCTACCTGATAGCGTGCGCCACATTGAGGGAAGCTCTTCCCAGAAGAGAGAGCCCAGATCGAAATTAAGTTTAATTCTCGCTGCAATAAAAGAGGTAACAGCAGCCACCAGGAAGGTTACACCACATCCGAATTCAATTTCCGTTATCTTAGAATTCGGGTTCCCGAACAATTCGGTCAACGATTTCACGGTTTCCGGCGTTATTGCGAATTGCGTATAATATTTCCCGGCTATATATCCGGCTGTGATAAACACCAATGTATAGAATATTGATTTAATTAAAGATTGGGTTAATTCGCTGGGACTTTTTTTTTTGGACATGCGCAGTTCGCCTCTATCGTTTCGTATGTTTCATGATATCGTTCGTAGGGTCTGGATCGGTTTCCAAGCTCTTTTCCGATCCAGACCCAGCAGACGCCAAGCGCCTGACAATCTATTCAAATAGATTCGCGAACGATACGGCAAGGCGTTGCGTCAGCACGGGCATTGCTTCCTCAAGGCGCAAATTCACCTTGTCGGCATAAGCAATATCTCGGATCGAATATTTTTTGAAATCGGATTCCTCGTCCATATCCTGGGTACGGACATTTGAGTTGCTATCCCCAGAATAAGCCGTTCCCGAAGTTTGGGCGGTTGCTTCTGACACGCCTTGCTGAACACGAGTGCTGCCCGTGCCCCTATGTGTGTGTGTGTGCTGGTGTACCTTGCCACCATTAGCCGGACGCTCGGACAACTGAATATCCACGGTAATTGCGTAGGTCACGTCCTGATAAGCATAGTTGACGATAGCCGATGCCGCAGCAAGGCCCAGACCAACGCCTAAACCGGCTCCAACATTATTGGTCAGACCGCCCACCAGTCCACCTGAAGCGGCGCCAATTGCCAGAGATTCCAGCGGTTGACCGTAGTTACTGGACAAAAGAGCCGAAGATTGTGCTTTTGTGAGCTTGCCTGCTTGCAGCACATTGGCTTGCAACAAATAATGGGCCGACGCAGCATCGGATACCACCGTATAGCCCCGTTGCTGCAATGACGCTGCCAGAGCGGCCCGAATATCAAGATCGGGGTAATCCGATGTGTTTCTGATGCCGAGATAGACGGTTTTTTGCGCCGAGCTAACAGGGTCTAAAAATACTGTCTCGGACATATGGGTATGCACGTTGAGCTGTCCATGATTGGACACGGCATCGAGGCCGCTGCAACCCGCAAGAAAAACCAGTGGTGCGCATAGGATAGCGCCGCGTGATGCGAGAGCCTTGATCATATTCTTCCCTTAAAATCGGCGAAGTTTACGCCGACACAGTTTGTATCATGATTGATCGTAACGTTACAGATTGCGCCAAATCGAATGGCGTCAGGCCGCCTGTCACGGGCAAGCACTGACGCCAGTAATACTATAGCTTGTTTTTTATAAAGCAGATCGGCGCGCAATAGTCGTGTTGGCGTTATGATCTATTTCAAAACAGAGTTAGCCTTCTCTGCTTTATTGGCACTGATATTGTTCAAATCGTCCGAGGAAGCGTCCTGCGAAATGGTCGCTTTTCCCGTAGAAATAGTCGCTCTTCCATTCGTGGCCTCCCGCGAGACCGTATCGAGGCTTATGGTCCCGGATTCAGCAGGCGGGAGGGGTGTGACAGCTTTCTCGTAGATTACCGGCGCCGAAGGCGAAGATACGAGCGGCGCATCGACCACCGCGCTTGATGCAGGGATCGATGCAGAGGTCACGCCAGGAACGAGCGGCGTAGCCCCCTCGGTAGGCCCTGTGGGAGCCCCAAGCGATACCGGCTGACCATAGGCAACCTCGTCTAAAATCCGGTGATCCTGCTCATGTGTGCTGGTCGGATCGGTGTCATACAGATCGACAAGATGGTCATTCGGGCCGTAGCAGAACAAGACAGTGTGCTGTTGCGGTCTCGTTCCAGCCTTGATCGGTATCCAGAAGAACTGGGCCACTCCGAGAGTTGCAACACTGGTCAGCACTTCGCCCGCCTTGAGGGCGGCTCGACCGCCAGAGGTGAGGCCAGATGTGTAGATCCGGTAGATATCGCAAGGGCGCCCGTCTTTCCGAATTACCCCTTCAGCACGACCGAGCGTGCTGACAACACCAAAACGGTCGCTGTCCTTGGTGAACTGTCCAAGCATTACAGGCTCAGGGGGCGGCGTGGTGCCTCCACCGCACGCGGTCAGGAGGATTGATGACGCAGCAAGAGTCGGAAAAAGGAATCTCTGAAATTTCATTTTGATACATCCAATATCGATGATGTATCAAAATATATCGTGTGTATGATATCGCGTCAATATCATACACACGAAAAACTCAATTGACTGGCGAGTTTTATCGGATTACCGGGAGATATGGGACGCAAAAAGCAATGGACCGAACGCTTGCAACTTACTCTTCCCTCCGGGGCTAAAGAGCGGATTGATTCCGTTCTTGTCGAGGGAGAGGACCGCAACGCCATGGTTCGTCAGGCGATTGAAACGGAAATCAGGAAGAGAACTAAACGCTCAACAAAGGCAAACGCCGTCCGCATTCGTGACGGCGAATAATCAAGCGACTAGGGCACTGTGCCCCATGCGGCTTGAATAGCCGCTACCCACTCTGCATTTGCCGCCCACCCAGGACAAGTTTCGAGATATTTCAGGCGAAGCGCGGCAGTGGAAATCGGATCGTAGGTAATGTGGAAGACAATGAGAGAGAAATAAACATCAATTGCAGGCTGACAAGTTGGCGGCGGAGTGCCGTTACCGACAAGCCCAGACATGCACATGAGAACTGTGCAAGGGTCGGCAGCGCGGGCGCTCGTAGGAACAACCAGCGCGCCTATTGTCAGCGATACCAGGGCGAGTTTGGCGCCAATCAAATATTCTCTTTTCATTCGATTTCTCACTCATCATCAGTTGTATGGAGCGAACCGTTTCCAAACTGATCCTGATATTCTGGAAGAATCATATCCTTTTTTACCATGACGTTGAATTCGTATCCCGGTCTTATTGTTATCGTTGGAGGTATTTGCAAACCTCTTCTTGCTATCTCCATCCCCAATTCGCCCGTCTGTTGGCCGAGCTGGGCGGCGATGATCTGCTGGGCATTATAACCCCCATACCCGGAACTTGAATTCCCGCTAAAGCTATTACTGTTTTGGGACAATTGAAGCGCCGAACCAAACGCCGCAGCCATCAAGGCGTTACCCATGATCTTCCACCAGTGACTATTCACCTGATCCGCAAATCCTGCATTGCCGGATACATCAGCACCTTCCATCCCGCCTAGATCGAGTGAACTCTGATCGGGGAAGATAATCCGCGTAAATGCAACTTCTATCCGCGACTGCCCATACCCTACCTGACTATTGAATTCGCCTATAATCCACGATCCTTGAGGTATGAGTACCTTTTGCCCGGTGGCACTATCGTACACATTCTGACGTACCTGTGCCTTCAGCATTCCGGCCTTGTCGCTGTTGATCCCGCCAATCAGAGTGGCTGGAATCGCCGTGCCCTCTTTGACTTCCAAGGCATTGCGCGCACCTGTGCGATAGGACGCCAGATAGTCAGTATCGACTGGACGAGAACTGGATACTGCGTTTTTACCCCCGGTCACATTTCCGCTGGAAAATGACTCGCTAGTTTTGATCCCCGTGTCATCGGTGAGGGCACTAGCGAGCTGCTGTACGCGCTGCTGGTGGAGCAAGGTCATGTCTTGATGATATTGTTGCCATTCTTGCGCGTATGGATTGGGGGGCGCGCTCTGCACTATAGCTGGTGGCGTAGGAACTGCCCCTTGTGGTTTCCCTGTGGGTTGCTTGGGCTTTCCGTCAGGCAAAATGATCTGGCCAGGTGCTGGGTGCCGGAGAAGCTGGTTGGGTGCTTCTGAGGATGCGACTTCCTGCAGCTCAGGTTCTGCCGTGGCCGCTTTGTGAACGCTTTTCTGATGGGCTGTATAAAGCACAGTCACCAGAATCACGCTTGAGACAGCACCACCAATAATGATTGGCACACGATTGACCTGCTTGACACCACGACCGCGCTTGGGAGGCCGGGAAATTGAATCAAGCCCGCTAGGGGTCTGGTTGGGGTCTAATCTATCGTCCATGATTGCCCCCTCACAGGTTGAGTGCGGTCAATGGACCGATGGGCGCAATTGCGCCGGACGATCCGAGGCCATAGAAGCGACCAGCTCTTATCTGGTCAATCGAGACCCTAACGGTCGTACCAATATCTCCCTGATCGATCAGGTAGCGCAGCTCATGCGCCCCGTAGGGCCGGACCCCAGAAGATGGCGCTATGGCAAAGCCTCGTCTGCGCAAGTCAGCTTCAATCGCTTCTGCAAACCATCTGCTACCATTCTGCGCTGGGCGGACCCAAATGGTGGCCTTCCCAGGAGGCAGAATAGACGCAGCGAACGCCGTGATATCTGCCGAGGCGACATTGACCACATGAGGGTCAATATTATAGCTCACATAGGAAGCTGAAGGGTCGATACCAGAGCATGAGCATAGCAAGAACATAGAGACTAAGGCCGAGCATGTTTTCTTATTCACTGTTATTATCCCTTATGAACAATAACAACACGTTCCTGACTTCCGCCGACCCCAGTTATTAGCTCCGCCCTATCGAATACCTTATCGACCACATAAGCGTCTCCTTCTTTTCTATAGTTCACCAACTGTTTTGTGGGGCTGCTGAACCAAGTTCCGTCATGCGCCAGTGTCAAAAGGCTAGGGGCATCGGACGAGCGCATTGCATTTGGAAACTGTATGTATGTGTGTACCCCATCATTATAGACCCGCATTGGACGCCACGAGGGTTCATCACCAGATATGACATAACCGAAATCGAGATTTGCAATATTTCTCCCGGTTGGAAGTGTGTTGTTTTCTTTTATTTTGTTTTGGCGTTCATAATATTCTGACCACGCTTCTTTCTCTTCATCTGGATAAGAAAACTCAGATATGGCCATAGATTTTGATTCTGATTGTACGGAAACAAGCCTTATAGAATATACTCTTTTATTAGTCATGACTGCGAGAGTAGTACGAAGTCCCGCATCTGTCGGCTTAATCACCAGAACGGTTTGATTATCCCCTGCGAGGGCCGGGGTAATTCGCCAACGTGCCCCGTCACCAATCTGCAAGCCGTGTTGTAGGACGCTTTCTCCGGCCTGAAGTCTGAGTAAGCAGACCGTAAGCGGAGCGCAGACGATTGAGGGCTGAGTGGCCCCAAACGAAAACACTACGGCGCCATCCGAACCCGTCGAGGGCATGGAGCGGGCATTACGCCAACGTGTTGCGATACTGCTTCCTGCTGCCTCTTTATCGGTCAGGGGCACAGGGCTTTGATTAATCGGATTGATGACAGGCGGCGGCGCGATAGAAAATGCGGCTCCTGACGCGGGATTGATAGGCGCCCCATTTGTTGCAGGAGATTGTGGCGTTTGCGCAGGCGTGAGACCCGGCACGGGTTGATTGGCTGGCGGCTGTCCAACAACATATGGCGGTGAGGATGGCCCTCCAATTGAGGGAACGGCCACTTGCGCCATAGCAAAGCCCGGTAGCGCAAGCACAGGGATAAGACCCGAAAGGGCGAGTTTATCTCGCATAATTGGCTCCAATCGCCATGTTAGGACTGCTTTGCCCACGAATAATTTGTGATGAGTAATCCGATAGGATTGATTGTGCTTCTGGGATCATCCAGACGCACGGCAGATCGGCTGTAGGTAATATTTGCCGTCCAGTGCGCGGGCGTTGTGACCGTCCCATCGGCGTTAGTCTGAGTTTCGTCCCATGTCACAGTCCAGGTATGTGACTGAGACACGTTCCCCACCGGGAGCGCGTTAAGGTTTGTAATATCGACGGTAGCACGAGTGGCAAACTCGAACGGCTGGCGTGTAGAATACCAGTCTGTCAGAGTGCGGTAAGCAGGCGATCCCCTACTGATAAAGCAATAGACCGTATCGATATTGTGGCGCTCTGCATGAGGGTCCGCGATGATCGATCGCGCATCACGTACCCATGTTTCAAGCGCGCCCTTGATAATCAGAGGATTATCGGCACTTGCAGGAGACGGAACACCCTCAAATTTGGTCTGTCCAAGATGGTCAACTGACACGATGTAGGGCATCGTTTCAGCTTTATTCGCCAAATGCCAGTTATCAGCAATCAGCAAGACCGACACACATAAAGAGCCAACAGCTACCAATCGCCAGTTCCGAGCTGCGGCAACATAGCTCCCATAACGAGAGGCATATTCTTCGCGCGCATGGAGATAAGGATTGTCCGCCTTTGAAGGCGGACGTTTCGAAACGTCACTGTTTTTCATAAAATCACCGTTATCGTATTTGATAATGGATGACACGAAAAAAAAGAGCAAAACAAGCCTTGACGGCCTGCTTTGCTCCAAATTTAGCTTATGCTTCCAGAGCGGCTGCTATTTTCCGGCTGCTCTTGAGGTGGCGGTGGTGGTGGAGAAGCATTCTGCTTGATGTATGCCGCCATGCGCCCCCCCATTGTGCCCCCCTTAATGCCAGTTCCAGTCAACCTTCCCCAAGCCTCATCTCGTACCCCTTGAGCCAAGGCATGTCCGATACGGCCCAGGGCTTGGCCCGCTTGGTTTGCTGTTGAGGGCGGCGGTTGTGGTGTCCCTCCCAAACGAGCCCCGCCCCCAGCACCGGCGCCAGAGGCGCCGCCTGAAGCTCCCAACGCCGCTTCAGCACCAGCGGAAGCACCAGCACCAGCACCAGCACCAGCGGAAGCCGCTGCACCGACTGCGGCGCCGATCCCCGTCGCGGCCAATGCTGCTCCTGCTCCTGCCTGCGTGACGGCTTTGATGCCATCTGCTGCCGTCGATCCCGTGGCTGCGCCAGAGATAAATTGAGACGCCATATTCGGCAGGTGATACGTTAGAAGAACAAATATGATAGCCCCTGCCAAAGCCTCAAAAACGGCAAGATTGCTGTCATATTCTTTGGTTGACCAAGACCTTATAATTGACCATCCAATAGAGATTATTATTTCTATGATGAATATTTTTGCGCCAACACTCATTGCAAGTATGAGGTTTTTGTTAGCGAAATCTCGTGTCCATTCTGAGCCACCAAACCCCATAAGTATTACGCCCGCAGCGATCAGGACATACATCTCACAAAGCGCCAAAATCAGGAGGGCTGAAATCCAGGCGAAGGCTACGATGATCACAACGCAAGCAATGGAATAAAGTGTGGCGTCAAACGGATGAAACGCTGATGAGTGTTTCGATATTGCATTGGCAATAGACTCGCCAGCAGCAAATACACCAGTCGGATTTATCTTGGCGTTTGATCCAGCCTGCCTGAAGCTATCAACTATATCCAGAGAGAATTTATAGCTATTTTCCATAAACCATGCGTACAGACCAACAAATATTATTTGTCTCACTATATGCGCTGACCATTCGATCATCTCCCCACCTTGCAGGGCAATTTTTATACTTCCTCCAATAAACTGCAACGCAGCAAGTGACCAGAACAAGGCTCTTGCATATTGTAGAAGACTGGCAGCGGTGCTGGCGCTGGACGATTTATAAGGCTGAACGATACTGTCTATCAGGCCGTCCGCATAAGCATGAGGGATTGCAGTAACCGCTATTGCGACCGCAGAAAGAATTAGGGTCTTTTTAAGATACGGTATCAATAACTTCCTCCCGCATCGGTATTAATGCTCTTTGGATCGACCGTATGTATTCCGCCCGATTGTATCGTGTTTTGTATATGGTTTTTGGGTTCTTTGCCTTCTCTAACATAGACAAATACCACAACGCTGATGACGAGCAGAATAGCAACTGCGACTTTCGACTTCTTCATAATTAGTATTGGCCCCCTGCATCAACGTTAATAGATGACTGGTCAACTAGCATTGCATTGTGCGCTTGATCGGCGGCGTTCTCGCGATCATTTTCTATCGCCGCCTGCGTCGCCAACTGCTGTGCTATAGCGCCCTCAATCTGGTTAACCTTGATCAAAGCCTGAGCGATTTGTGCCTGTAACTGGTTCGAAATCTGAACGGCGCCATGTGTGCCTATCGTGGTGGCAATCTGCCCTTGGATTGACTGGACGCTCTGTGCGTCTGACTGATTTTGAGACTGGATGCTCGATAGCAGACTTTTCAATGTCGATAGCTGGTTGCTCATTGTCTGAGCATCGTTCGATAACGTCTGAGGCAAGCTGTTGAGCTGTTGCGCTTTTCCGAGACCCGATTGGAGCCTGTTCAGCACGCCATCCAGATTACCGCTGGTTAGCCCCTGAAGGCTGCTCAAATTGGTGATCTGCTTGACGCCCTGAATGTCTGACATGACGACACTCTTTACCGTCTCAATTTCCGCCGCCATGCTTCTGAGCTGTGTGATCCACCGCGTAGCCTCATTAATTTCCTGGGTGCAGGTTGGGCAGACAGTCATGATCTGAGCGTGAGCTGGCGAAGACATGCCAAGCCAGATGAGCGGCGTTGATACAGTCAAGGCGATAAGCAAAGCGTGTCTCATTTGGACGATCCTTCCATCTCAAGGAATGAGTAAACGTCTTCCAGAATCTTTGAGCATTTCCGCCGTCTCGCCCAGGTAAGGGGCCAACTATCACCATGCTCGACGCGCAGTTTCTTGATCTCTGATATATTTTCGAGCGATCCGGCGCCGACAAATGAAAGTGTCAAAGGCCCAAGTCCTAAGTCAATAAGCCTTTTGCCATCAGGGGAGCTTACATAATATTGTCTCTGCCTTTCCGCCGAGCTAACGATATCTAGTTCTGTATCCGTAAATCCGAATGTCCTATATATATCAGCAATTGCCGGATTTTTTGCTTCCGGGTTTGGAAGAAATACCTTCGTAGGACACGATTCTACGAGTACGGACATAAGACCTGAGTTTATAGCGTCTGACAGGCTCTGTGTCGCAAAGACGACAATGCAGTTCGCTTTTGCAAGCACTCGAAGCCATTCTTCAACTTTCGCTCGCATGGTCGCGTCCTTGAGGAACACCCACCCTTCATCGATCACGAGCATTGCCGGATTCCCGTCGAGAGAACGAATGAATCTCTGTATGATGTAGGTCATCACAGGCAGGAACATTGCTTCTGACATATTCATCAGGTGCTGTATCTCGAACACGCGAAGATGAGCGTCATCGAGGCCATCCACCTGAGCATCGAGGATGTGCCCTCCGGGGCCGGAAAGCGTGTAATAGTTCATGATTTCGCGAATCTCCGGGTTCTGGATTGCTCCGCAGAACTCGGTAATCGAGCGCGCTCCCTTAGGCGCTTCACTAAGCTGGCGGATTGCGTGTTCAATCGCTTGCGCCTCGTCAGGCGTCGGGCCTGACCCTCGCCTAAGAACGACGCACTGGCTCAACCACTCTATCGCCCAGAGACGATCTTCGACGGAGTCGAGATGAGATAATGGCGCGAACGCAAGACGTTCTTCGTTTGCGCCTAGTTCGTAATGCCGTGCGCTATACTTTGGGCCAATCGCGTGCGCCAAGGCGTAAAGAGAGTTGCCCTTATCGAAGGCCGTCACCCGTGCGCCGGGATATCGAAAGAACTGAGCAACACAAAGCGCGAGAAGCGTCGATTTCCCTGATCGGGTCGGCCCGAGAATTAGCGAGTGTCCAAGTTGTCCAACGTGGAAATTAAATCGGAACGGGGTCGAGCCTGTTGTCGCGGCCAAGAAAAGCGGCGGTGATGCCGGAGGGTAAAAATCGCACGGGTTCACGTCGCGCCCTGGCCAGATCGATGCGAGCGGCAGCATATCCGCCAGATTCAGGGTATGCACGACAGGGCGCCGAACATTCTTGTCGGTATGCCCCGGCAAAGACCCTAGAAACGCCTCAACGGCATTCACCGTCTCTATCCGACTTCGCACACCGCTACGCTTAAGTAGGTTCACAATGGTTGTTGCCGAGTTCTCGACCTCTTCGCGATCCTTGCCCATCAGAATGATGACAGGTGTGTAATAGCCATATGTGACTAGACCGCCTTCAGCCTGCGCCAACGCTTGTTGAGCTTCTGATGCCATCAGCAACGCGTCTTCGTTCACCGGCCCAGTTCGGGTCTTGAAAACCTGTGAGAAAAAGCCCCGCTCTTTCATCTTCCATGACTTGCGAAACGTATTCAGCTCCGAGACAGACTGGTGCGTGTCGAGATAGATAAACCTGCTCGACCAGCGAAACGGGATCGCCATACCTTCCAGGCTATTCAGGAGCCCAGGATAACTTTCGGCGGGAAACCCCTCCAGCGCGACGGAATATATATAATTCTGGCCAATTCTTGGCGTAATTCCGGGCCACAGTTCTTCGCTCGATATATAAGTGTCCATATACGCGCCAAAAGGCGGCACGTTGACCGGAGACGTATCGCCCGTTAGGCAGAACGATAAATAATTGACAAGTTCGTCGCGAAATACAGTCCTGTCTCCAAATAACGTTGTCTCGTAGCTTCTCAATCTGCTCATTTTGAGCACAGAAAGAGCGCCTTCTATTTCGTCTAAGCTCTGCTTAAATCTCTCAATAAGCTTCTTCCCCGGATTTTCTTCCTTGGAGTCATCGCTATAAATATAATCAACTACCTTGAGGTTTCTTCTTAGAGGCGGCTTATACTGAACTATGATAACCTGCTCTGAGATATATAGGCTACCATGCGCCTCGAATTGTTGCCTTCTTTCTTCGTCTATGGCGTATGAGATCGGATCAAGGAAGAATGACTCTTCTGCCGATGGATAGTGCGGTGCAGGCACTCGCGCAGAATCAACCCACGAGGCCCACCCACTTCCCAAACGGGAAAGCGCCGCATTGACAATACTGGTTTGGTAATTTCGCTCTGCCGGACTGGCAGCGCCCATATCTTCCCCTTTATAGGACCACCCGGCCAATAATGATCCATCGACGCACTGTACTATTCCATCGTCAACAAGGGCTGCCCAAGCAAGAAGGTCAGCAAGACCCTTCGCTTTGCTACGAAATTCCTGTAATTTTAGCATTTCGGACACCCATTTTAATTTATAGCTTGCAACTAAACTTCGATCTTGGGCTGTAGTAGCCTTTATATTTCAGAGAGCGGATATATACCCCAATGAGAAAGGGATCGTTTTTCGCCATTAATCTCAGATAAAAAATACCGGCCACCCAGAGAAAAGCCGACACCAAAAATGCAACAATATTAAGGGAGGAAACTGAAAGACCGACTGAGATTATTATAAGTATAAGAACAGGCTTTCTCTCACCGCCCATAAGCAAGTTCGGGCGGTGAAGCGCCCGATACATTGGCGTAAGACGCAACATTTAAAATACTGCGCCAGAAGCGAATAACGAGCTATAGGCAGATGTGGCGAGAGCGATCAATGAGATAACAAGAACAAGGAAAACAAGACGTCTCGTCACTTCGCTAATCTCACCGCCCCATACTAGGGTCGCACCAGCAGCACCAATAGCTATGATGGAAATGCTATAGGCGACAGGACCGCTCATCGAATTCGTCAAAGTCTGCAACGGCGTTTCCCAGGGCAGGCTTCCGCCGCCACTCGACGCGGCATAAGCCTGCCCGCACAAAATCACAGGCAGGAAAGGCAAAGAGAGCGATTTTTTATATGTTGCGGCTTTTCGCAAGTTAGCTATTGCTTTTTTCGAAATCATTTCAGTCTCTTTCTTTTTTATGGAGAGAACGGATCTGGTATTCTCCGTTTTTAAAGCCATCAACCGAGATTATCCCGGTTATAGCTCGACCTTTCTGGGTTCTCTGGATATTGACCAGTAACCCCACAGCATCCGCAATTAGCGGCTGCATTGGCAAAGCGACAGATTCAAGCACAAGCTGCTCAAGACGCCAAAGGCCACTAAGCTCCCCTTCCTTTGCATGGATAGTTCCAAATCCGCCAGGATGGCCGGTAGTCCATGCCTTCAGGAGTGAATGTGCTGCTGCGTCTCGAACCTCACCAGCATCGATAGCGTCTGGTCGCAGCCTCATAGTTGCCCGAAGCAGGCCAAGCATATCAACCACTTCGCTAGTTCGCAGCATGACGCAGTTTGCCGCTGGACGCTTGAGTTCGGGCGTATCTTCCATGACAACGCGGCGCCGATTAGGGAAAGAATGTGCTGCGTAAGCAAGCAGAGTGTTGAGAAGCGTCGTTTTTCCGCTACCAGTACCGCCGGAGACCAAAATATTATCTGATTTCAATATCCGCTCACAGATGGTATCACGATCCCACCCCGAAATAACGCCGCTCGCAACATACTCATCAAAGGTAACTATTTTTGAACAGTGTCGCCTAATACTAAAAACAGGCGCTTTCACAATTGGCGGGATCAGGGCCTCAAATCGGCTGGTCCCATCGAGCGGCATTATAGTTTCGAGAACGGGATTTTTTTCGTCGATGCACTTTTTGCGAAAAGATGCGACGGTATTTATTGCAGCAAGGGCCTTGTTTGCGGCGAGTGTGCCCACGCGCTCCATGGGGTGGCCAAGTCGTTCAACCCATAGCTCACCATCATCATTGAGCATGATTTCAGTGACTTCGGTTTCCTGAAGTAGCGTGCAAACCGTCGCACCGAAACCGTTGCGGATCATCTCAATGATCCGCTCGTCCTTGAGATCGGTTGGCGTTTGGGCAGATTTCATTCTGCCATGTTACTGCATTTGATAACGTGAGAAAATCGTTTTTCGTTGCGTCCTGCAATCTTTTTTAACGGTCAGTTTGATAGTCGATTCACGATTCGCGTTACTCGGCGTCCTCCGCAGGCTGCGAATCGGTTTTGTCGGATTTGCGAGGCTTAAGCATGATGTAGAGCGGGATGCGCAGAGCGTGAGCAATCTGGGAGGCTTTGTTGAGAGTGATGCCGTTCATACCCCTCTCAACACGCGACAAAAATGCAACTGAGCTGCCTGTAATGTATGCCAACTGGCGTAAGCTGATCCCTTCTCTATTTCTTGCTTCACGCACATTTTTAGCAAATGTTCGAGCGTCAACGCCCTGAACGGTCGTTTTCCCGGCAGGCTTTTCAGTGCTTGTCATTGCAAGCCAGGGCCTCAGATTGTCCGGTAACGCACATTGGTCGTGTTATCCTATTGATCATCAGACGATTTCAGACCAAATTCGGCGGAATGCGCAAGACGCGCGTTTAACAAATATGTAAGGGAACTTGATTATGTGACGGAATTCACTAAGGATTGACGGAATAACGCAAGGAGTTCCCAGAGTCCGACCCTAAAAAACGAAAAAGGCCGCCCATTTCTGAGCGACCCCTAACGTTTAGTTTAGACTATCCGCCAAAAAAGGCGGGAAAAGTAAGTTTCTCGCAGAACTCTTTTCCCCCAAATACAGGCGGTTTGCAAGCACCTTTTTTGGTGGATAGGCGAACTTTACCTAAAGGGTTCCAGAAACGGCGGTTCCACATCAACATTGGAACCCAATATGATAACGAGCCACGTTACAGATACGATCCGTCCCACAGGACGCAGGCATATGCCTCACGCTCTGCTGTCAGCCATGCTTACAGAGCGAGACGCACCAGCTTTGCCGTCAATCAGCAAGACACGCATTCTTTGCGCCTTGGATGGTGTTTCCGGGATACTCGGCATCTCGCTCGCCGCTGCGCAAACCCTGATCGATCTCGTCAGGCTTATCCACAAGGATGTTTGGGCGACTGGCCAACGCCCTATAATCGCACCGTCAAACGATCATCTGGCGTCAACCGCACAGCGAAACATACGGTCGATACAACGGCGCATCAAAGAGCTGGTTGAACATGGTCTAGTTATTCCTTGGGACTCATCTGACGGCAAACGGTTAGGACGCAGGGATGGGTATGGCTTCGACCTCTCCCCTCTCGTCCGCAAAATAGCCGAGATCGAAGCACTCAAGGCCGCAGAAAGGGCCAGGTATCGAGAGGGATTGGCCCTTAGAAGCCAGATATCCGCAGCTCGCCGCAAATGTCTTGCTCTCACCGACCTGCTCGCATCGCAAGGATACGCCGACGCCGAGTATCTTGAGGCCGAAATCAAGGCTATCGCGTCAGCCCGAAACCGGCATGAAACTGATAGCTCCATACTCTTGCCAATCGTGGCAAAACTTGAAGCGAAATGGTCAGAACTGCTCAACATCTCAGCAGCATCTCATGCTGTGGATATGACGCCCGAGGACGACACCAATGACGCCCAGCAGAGAACAGAGAGTAGAACTTTAGTCTCTATCGAGACTACAAAATCTGATTGTAATGCAGCACCGACAACTGAAGATAAAAAACGAAACAGCTCAGCGAAGACGATATCAGTCGTGGGAGATTTCCCACTCACGCCTATAATGGCAACCCGGATCGCACCGGCATTTAGTTTGTTCAACGCCAAAGATAATTGGCAGTCACTTATAGATAGCGCACCGGCTGTCGCCGGAGCTTTAGGCATAGGCAAATGGGCATGGCTAAGAGGCTGCACTGACATAGGCGCCTTGAACGCCCTAGCAGTTCTAATCGTAGTTTGTGGCCGGTTTGATCAGGGATCAGTGCAAAATCCCGGTGGTCTATTCGTCCGGCTGCTGGATTTGCACTGTGCTGGAAAACTTCGCTTAGACCGAACGTTTTTTGCCTTGCTTCGAAAGGTCGAGAACCTTTCTCCGGTCGAAGATTAAGACGTGTGCCGTGTCCGTTTCACCCTCAGGCGGGTCAATTAAATGCGGCAGTACGTTCAATGATACATCCAAAAGCATTATTTGAGGCATTATAGATGGCGCATTATATGCTGCTCTTAACAGCACTATGCAGCGCACCCTCTTAACGGCAGTAAGGTGCATCTCGTTCTGCATCCCTAATAGTGCCCATGCACGCATCATTAAGAGCACTAATTGCCGCATTCCGAATGTTGCGCCGAATAATGCACATATAGGCACCGTTTTCGATGCTTATCCGGGCGTGTTAGGATGCGTTCTCCATAATGCTCTCTATGGCACTTAGAAGGGTGGGTGTAAGCGTATCTTTTCGCGCACTATGGAGTGTGCGCAGATGGGCATTTTAATTAAGGCTATTCTACGCACCCATATAAGTGCGAACAAAGGTTTTTTCTGTGGTGCGATTTATGGTGCTGTCAGATGTATTCTCTATTGTGCTTTCTTGATGGCCATGGGAATATAGTGCGGATGATGGCACCTGAGAACGCACTAATGTTGGTGTGATTTTCGGTGCGGAAACGAGTCAATAGGTGTGACGTGGATACTCCGAAGATCGTCGTAATTTCGGCTCAGAAAGGTGGCGTTGGGAAAAGTACGTTGGCGGCGAACCTTGCAATCGCGGCAGAGGTTGCAGGATTCGGGCCGGTCGGTTGGTATGACGCTGATCCTCAACAAAGCCTCACGAACCTATTCCACGACCGAGAAGCCCCCACCCCGTTATTGGCTATCGGTGGGCCGGATGAGCTGGCGGATAAGCTCGCTATCATGGCGGAAAATGGTATCAAGCTCATCATTGTTGATACTCCGCCAAGTCTGCCTGCGTGGCTGCCAAGAGTCCTCGCAATGGCGGATTTTGTGCTTATTCCCACTCAAGACGGAGTTGCAGACGTGCAGGCGGTCGGGAGGACCGTTGAGATGGTCAAAGGGTTAGACAAGCCCTTTGGCTTCGCCTTGACGCTTGTGAAAAACGGCACCCGGCAAGCCGCGCAAGCAGCAATGTTCCTCAGTCAATACGGGCCACTGATCGGCACAGTAGCGCACAGAATGGCCTACAAAACGGCGTGGGGGCAATCGCTAGGAGTGGTCGAGCTGGCGCCAAGGAATGAGGCGGCGGCGGGCGAGATAAATGGAATCTGGGATCATATTGGTAAGGCTGTCGGCCTGATCGCGCCAAAGAAAAAGGGGAAAGCAGTTGTCTAATTCAAAGAAAGCCCACAACCCATTTGATAAAGTCTCAACATTTGCGCAGAAAGGTGAGAGAGCTGCCCCTGCCCCTGCCCCTGCCCCTGCCCCTGCCCCTGC
>NZ_BAPY01000014.1:0-390 GCF_025994195.1 Asaia spathodeae NBRC 105894 | reverse complement strand
TTTTTTTTTTCAAGCAGAAGACGGCATACGATATTCAAGTGTGACTGGAGTTCGCCGGCCTGTGCTTGTGCGGCCTGCATCTGGGTGATGTGGAACGCTTTTTCCGGGAAGGCCGGGTTCAGCTCGTGATCCGCCAGCAGGGCGAGACCCTTTTCAAAGTTCGGCGTCAGAGTGCTGAGCGAGAAAGACGCGCCGGCGTCCTCGTCTGCCGAGAGATCGTCGAGGGCGCGGGCGAGGGCCAGACGGTCATGCGTTTTGCTGCCGTAGAGGAACATCTGTTCGGTCACGTCCGCCACGCCTTCCTGCCCGGCCGGCTGTTCGAGATCTGCGTTCTGGCGGATGCGGCCGATCAGTTCGACGGTGTGGCTGACATGCTCGGGCTGGACCAGC
>NZ_BAPY01000013.1:0-414 GCF_025994195.1 Asaia spathodeae NBRC 105894 | reverse complement strand
CCGGAAACACGCCAGGTCTGCGAAAACTTCGGAGAGGAACGGGGAACGGGAACTGACCCAGAGGACGAAAGCGGGGCAGACGACGACACGGAAGGAGACGAAACCGAACCGGAACCATGCTTTACGGGATGGAATACACGATAAAGAAAAAACAACGACCCGGAACTAAGCACTAAAGCGACGATAATTTTTACGAAAAACGAGCGACGACCAAGAACATTACGACGCTTATCTACTGAAACCTCAGAAGCAGCGTCCGAACCCATCGAATACGACTTATAAAGCGGAAATATATCCTTTTTATATGAACGGGTCTCTGTTCTAAGAACATCACGCCGGACCTGCTTATAGCCTTCCCACATGGCAACCGAGTAGTAATCAGGACGCCCGACAGTCGTAAGCTTCTTCGCACGA
>NZ_BAPY01000012.1:0-697 GCF_025994195.1 Asaia spathodeae NBRC 105894 | reverse complement strand
GCGTGTCACCGCTTTCTCTGGTTCGGCTCCTGACGCTGCACCGTCCTTTCCTTCGGTTCTTGGTGGGTCGGTAAAGTGATCGTTCGTTCCCTGCTTCTCGCATCCCTCCTCTTTCCGTTTTCGTCGT
The DNA here is from genome assembly GCF_025994195.1 of Asaia spathodeae NBRC 105894. Classification (NCBI taxonomy): domain Bacteria; kingdom Pseudomonadati; phylum Pseudomonadota; class Alphaproteobacteria; order Acetobacterales; family Acetobacteraceae; genus Asaia; species Asaia spathodeae. The sequence continues at coordinate 570 of NZ_BAPY01000012.1, read as the reverse complement.
GCTTGGCCTCTCCCGTTCCGGTGGATGTTGAGCTTGTCGACGTTCCCAGCTCGTCGGTGGTTGGCCTCCTTTACCGCGAAGTTCTTCGCGTTCCTTTCGTGGTTTCGCCTGACGCGGAGAAGGATCACAGGCCTGTGTCGGTTCATCTGTTCGGAAGTCAGTCCGAGGTTGCGTCTCAGCTCCGCGCCTTGCTGGTAGCTCAGGGCTTTGTTCTTCGTTCGTCTTCCGGCGTCGCGTCTATTGATGTTCGCCCCCCTCCTTCCCCTTCTGTTGAGGTCAAGCCGCCGCTTTTCCCCTTCGTCTATCGTCCTCGTTGGCGTACTCCTGCCTATCTCGCGTCATTGCTGTCGTCGGTCTTTCCCGATGGTCGCTTTTCGTCTTCTCGTTCCTCCGTTTCTCTCCCGTCTCAGGGCGTTTCGTCTGGTTCTGGTTCTTATTCCTCCTCTAGCCAGTCCTCGGCTCCCTCCGCGTCTCAGGATGCCTTTGACGCGCTCGTTTTCTTGGGTACTCGGGCTGATATCTCTCGCCTTGGTTCTCTCCTCCCTCGTGTCGATACACCGGCTGGTGAGG
>NZ_BAPY01000011.1:0-76544 GCF_025994195.1 Asaia spathodeae NBRC 105894 | reverse complement strand
CTTCAGTCTCCTCACAGAGCCTGAATCAGATTTCCCCATCCAAATCAATGGGTCTTGAGCCTAGACAAATAAAGCGTGAGACCCGAAGATCTCACGCCTTTCTGCTGATGCTGATACCTTGCGCAGGCATCACAGGACAACAGCGATTATCAGTCGAACTCGGCCTGCTGGCCGTTGATGACCAGCCCCTTGCCATTGGCGGAAACATGCACAGTCTGGCCATCGAAGATCGAGCCATCAAGGATAAGCCCGGCCAGCGTGTTCTGCAGACTGCGCTGGATGACCCTCTTGAGCGGACGCGCCCCGTAGACCGGGTCGTAACCGGACTCTGCCAGCCAGTCATTTGCGGCCTGATCCAGATCGAGCGTGATCTTGCGCTCTTCAAGAAGGCCACGCAGTCTCTTAAGCTGGATGGCGACAATGCGGCTCATATCTGCGCGCTGCAGACGCGAGAAGAGAACGATCTCATCCAGTCGGTTCAGGAACTCCGGACGGAAGTGATTGCGCACCACGGCCATGACCTGCGCCTGGACCAGATCGGCGCTTTCACCATCCGGCTGATTGGCGAGAATATCCGAACCCAGATTTGACGTCAGGATGATGATCGTGTTGCGGAAGTCCACCACACGGCCCTGCCCGTCAGTCAACCGCCCGTCATCAAGCACCTGAAGCAGGATGTTGAAGACATCCTCATGCGCTTTCTCAACTTCGTCGAACAAGATCACCTGATAGGGTCTGCGGCGCACGGCCTCTGTCAGCACACCCCCTTCCTCATAGCCGACATAGCCCGGGGGCGCGCCGACGAGACGGGATACGGCGTGTTTCTCCATGAACTCGCTCATATCGACGCGAAGCATGGCGCGATCATCGTCAAAGAGGAACTGGGCCAGTGCCTTCGCAAGCTCGGTCTTGCCTACACCGGTCGGCCCGAGAAACAGGAAGGACCCGATCGGGCGGTTAGGGTCCTGCAGCCCGGCGCGCGCGCGGCGCACAGCATTCGACACAGCCTTGAGTGCGGCTTCCTGACCCACTACACGCTCGCGCAGCGAGTCCTCCATTCTGACCAGCTTGGCGCGCTCACCTTCGAGCATGCGATCAACCGGGACGCCCGTCCAGCGCGACACAACGGCGGCGATGCCCTGATCGGTCACGGCTTCGCTGAACAGACCGGCCTGATCGGCATCCTTCTGCTCGCGCTGCTGGGATTCCTCGATCTGACGCTCAAGACCGGGAATGGTCGCGTACATCAGCTCCGATGCCTTGCCGAGATCACCCTTGCGCTGGGCCACATCGACTTCCGAACGCGCCTGGTCCAGCTGCTCCTTGAGCTTCTGGATTGCGTTGACGCGATCCTTCTCGGCATGCCAAGCCGCACCCAGCGTGTCGGACTGCTCCTGCAGATCGGCCAGTTCGACCTCGAGCTTCACCAGACGCTCGCGGCTTGCACTGTCTTCCTCCTTGCGGATTGCCTCACGCTCGATCTTGAGCTGGATGATACGCCTGTCGAGTTCATCCAGTGCTTCAGGCTTGCTGTCGATCTGCATGCGCAGACGACTTGCCGCCTCATCGACGAGATCGATTGCCTTGTCAGGCAGGAACCGGTCTGTGATGTAGCGATTGGACAGGGTTGCTGCCGCTACGAGTGCACCATCGGTGATACGCACACCGTGATGCAGCTCGTATTTTTCCTTGATCCCACGCAGGATCGAGATCGTATCGGCAACCGAGGGCTCACCTACGAAAACAGGCTGGAAGCGCCGGGCAAGTGCTGCGTCCTTCTCAATATATTTGCGATATTCATCCAGCGTCGTCGCACCGATGCAGTGCAGCACGCCACGGGCGAGTTCCGGTTTGATCAGGTTGGAGGCATCCATGGCGCCGTCAGAGCGCCCCGCACCGACCAGCGTATGCATCTCGTCGATGAACAGGATGACCTGGCCTTCGGCGCTCTCAATCTCCTTGAGGACGGCCTTCAGGCGCTCTTCGAATTCACCCCGGTATTTTGCACCAGCAACGAGTGCGCCCATGTCGAGCGAGAGCAGCTTCTTGTTGCGCAGGGCTTCCGGCACGTCGCCATTGACGATGCGCAAAGCCAGCCCCTCGACGATAGCCGTTTTGCCGACGCCAGGCTCGCCAATGAGCACGGGATTGTTCTTGGTGCGGCGAGCAAGGACCTGAATAGCGCGTCGGATTTCCTCATCACGGCCGATCACCGGATCGAGCTTTCCCGACTGCGCCACCGCCGTGACGTCACGGGCATATTTCTTGAGCGCGTCAAGACCGGCCTCTGCATTGGCGCTATCGACCACGCGGCCCTTGCGCAGCTGGGCAACGGCACGCTCCAGCGCCTTGGCATCGGCCTTGCCTTCTGCAAGTGCCTGCCCTGCTGCCGATTTCGTGCCAGCAAGAGCGACGAGAACCCTGTCCTGCGCAACAAAGCTGTCGCCTGCGCGCTGGGCGTCCTGCTCGGCAGTGTCGAGCGCGCGCACGAGGTCCGGGGTAGCCTGAGGCTGGCCTGCGCCGCCGCCCTGAACTTTTGGCAGACGGGCAAGCGCGGCGTCATTGGCCTTGCGAACGATCTCGGGGTCGCCGCCCGCAGCGCGTATGAGACCCGAGGCAGCGCCTTCGGGGTCGTCAAGCAGGGCCTTGAGCAGATGCTCTGGCGTCAGTTGCTGATGGTAGTCGCGAAGGGCGATCGTCGACGCAGCCTGAAGAAATCCGCGGCTACGTTCAGTAAATTTCTCAATATTCATAATTTCTCAATGCTCCCATGCCCCATGAAGGCGGCCAGTTGCGACGACGCGAACCCCATTATGGCAGTTCTCGTTCTGTCATGATTTGAACATGGGAGCATTGTTTCAAATGCCAAGGGTGGGCATACGAAATAATGGGCAGAAACCGACCTGGCTATTGGCAGGCGGTCATGGCGTACCCCCTTCGGGAAGGGAATACGCCATGGCTTCGGAAAGATCAGGCCGAGGCCGCGTTGCGATTTTGTTCGAACTCCGCAAGCGAGAACGGTCGTCCGTAGATCTCGATCTGATCGGTTTGCAGATAGACCTGCGTTCCCGGCACCGTGACCCTTACAAAGCGCCCGAGAACGCCAGCGTCATCGCGCCAGTCGAACGGGGTGCCATCGAGACCACCGAAGAGCGGCCCGTTCTGACGATCGATGATCGTGTTCCAGAAGAAACGGTCATGAGAGACTTCGACCTTGAAGCTTCCCAACCGCTCCATCGCGCCATCAAGGCGGTTGAAGATCATGATCTCATGAATATGGCTGAGTTCGCCCAGATCGACCATCCACCAGGGATTATCCTGCAGCGCCGTATGGTGCTGCGGGTGACCTGTCAGGCGTCCCGAGACAGCGCGACAGGCGTCTTCGTCGCGTGAGCCGTCATGAAGCGTGGAACTCTGCGTCGCGCGCTTGCCGACCGAAAGCAGTGGCCATACCGAACCCGGGATGAGGGTTGTTTTCAAACCCTTATCGATGAGCGACTTCCAGTAATTGCTCAGATAGAGATCGGTCACCGCATTTGTGTCGGCATGATAGGCCAGGCGCTCATCGGTATTCCGGTCACGCCAATGAGTCTGGGCGCTGAAATCCCCCTTGCATCCCCGCTCTATCCTGCGCGCAAAATCCTCCTCGGAGCGAATGTTGAAATGGGCGATATAGCCCGCTTCGACCAACCGCACGCGTCGGTTATCGGCATTCAGAAACGCCCAGGCATTCTCGGGAAAATTATCATAATATCCCTCCATCGATTCACCGAGCATGTTGCAGGCACGCAAAGGCGCCCCCAGAGCAAACAGATCGTGATGGATGCCCACAAGCGGGTTATCATAAGACAGCCGGTAGGAAACGGCCCCCGTCTTTGCGAGGATCTTTGTGAGAGGCGACGCGCCGACTTCGCGCTTTGTGTAGTTGCGCAGGATACCATCTGCGGGCCGCTGACTATGGCCAGAATGGCCGTAGCCGCACCAGTTCAGATAAATGGCATCGTGGTCCGCCCCGAAGCGGGCGCTGACACTGGCGATATCATTACTGCCGGGCAGGCACACGAATTCGTCGAGATCGAGGAACATCAGCCATTTCGTCTCTTGGGCATAATGCCTGAGGAAATGGCGGTACATCTGCAGTTGCTCGCCCTGATAACGATAATGACGAAAAGTCACGAAAGGCGTCTCTCCCTGCAGGAAGGGAAGCACAGCCTCGTAAAGCCCCGAGGGGTCATCATCGTTGCAGTAGAGATAGACGTGATCAAAACCGATCGAGCGATGATAACTCAGCCACTCGACGACGCTATCGTTCTCCCAGCGCGCGCATGCGACCAGAACATGCTGATAACGCGCTGGTGGCCAGATTCCCTTGTTTCGGGCAACAGCGAGAGGGAGCTTGCCGAAACTTGAGAGGTCCTGAGCATTGGGAGTTTTCGATTGCGCCATGATTTTTCTTATTGTCCTGCTCGATAGTCTCTGAATAGCGAGTGATCGCTGTCACTGCTGAATACTCCAGCGGCGACAGTCTTCGATTGGTGGTCATAGCACTGCCCGGATCATGCTTGCCTACTCAAAAATGATGATGAATTATTTTGACTCATTGATGGTAAATAACCCGTGCAAGGAGCCGGGGCAGTCAATCGAACAATCAAACCGAAACCCCGCCGCCCTCTCTGCGTGTTGATCAAAACGACAGTACGACAGGATGGCACGATGACCGATCTACTCTCCCCCATGCTTCTGCCTGAGACAAGCTGGGTTCGACGCTCCGCCCATCGCCTCTGGCTCGCAGCAGAAGGACGCCGTCTCCTGCGTTTTGCCCAGGCCTCACGTATGGAGGGCGGCTTCGGCGCTCTGGGGCGTGATGGCTCTCTGCCCAGGGATGCGCAGCCGGATGGTATCCTGACCGCGCGAATGGTTCATGCTTTCTCAATGGCGACACTGCAGGGCATCCCCGGCTGTCTGCCGCTGGTTCAGCACGGCGTCGCGGCCCTGCTTGGCCCGCTCCATGACAAGGATCATGGCGGCTGGTTTGAAACACCATCGGCACCGGATAACCGTAAGCAGGCCTATCTGCATGCTTTTGTCGCACTCGCCGGGTCGTCAGCAACACTGCTTGGTGTTGAGGGGGGCGAAAAGCTGCTCTCCCTTGCGACCGAAATTCTTGAGACGCATTACTGGTCTGAAGAAGAAGGCGTAATGCGCGAGAGCTTCGCGCGTGACTGGAGCGATGAAGAAGATTATCGAGGGGCGAATGCCAATATGCATTCGACCGAAGCCTGCCTCGCGCTCGCGGACATCACAGGCAATGACGAATGGCTCAAGCGTGCCCATCGTATCGTCCATCGCTTCGTCCATGAAATTGCAGGGTCTCACGATTACTGCATGCCCGAGCACTTCAATCGCGACTGGGTCCTGCTGCGCGATTACAACAAGGACAAACCAACAGATTCACTGCGCCCTTACGGTATGACACCCGGGCATTTCGCCGAATGGGCGCATCTGACCGTCAAGGTTGAAGCGGCTCTGCTTCGTCGCGATGGCGTGGCGCCGGGATGGATGCTTCATGATTCGCGAGCGCTGCTCGACTCAGCCCTGCGCTATGGCTGGGCAGCGGATGGCAAGCCAGGAATGATCTATACCATCGACTGGGATCACAAACCGCACGTGACCGTGCGCGCCCACTGGGTACAGGCCGAAGCTGTCACGGCTGCGGTCAACCTGCTCAAGCGCACAGGCAGCCCGGCCTATGAGACATGGTATCGCAAGCTTTGGGATTATATCGCCGAGGCGCTGATCGATCACGAACACGGCGGCTGGCGTAACGAAGTCGACGCCAATGGGCGTATCTCGGGCGAAGTCTATGCCGACAAGGCCGATCTCTATCACGCTTTTCAGGCGACGGTAGCGCCCATCCTGCCACTTTCACCCTGTCTCACGTTGGCCCTGCGCGAGTCAGATATCGTCTGAGCAACAGCACCCCGCCCCCTATATCGGGCGGGGTAGCTGAAATCCTATTCCGTGCCGCCCGGCGCCTCGATCTGGTCGTAACCTGTCGAGCCCGGCGGAGCGCCGCGCGGGATGAGCGGTTCGTCAGACACGTGGATCGCCTGCAGGCGGTCAGGCCCAAGACGACGCGCAACCACAAGCTTGCCGAAAGCCGTCTGATAACCATAGCCTTCAGTGTAGATCGGCGCCCCAAGCCTGAGAAAATTAGTGCGGGCACCTGACGCGGGTACGCGCAGCACCGTGCCTGTATTCAGCACAGCGCCATTCAAGGCACCATCACCGTCATGCAGCAGCCTGACAATGCGGCCTTCCGCATTGGCTGGCGGGGCTGATGTCACAAGTTCAGGCATGGGCGCGGCACAAAGGTCAGCCTTACTGCTGAGCGCGAGCGCACGCACAAGATGAAGCGAGGGCGCAGCCAGTCCTTTTACGACCAGTACGACCCCGGCACGCAAGTGATGGTCCTGTGCCGCAAGGCCGGGGGGCATCTCGACCTCTGTGCCATCTGTCAGGAGGGCCCCGACAGCATCCCCCTGCGTGCCGGGCAGCAGACGCTCGATCTTGCCTGAAAAGCGCGGCAGATTGCCCAGATCAAAAACGCAATTACCGGACGGAGCCGTGTCGGCAGGCGGAGTGGTCGCGGCCGAAGCGACATCCGAAAATCCGCCCAGAAGGGCAGCGAGCCCTATCGATGCACAAAGTCTCTGCAAGCGATTACCCATTCTGCCCTCCTGTTTCGCTGTAACGACGTGACCGTCAGTGACGGAAATGGCGCATACCTGTGAACACCATGGCAATGCCTGCCGCATCGGCCGCATCGATCACTTCCTGATCGCGGATCGATCCGCCCGGCTGGATGACGGCGACCGCACCCGCAGCAATCACGCTCTCAAGCCCATCAGCAAACGGGAAGAAGGCGTCGGATGCGGCAACAGAACCCTGCGTCAGGGCCACGCTCTCGCCTGCTGCTTCGGCAGCGTCCAGGCTTTTTCGTGCCGCAATACGCGCTGAGTCGACACGCGACATCTGACCCGCACCGATACCAACCGTTGCGCGGTCCTTGGCGTAGATGACGGCGTTCGACTTGACGTGTTTGGCCACACGGAACGCGAAGAGCAGATCGGCCATTTCGGCATCTGTCGGCGCACGTTTGGTCACGACGCGCAGATCGGCCACGGTCACCTGCCCTGCATCCCGGCTTTGCGCGAGGAAGCCACCAGCAACGGATTTGAATGTGAGCCCTTCAGAAGTCGCCGAAGGAACGCCGCCGGTCAGCAGAAGGCGCAGGTTCTTCTTGCGGCTCAGAACGGCTTTCGCGCCTTCTGTCGCGTCGGGCGCGACGATCACCTCGGTGAAGATTGTCGCGATCTGCTCTGCTGTTGCTTCATCCAGCGGGCGATTGAGGGCCACGATGCCACCGAAGGCCGAAACCGGGTCGCATTTCAGGGCGGATTTCCAGGCGGATTCGAGCGTCTCAGCGCTCGCGACACCGCAGGGGTTGGCATGTTTCACGATGACGACACTCGGCTTGTCGAACTCTGCAACGGCCTCGAACGCGGCATCCGTGTCATTGAGGTTGTTATAGCTGAGCGCCTTGCCCTGAATCTGGGTGGCTGTCGCAATGCCATAGCGCTTCTCGGCGGTGACATAGAAAGCCGCGTTCTGATGCGGGTTCTCGCCGTAGCGCAGCAATTCGCGCCGTGAACCGCTCAGCGTCATGGTTTCAGGCAGGGCCTCGCCGCGCTGACCGGCAAACCAAGAAGCGATCATCGCGTCATAGGCAGCTGTGTGAGCGTAGGCTGCGCCAGCCCAGAGCTGACGCTCGGCCAGGGTCGATCCACCCTGCGCCAGCGAGGCAATGAGCGCGTCATATTGTGCTGGCTCGGTCAGGATCACGACATGATCATGGTTTTTGGCTGCAGCACGGATAAGCGCTGGCCCACCAATATCGATATTCTCGATGCAGTCTTCGGCACCGGCACCAGAGGCGACCGTGGCAGCGAAAGGATAGAGATTGACGCAAACGAGATCGATCGGCGCAATCTGATGCTCATCCATCTGGGCGAGATGCGATGCGAGATCGCGACGACCGAGAATACCGCCATGGATCTGGGGCACAAGCGTCTTGACGCGGCCATCCAGTATTTCCGGAAAGCCCGTATGGTCGGACACATCCGTCACATCCAGACCCGCCTCGCGCAGCGCCTTGGCCGAGCCGCCGGTCGAGAGGAGCTGGGCTCCTTGCGCGACCAGCGCCTTGCCGAGCGTGATCAGCCCCGCCTTGTCTGAAACGGAGAGAAGCGCCCGGCGAATGGGCAGACGATCGGGAGAGGACATGACGGGCTCCAGAATGGCTTATTTTCTGTGCTGCTCTTAGTTCCCTGCGCCCGATTAGGCAATGAAGGCGTGCTGCGACGCTCTCGAACCGTCATGAAGCAGATTACGGGACAGATAATGATAGGTCACGCAGCTCAGCAGCCCCAGGCAGCAGACAAGAAGGAGATACTCCCTGAAACTGCCTGTCTTGGCGTAGGGCCAGAGAGATACCCTGTTTTTCGACAAGGGATAGAGCGCCCAGCAACCGCCAGTCATCAGATCGGCGACGATATGGCTCACATATCCGACCAGGAAGGCTCCCCATGGCGAATGGAGTGATCCCATTCCCTGAAAGTGCGCAAGACCCCAGGCGATGAGCAATGGCACGAAAAAGGAGTGCGTGACGGTACGATGGCCGCACAGCCGCGAAAGTGGTCGGGAGAGCCACACCATACGGCAACCGAGGAGCGATCTCTCCGTGTCCAGATCAGGGGCAAGGCTGCCAAGCCCGGCTGCGCACAGGCTCAGAAAAGACAGAGGCACGTAGCCCATGGACGACACTGTGATGGCGGAAGCGACACCAAGAACGATATGAGAACGTCCGATCATGCCGCCTTATGACATTACTTTGAGACTCTCGTCTATCCTCTTGATTCTACGGCTGAGTTTTTTACGCTCCGAAGTCGACTCTCCCCAGGTTCGAGCTCCGAGGTCTCAACTGCACCGATTTTTAAGAACATTCAAGATCGACGGTCTATCTGATGATCTTCGTGTCCGGTCGAAAGAGCGCAGTCAGCCCTCAGGATAGAACAATCCTTCAATTAGAGCCTGTTGGGGCATTCTTCTCAGTAAACGCGGCATATTCCCATCCTCCGCCCAGCGCCCGATAAAGGGAGACGAACGACGTCGCGATCTGGATACGGTTGGCAGAGAAATTCGCCTCCGCCTCCAGAGCTGCGCTTTCAGCTGTGTCGACCTGCAGGAAATCTACCGCACCTTCTCGATATTGCTGCTGAGCGATCGACACGGCCTTGCGGCTTTCCTGCCAGGCGATTTCAGTCTGGACGAGACGCTTCTGGGCCTGCGCATAGGCAGTCAACGCGTTATCTACCTCATTCCAGGCGGTCATGACCGTCTGGTGAAAAGCGAGCGCAGCGTCTTTCTGTTCGGCTTTCCGCAGAGCAAGAGTGCCGCGCAGGCGCCCCCCTTCGAAGAGCGGTACTGAAAGCGTCGGCCCCGTAGCAAACTGCCGAGAAGGCAGAGAGAAGAAATTCGCGGCCGACAGTGTCTGCGTGCCCATCTGCCCGGTCAGGGTGATATCGGGGTAGAAAGCGGCAATCGCGACACCTACGCCGGCAGTAGCGGCGTGAAGGCGGGCCTCGGCCTCACGGATATCAGGGCGTCTGCGTGCGAGAGACGAAGGCAGACCGATGGGCGCCGCGGGTACAACAATCGGCATTGCTCCCTCACGCCGTGCCAGTTCGATGGCAAGACTGCGCGGCGGTTCATCAAGCAGCAAGCCGATGGCGTTGATTAGCGCACTCTCGGCATTACGCAGATTGGGCAAGGCAGACGCCGTATTGGCCTGCTCTGTGCGCGCCTGTGCCAGGTCGAGCGTGGTGGCCGCTCCATTGCCAAAACGTGTTTCCACCAGAGATACGTCGTGGTCAGCTACCGACAGGTGGCGTTCGGTGATGGCGATCTGATCCTGAACGCCTCTGAGCTGCATATAGGAATTGACGAGTGTCGCCAGCGTGCTCAGTGCGAGGCCATGGCGCGCTTCGATAGCGGCTTCCTGCGTGGCATGCTGCGCCTCGACGGCCCTGCGGATCTGCCCGAAGAGATCCAGATCCCATGAGGCGCCAAGCGTGTTCTGGAAGAAATCATATTCGTTGGGCGCGCCCGGCCGCGCCTGCACCAGGGAAATGAACCCCGTCGAACTCTGGTGGGTGCGGGTATAGGAACCCGCCCAGCTCATATTCGGCAAACCCTGCGCAGCAGCGATACGGGTCTGTGAGCGCGCCTCTTCGATACGCTGCATGCCGCGTTGAAGATCGATGTTTTGAACCGCGAGACGGTCGATCAGCCGGTTCAGTTCATCGTCGTGGAACAGCTTCCACCAGGCGATGTCTACCGGCCCGCCATAGGTGCCACCCGCCACGTCCTGCGGTTCCTGCCCGTAATGCGTTGGCGCGATGACATCGGGTCGCCTGAAGTCAGGACCGAGCGTGCATCCGGTCAAAAGCGTCGTAGCGAGCGCTATGGCGGCGATGCAGGCAGCACATTTCATCGTGCAGTGATTCCCGTTGCGCTGTGCTGCTGTTCGTCCACCACATTTTCGAGCTGCGTATCGACACTGGTCTCGACGGAGAAGCCCATACGGAGAAGTTTTGCGAGTGGCTGACCCGGCGAGACGATGATCTTGACCGGCAGGCGCTGGACAATCTTGGTAAAATTACCCGTCGCGTTTTCCGGAGCAATCGGCGCGAATGCCGCTCCCGAGGCAGGAGGGATACTGTCGACAATCCCGTCCAGATCCATGTTATAGGCGTCGACATGAATGCGGGCGTGCTGGCCCGGCCGCATATGCCGCAGCGCGATCTCGCGATAATTCGCCATGATCCAGAGCTGGTCCATAGGGACCACCGCCATCAGGGCGGCGCCTGGCGCAACGTAATTACCACTCTGCACCGTCTTTTCCCCAACCATACCATCGAACGGTGCGCGTATGTCCGTATAAGACAGGTTGAGCTCGTCCTGCTTGATGACTGCCCTGTCTATCTCGAGGGTCTTGAGTGCAGCGTCATGGCGTGCCCGGAGAATGGGAAGTTCCGCCTCTGCCGCGACAATGCGTGCGTTCATACTGCGCAGATTGGCTTCCATCTCTCTCATGGAAGCGTCGGTCAGCTGCCGCTCCTGATTCGAACCCGCCCCTGTCTGGGCCAGATTGTGATAACGCTGGGCATTCTGGCGGGCATAGACGAGCTGGGCGCTGATGCGGCCCGCCTCAGCCTTGCTTTCCTCGATCATGCTCGGCTGACGCTCGACACTGGCCTGCGCATCGCTGACCAGGGCCGCGTCGTGAACAAGCTGCGCCTTGCTGCGCATAAGAGCAGTTTCGTAATCCCGTGGATCAAGCCGCGCCAGTACCTGCCCCGCCTTCACGCTCTGATTGTCATCGACGAGCACTTCAATAATCTGGCCAGGTATACGGGGGGCTATCGTCGCATAATGGGCACTCACATAGGCATCATTCGTCCAGACATGCCGCGTCGGCAAAAAGACGATACCCAGAATGACCCCGCTAAACACCAGGATGACGAGGGCTGTCACAACGAAAGGCCACTTGGCCGGTTTGCTCTCTTGATCGTCGAAGGCCATGGCTCAGGATTGTTTCTTTATAAACATGAGACGGGGGGGAAATGTACGTTGCGGCAGGAACAGCACCGATATCATCAGACAAACCGTAATAGCCGCAATGATCATGTAGGCGTCAGATAATTCGAGAACTGTTGTCTGATGTGCCAGTTGCGACTTGAACGTCACAAGCGAGTCACCGCTTCGGGGTGTGCCATCCGGCAGAAGCGGCGCCGGCTTCTGCAACGGGAGCGCATTGGCCTGAAACGTCCGATAACGATCAACACCGATACGGTCGGTCAGGCGGTTCGAATGCAGTCCGCCTCGCCAGCGATGAATCAACTGCAAAAGCCAGATCCCGATCGCCTGCGCGACAGCGCGCGGCGTATTGACCATGGCCGCGGCAAATGGCCCCTCGGCTGGAACGAGCGAATTGGTCGACATCATCAGAAGTGGCATCACAATCATGGCCTCGCCTGCTCCCATGAAGATCTGCCACAGATAGAACTCGTTCCGGTTCCATCCCACGGTCATGAAGCTGTCGCCAGCGCAGGCCATCAGGATCAGCATCATGCCAAGCAGACTGACCACACGGCTATCAACCGATTTGCTGTTCAGGACGACCGCCATGAGAGGCAGCATCACAAGCTGGATACAGGCGATCTCGAGGGTCACAAGATAGATCTGTTCCGGCCTGTATCCGGCAACCTCCTGAAGAAAGGTCGCGGGCAAGGTCGATGATGCTAGAGACACGACGAGAAAGATGAGCAGGGTTGACGCCCCATAGGCGAAGTTACGCCGGCCCAGAAGCTGGAACCGAAAAAGCGGCGTATGCTGATGCCATTCATTATAGACCAGCAGTGGCAGGCAGATAGCTGCAATAAGGCAGAGCACACAGATTGCTGGCGAATTGAACCAGTCAAAGCGGTCACCTTGTTGCAGCACCGTTGAGAGCGCTCCAAAGCCGAACAGGATCAGCAGAGCGCCTTTCCAGTCGAAACGGGCAAAACGGCGGTAATTTGGCCTTTCCGGCGCTATGCCATACCACAAAAGCGAGGCGGCCAGACTGCCAAAAGGCACGGCCTGCCAGAACACAAAACGCCAGTCGACCAGATCTGTCCAAAGACCAGCAAGCGCTGTGCTGAGATTGGGAAAGAAGGTTGCCGTGAGCGAATAGGCAGCGAGTCCATAGAGCCTGATGGGAGGCGCGAGTACCCTCAAGGCGATCATGAGCACAAGCGGAATAGCGAAGCCGCCCGCCAGCCCCTCGGTCATGCGAAGCATATAAAGAAGGGTCAGATTATCGGTAAAGGGTATCAGCGATGCGGAAAGGCTGGCAGTCATCGCCACGCAAACTGCAAACCGCCTGACACTGAACGTCAGCGCAAGCCAGGGCGCGAGTGACATGCCGAAAATCTCGGCGGACAGATAAAGGCTGTTGAACCAGGTACCTGCGTCATGACTGATACCCAGCCCACCGAGGATATCTGGCAAAGACTGGGAGGAGACCTGCTCGTTTAATTCGGTGGTCATTGCAAGGACGATGACGCCCGCAAGCCCGAAGAAAGAGCGCCCCTGTTTAGTCATACTTGCGCTGCGCTACCTTGAGATTCGTTAAGGGCGCAATGCTGACACATCGGAATCTATTCGGCGCTTTTGCTCAGACTTGCAATTGCCACGATCATAAAACTTAAATTAGCGAAACCCGGTCGTCATCGGGGACCCATGAAATTTGATCGCTATCGCCCCGAAAAACCGTCCGAGGTGACGTGTGAATGGCGGCGGTTATTTCAACCGCGGGAGGGATCTTCCCCGCGGTTGAGAAAGCAGCCCGGTTTTCAGCGACCGATATGCGCAGCGCGATGAGCCCGGGATTCAACGGCGTCGGCATCGAACTGACCGCTCGTCAGCCAGGAACCCCCGACGCAAGTCACGGCAGGCTCTGCCAGCCATTCGGCTGCATTGTCTTCACTGATTCCACCTGTCGGGCAGAACTTCACCTTGCCGAAAACCGAGGCAAGAGCCTTGAGCGCGGGCAGACCGCCATTGGCCATGGCCGGGAAGAACTTGAACCGGCTCAGCCCCAGATCAAGGCCGCGCATGATGTCACCCGCATTGGCCACGCCAGGCAGAAGCGGCACATCATGACGCTGTGCTGCAGCGGCCACTTCTGCCGTCAGGCCGGGGCTGACGATGAACTGGGCACCAGCCTCGGTCGCGCGCGCCAGATCATCACCATTCAGCACGGTTCCTGCGCCAACATGAGCGCCCTCGACCTTCGACATCTCGCGAATGGCCTCAAGGGCGCAATCGGTGCGGAGGGTTACCTCAAGCGTGGTCAACCCGCCCGCGACCAGCGCCTGCGCGATCGGGCGTGCCAGAGACAGATCCGGAATGACCAGAACCGGTATGACCGGGCATCGTGTCATCACGGCGTCCAGCAATGTCGTGTCGAGCATGAATATCTTCCTTATCGAGTTCCGCGCCGTGACAATCCATCACGTCTTCCAAAGCCGCGAGCATGGCCGAACCGCCCTTTTCCGCACTGTCCGAGCGGCTGCGCATCAGCGTGAACAGCTCACGTCCCGTCCCTGCCCCCGGCAATGGCGGTGATGCGGGTTTGCGGCGCTCCCATATCGCAGGATCGACCAGCGCTTCAATCTCGCCCCGACGGGCGCAGATGCGCAGCATATCTCCGTCTTTGATAAGAGCGATCGGGCCGCCGGATTGGGCTTCCGGGCAGATATGAATGGCTGCTGGCACCTTTCCGCTTGCGCCAGACATGCGTCCGTCTGTCAGAAGGGCGACGCGGTAGCCCTTGTCCTGCAGCACGGCCAGGGTCGGTGTCAGGCGATGCAGCTCGGGCATGCCATTGGCATCCGGCCCCTGAAAGCGAACAACCACAATCACATCGCGATTGAGCTTGCCTGCCTTGAAGGCGGTGATGACGTCTTCCTGGGTATGAAATACTGCCGCGGGCGCTTCGATAGTCTGACGATCGTCGTCCACAGCGCTCGTCTTGTAGATCCCTCTGCCGAGCGATCCCTGAACGAGGCGCATGCCACCGTCCTTGCGGAAAGGGTCCTTCGTGTCGCGCAGCACGCCGCGATCGGCAGAGGCACGCGCCGCGCTGTAAAGCAGGGCTTCACCCTCAAGCCGGGCACGACACGCATAATCGGCAAATCCGCCCTTCGAAACGGTCAGGATGTCCTGATGCAGCATGCCCCCATCGCACAGCGCTGCAATGAGCGTGGGCAGACCGCCTGCTTCCTGCATGGCGTTCACGTCAGCCGATCCGTTCGGATAGGCGCGGGTGAGCAGTGGTATAGCGGAAGAGAGCTCGTCGAGATCACTCCAGTCGATGCAGATACCTGCAGCGCGGGCAATGGCCGGAAGATGGATGGCGTGGTTGGTCGACCCCCCCGTTGCCAGAAGACCAACCGCTGCATTCACGATCGCCTTTTCATCGACAAGATGGGCGAGCGGTCGGTGATCCTCACCGGGACGCGCGATCTCGACCAGACGATGTACAGCCTTGCGGTTAAGTGCCTGACGGATACGGCTGTTCGGGTTCCAGAAGGCTGAATCCGGGAGCATCAGCCCCATGAGTTCGACCATCATCTGGTTGGTATTGGCCGTACCATAGAACGTGCAGGTGCCTGCGCTGTGATAGGAAGCGGCTTCGGCCTCCATCAAGGCGCTCGAATCAACTTTTCCTTCTGCATAAAGCTGGCGGACACGCTGCTTTTCCTTGTTCGGCAGGCCAGACGTCATCGGTCCTGCCGGAACGAGCAAGGTGGGCAGATGGCCGAAGCGCAACGCGCCCATGAGCAGCCCCGGCACGATCTTGTCACAGATTCCGAGAAGCGCCACGCCCTCGAACATGCCATGGCTCAGACCAATCGCCGTTCCCATGGCGATATTGTCACGTGACAGCAGGGAGAGCTCCATACCCTCCTGCCCCTGCGTCACGCCGTCGCACATGGCCGGCACACCCCCGGCAACCTGCACTGTTGCCCCCACTTCGCGGGCGAAGAGCTTCATCTGGTCCGGATAGCGCGCATAGGGCTGATGCGCCGAGAGCATGTCGTTATAGCTTGTGATGACGCCGAGATTCACGCCACCGCCTCGCATGAGGCGCGCCTTGTCCTCACCTGACGCTGCCAGGGCATGGGCCAGATTGCCGCAGGCCAGACGCGGCCGCGATATTCCCTTCTGGCGGTTGCGCTCCATCAGGGCGAGATAACGGCGCCGCGACACTGCGGAGCGCTCGATGATGCGCTCTGTGACGGAAGCAACGACGGGATGAAGAGACATGGCGGCTCACTAGGGGCTGTGTTTCTGCTCGCGTTTTCGCGAGGTGCGTCGTTGTAAAGTTTCTGTGATCAGGCGGTCAAGGGTGATGGGTAATAAAATTCCCACGAGGGGCTTTTTTTTAAAGTTTTATAACATGACCGATGCAACAGCCTGTTGCATCTGGAACACATCGCAATAGAAATGTCACAATTACAGGGGGTGACATCACGTTACGAGATTGAAACCCTCAGTCACGCTGTGCCATCTCGGGGTCATTCGGCGCTCCTTGCGCCATCATTTCCTTCCGCGAAAGTGACCAATGGCCATTTCCCGCATTCGCCTCCGCCACGCCTCACTGCTGCTGGGTGCGACCATCCTCGCTGGTGTCAGTGTTTCTGCCCAGGCAGCGACGAACTCCGCAGTCGCACACAAGGCGACTCACAAGGCCGCTTCGAAGCGCAGCACACACGCCGCAACCAAGGCCGCAGCCTCGAGAGGCACGACGGCCGCCGCCGTTTCCACCACGGCACCACCCAGCGCCCGCAGCAGCGCGCTGCAAAGCCTGGCTGGCCCTGCCCCAGCTGGCAATGAGAGCATCACGGTTGTCGGTTCGGCGCTCAGCACCTCGAACAACACCAATGCCAATCCGGTCCAGATCATCACGTCCAAGCAGATCGCCCAGACAGGCGTGAACAATCTTGGCGACTACTTCATGCGCCTGCCGTCAGTCGGCTCCAGCGGCGTAAGCAATTCTGTCACCAATGGTGGCGGTGGCGTTTCCTGCGTCGATCTGCGTAACCTTGGCCTGTCTCGCGTTCTCGTGCTGGTGGATGGCAAGCGTACGACGGTCAACGGCGCCAGTAACTGCGTCGATCTCAATTCGATCCCGGTTCAGCAGGTCGCAAGCGTCGAGATCCTCAAGGATGGCGGCTCGGAGCTTTATGGTGCAGACGCCGTTTCGGGCGTGATCAACATCAAGATGCGTCACGACGTCAACACCGGCAACATCACGATGCGCGGCAGCATCTCCCAATACGGCGATGCACCCGAGGGCATGCTTTCCGGCTTCAAGGGCTGGAACTTTGACCACGGCAAAGGCAACATCACGTTGTTTGGCCAGTATCTGACCTCGAGCGGCGTCATGCAGCGCAATCGCTCCTGGGCAAATCCGGCGGCACAGAACAATCCTGTGACGGGACAGCCGACCTTTGGCTCCGGCTATGCCAGCACAGGCACGTTTTATCCCGATAGCGGTGGCACCTATACGAGTCACGACAACGGGCAGACGGCTGTTCCCTTCACCAAGAACGACCGTTATCCGTTCAATCGTAACCAGAGCCTGACCAGTTCGTATCAGGACTCATCGCTCTCCGGTGACACGCATTACGATGTAAACAAGCACCTGACGCTTTATGCGAATGTGCTCTACAGCCATCGTACGACGAACAGCTTTCTGGCCCCGGTTCCGGTCAGCGGCGCCATTCCTCCCAGCACGCTGCCAAACTCCGTTTATGTGCCTGCAGATTATCCCGGCAATCCGTTTGGTGAAGAGACCCAGGTCTATCGTCGCATGAGCGAATTCGGCTCGCGTCGCACCGAGCGGGCTTCCGACACAGTCACCGGCATGTTCGGCGCCAAGGGTGAGATCACCCATGGCTGGATGTATGACGCTTCCTACACTTATGGTGTGAACCGTGAGCAGGTGCGTACTCTCAACGTCGGTAATTACGCCAATCTTCTGAATGCCTGGGGCCTTCGTGCCGACGAACCCGGCAATCCGGACAGCAAGCTCAGCTATGATCCCTCGGTCTGTCAGGCGTCAGCGGGTTGCGAATTGTCCTCGCCTTTCGGCCGTCTGACGCAGCAGGGTGCGAATTACGCGAATTATACGACTGTCGAGAACATCCAGTACCAGTTCCGCGACACCAATTTCCGCGTGCATAAAAACCATGTCGTCTCAATGCCGTGGAAAAATGGCGGTGATCTTGGTATCGCCCTGGGCATGGAGCACCGCAGCGAACAGGTCAGCGACAGCCCTGATCCACTGGTGGAGCAAGGCATCGCTCTGACAAACGCGCAGTCCTATGCGGGCGGTGGCTTCAATGTTTCCGAGGGATATCTCGAGGGCAAGCTCAACCTTCTGAAAAATGCCTTCCTCGCGAAAGATCTCACGATCGATGCGCAGGGGCGTTATTCGTCCTACAATACGTTCGGCGGCGCGAAGAACTGGAAGGTTGCCATCAACTGGGCACCCAATCGCGATATCCGCTTCCGTGGCACACTCGGCACGTCATATCGCCAGCCTAACGTCTATCAGATGTTTGGTGGCCAGCAGCTGAGCTATGAGTTCGCTAACGACCCCTGCTCGCAGGTTGCAAGCTATGGCGCCCAATCGGCAACCGTTGCCGCAACCTGCGCACGTCAGGGTATTCCGTCAAACTTCACAATGGTGAGCCAGGGCCAGGTGCCCACCCTCCAGGGCGGTAATGCGGCTCTCAAGCCGGAGACGGGGCGTACCTATACGTTCGGCACGGTCATTACGCCGCACTGGATTCCGGGTCTCTCGCTCTCGGCAGAATACTGGCACTACACGGTCAAGAACATGATCAGCGTGATCGGCACGCAGTACCTTCTTGATCAGTGCTACACCGGCGGAAACGCGAGCTATTGCAACAACATCGTTCGTGCGCCGAACAACCAGATCCAGACGGCTTCGGCACTTTATGAGAATCTCGGTGGTCTGCGTACTGGCGGTCTCGATCTTGATCTGGACTACGCCTTCCGCATTACCCGTCATGATCGTTTGAGCCTGAGCAATAATTTCCAGCAGCTCATCAGCTATCAGCAGCAATATGTCCCGGGTGGGCAATGGTACAATTATGACGGCCGCCTGCTCTATAATAATGGGTCGGGCCAGCCGCGCGTCCGTAACTATACGACTGCGACCTGGCGCCATGATGCCTTCAGCTTCACCTATATGATGAGCTACACGGGCGGCATGGTCTGGAATAACCAGACAGTTGATCTGACAAAGGCCACAGGTGGACGTTACAAGACACCTGGGATTTTCTCACACGACATCACCCTTGGCTATCAGCTGAACCGGTGGAGCTTCCAGGCAGGTGTGCGGAACCTGTTCGACAAGAAGCCCCCTTATGTTGTGGATGGCGCGACCAATTCGAACGTCTATCAGTACGGCAACCTCTTTGTCGGACGTAACGTCTTCCTGCAGGCGGGCGTAGACTTCTAAGGCAAGATGTTCCGCATCGAGCCCGAAAAGCCCGTCATCTCAGGATGGCGGGTTTTTTTGTGCGATATCTCATACATATTGAGACAGATCACACGCATTGGTGAGTTGCATCCCAGAACCTGAGTGGGAATATGACGAATTCGTAAGAGTTTGGATGGGTTCCCATGGACGTAGTGATTGGCGTGGATGTCGGCACAGGCAGCGCGCGCGCCGGTGTGTTTTCTCTGACCGGGCAAAAGCTTGCTTCCTGCGTCATTCCGACCCAGACATGGCGCCCCAAGGCCGATTTCATTCAGCAATCCTCGACCGATATCTGGGCTGCCATCTGCAAATGCGTCCGCTTCGCCATGGCCGAACTCGCCGATGACTCACCTGTGGTTCGCGGGATAGGTTTTGACGCAACCTGCTCGCTCGTCGTTCTCGACCGTGAGGGCAAGCCGCTCTCCGTTGATCCGAAAGGGGCGTCCGAGCAGGATGTGATCCTGTGGGCTGATCATCGCGCCATGAAAGAGGCCGATGAGATCAATGCAGGCAAATATGATGTGCTGCGTTATGTCGGTGGCACCATCTCGCCGGAAATGGAAACGCCCAAGCTGCTCTGGCTCAAGCGCAATATGCCCGAGACCTTCAGCCGTGCCGGGTATTTCTTCGACCTGCCGGACTATCTGACCTGGCGAGCCACAGGGGCAGATTCGCGCAGCTGCTGCTCGACCGTCTGCAAATGGACCTATCTCGCCCATGACAAAGGATGGGATGACAGTTATTTCAAGGCCATTGGTCTTGGTGAACTCGCTGACGAGCACTATCGCCGCATTGGCGACACGGTGCGCTCTCTGGGCGAAGCAGTTGGAGACGGACTGAGCGACGTCGCTGCACGCGAACTTGGCCTCGCAGCCGGCATTCCCGTTGGGGTTTCCGCTATCGATGCCCATGCCGGTGGCATTGGTGTTCTGGGCGCGGCGTCAGGCGAAACGCTTGATGATGCGGCGCTTGATCGCAGCCTCGCCCTTATTGGCGGCACGTCCAGCTGCCACATGGCCGTGTCGCGTGATGCCCGTTATGTCGACGGCGTCTGGGGCCCCTATTCCGAGGCGATGCTGCCAGGGATGTGGCTGAACGAGGCAGGCCAGTCAGCGGTCGGCTCACTGGTCGACTTCGTGATCTCCACTCATGCCCAGGGTCCGGCTCTGGCCGAAAAGGCCAAGGCCGAAGGACGCACCGTCTATGAATTGCTGAATGAGCGGCTTGCCCAGCTCGAGCATGGCGCCCTCCCCGGCGCGCTGACCGCAGACTTGCACGTATCGCCCGATTTTCATGGCAATCGTTCGCCGCATGCCGACCCGACACTCAAGGGCATGGTGAGCGGGCTGAGCCTTTCGGCGACAATCGACGATCTGGCCAGGCTCTATCTCGCGACCATTCAGGCTCTGGCCTATGGCACACGCGATATCATTCGCGCCCTTAACGAGAAGGGCTATGCGATCGATACCATTTTCGCGACGGGCGGCGGCACGAAGAACCCAGTGTTCCTGCGTGAACATGCCAATGCCACGGGCTGTCGCATCATGTTGCCGCAGGAGACGGACGCCGTGCTTCTTGGCTCGGCCATTCTTGGCGCCGTTGCTGGAGGCGCCTATGCCGACATGCGCAGCGCCATGTCCCAGATGGCGCGTGTCGGTGCGGAGATTGCACCCGACGAGCGCACGAAGCGCTATCACGACGCAAAATTCGCTGTTTTTCAGGCAATGCATGAAGGGCAGCTTCACTATCGCGCGCTGATGCGAGAGGCACTTTCTTCCTGAACACCATCTTTCCCAGTCCCGGGGCACCCCACCGTCAGAGGCGTCCCGTTCTTTCCCCAGTGTTTTCCTTCACAGCCAGTACAGGCGGCCAGCCGCCTGCGGAGCTTGCCTATGGAAGCCGTCATTACCACACCGGAACGGGTGAAACGCAAATCCGGCGCGGGAGTCTTTCTCTCTCCTGCTGTCATCATCCTGCTGATCTGGTCTTTGCTCCCCCTTGTCCTGACGCTCTGGTATTCCTTCCAGAACTATAATCTTGTCGACCCGACACTGAAGGGGTTCGCGGGATTCAGTAATTACGTCTATCTCCTGACTGACCCTGATTTCCTCTATTCCCTGCTCAACACGGTTCTGCTCGTTCTGGGCGTGCTGGTGATCAGCGTCGGCGGCGGTATTCTGCTTGCGGTGCTGTACGATCAGGATTTCTGGGGCCGCGGTATCGCCCGCGTTCTGGTCATCTCGCCGTTTTTCGTTATGCCCACAGTCTCGGCGCTGCTCTGGAAGAACCTGATGCTGCACCCGATTTACGGGGTGTATAGTGCGTTCATGAGGGCCATTGGTCTGCAGCCGATAGACTGGCTTGCTCACTATCCGATGCAGACGGTGATGATGATCGTCGCATGGGAATGGCTGCCCTTCGCCGTGCTCATTCTGCTGACTGCTGTGCAGTCGCTCGATCATGAGCAGAAAGAAGCCGCACGCATGGATGGCGCCGGACCAATTGCCCGCTTTCGCTATATCATTCTGCCGCATCTGAGCCGTGCCATCACGGTCGTGATCATGATCGAGACGATCTATCTCCTGACCGTGTTCGCCGAGATTTCCGTCACGACCTCGGGTGGCCCTGGTATTGCCTCAACCAATCTTGCCTTCCTGATTTTCTCTCGTGCCTTGCAGCAATTCGATATTGGTGGTGCGTCGGCTGGCGGGGTGATTGCCATCATCATTGCCAATGTCATCGCGGCCTTCCTCGTCCGTGCGGTCGCCCGCAATCTGGAGGCATGAGACCATGGCAAGCAAAACGAAACGCCTGCCCAAAATCGCCCTCGGCATCATCGGCTGGGCGGTGGCGTTGTGGATCTTCTTTCCGATTTTCTGGATGGTCCTGACCGGCTTCAAGAGCGAGATGGATGCCATCTCGACACCGCCGCATCTCATTTTTCACCCGACGCTGCAAAGCTATCATGACGTGTTTGCCCAGGAGAATTACTGGCACTTCACCTTCAATACGGTTTTTATGTCCGTTCTGGCGACGGGCGGCGCGCTGCTTCTGGGAGTACCTGCTGCCTATTCCATGGCCTTCTTTCCCGGAAAGCGGACGCGGGGCACGCTGCTCTGGATGCTCTCGACCCGCATGCTGCCGCCGGTCGGTGTACTAGTGCCGGTCTATCTGATCGCCAAATCCACCGGGCTGCTTGATACAGTCATTGGTCTGGCCATCATCAACCTGCTCACCAACCTGCCGATCATCGTCTGGATGCTGTACACCTTCTTCAAGGAGGTGCCGGTGCCCATCCTCGAGGCAGGCCGCATGGACGGAGCCAATCGCTGGCAGGAGATCAGCGTGGTCCTGCTGCCGCTCGCCCTGCCCGGTATTGCGTCGACCGCCCTGCTCTCACTCATTCTGTGCTGGAACGAGGCCTTCTGGTCTCTCAATCTCACCTCCTCGAATGCGGCACCGCTCGCGAGCTTCATTGCGTCCTTCTCGTCTCCTGAAGGGCTGTTTTTCGCCAAGCTCTCCGCCGCCTCGACGCTCGCTGTTGCACCGATCCTGGTTTTTGGCTGGTTCAGCCAGAAGCAGCTTGTGCGCGGCCTGACCTTTGGCGCCGTAAAATGATCCTGATTGCCCGCCTCTCACGCTCTTTTGGAGTGACCCATGGCCAAAGTTGAACTGCGCGATATCCGCAAGACCTATCACGCGGAAGAAATCATCAAGGGCGTTTCGCTCGACATCAATGACGAGGAATTCGTTGTTTTCGTCGGCCCCTCAGGCTGCGGCAAATCGACCCTTCTGCGCATGATTGCCGGTCTGGAAGAAATCTCAGGTGGCGATCTGATGATCGATGGCAAGCGCGTCAATGACGTCGAGCCCGCCAAACGCGGGCTTGCCATGGTCTTTCAGTCCTATGCGCTCTACCCGCATATGAACGTCTATCAAAACATGGAATTCGGTCTGAAGCTGGCTGGAATGCCGGAGGCGGAGCGACGCCAGAAAATTACCGATGTCGCTAGGACGCTTCAGCTCGATTCCTATCTGAAGCATAAACCCGGCCAGCTTTCCGGCGGGCAGAGGCAGCGAGTGGCGATCGGTCGTGCCATCGTGCGCAACCCCAAGGTCTTTTTGTTTGACGAGCCGCTCTCAAATCTTGACGCCGCACTGCGCGGCCAGATGCGCGTCGAGCTGGCCACGCTGCATCGCCGCCTGAAGGCCACGACCATCTACGTGACCCATGACCAGGTCGAGGCCATGACTATGGCAGACAAGATTGTCGTGCTGCAAAAAGGCGTGGTCGAGCAGGTTGGCTCGCCGCTCGAGCTCTATCATCATCCGCGCAATCTCTTCGTTGCCCGCTTCATCGGTTCACCGCCGATGAATTTCCTTCCAGTAACTGTACGCACCCTCAGTGAGAATGGCATCGCTGTGGCTCTCGATCATGGCGATCCTGTTGTCGTGCCGGTACTGCCGGGCGACAGCGCCTCGGCGGAAGCCATGACGTTGGGCGTGCGGCCTGAGCATATCGTGCTCGATCCTGCCGGACAGATAGAGGGCATCATCCGCATGGTTGAGCGCCTTGGCGCGCTGACACTTCTGCACGTCGCCCTGCCGGATGGCACCCTGATTATCGTTCAGACCGACGGCGATCACGGGGGCGAGGTCGATAGCGCCATTCGTCTGCGCCTGCTCGCTGAAAATTGTCACCTTTTCGACGCAAGAGGGATGGCGCTGACAAAGCTCATGCGCCACCGTCTCGCCGGTTAACTTGAAAGTCTCTTCCCATGTACATGGAAAAACTTCGCCTTGATGGACGTGTTGCTGTCGTTACAGGTGGCGCCCAGAATATCGGTCTTTGCTGTGCCACCGCTCTGGCAGAATTTGGCGCTCATGTGGTGATTGCCGACCTTGATGGCGACAAGGCCGCTGAGTCAGCCAAGAGCCTGGCAGAGCAGGGTCTGAAGGCTTGCAGCGTCGCGATGGATGTCACATCCGAAGCCAGCGTCACGCAGGCGGTCGATACCATCGTCTCGAGACACGGCAAGCTCGACATCATGGTGGCTAATGCCGGCATGTGCATTTCCGAGGTCAAGGCCGAGGATATGACTGAAGATCAGTGGCTCAAGCAGATCAACGTCAACCTGAATGGTGTATTCCGGTGCTGTCAGGCCGTCGGCAAGGTTATGATCAAGCAGAAGCGCGGCTCGATTGTCGCAATTGGCTCGATGTCCGGCCTGATCGTGAACCGCCCGCAGGAACAGGCCGCGTATAACGCCTCCAAGGCCGGTGTCCATCAGTATATCCGCTCGATCGCTGCAGAGTGGGCTCCGCATGGTATTCGTGCGAATGCCGTGGCTCCGACCTATATCGAGACCACACTGACACGCTTCGGTATGCAGAAGCCCGCGCTTTATGATCGCTGGATCGACGGCACACCGATGGGCCGCGTCGGACAGCCGGAAGAAGTGGCCTCTGTCGTGCAGTTCCTGGCTTCAGACGCCGCCAGCCTCATGACCGGGTCGATCGTCAGCGTCGATGGCGGCTTCACCGTCTGGTAAGGCTCAGCCCCTTCCTTCTCCCTCGTTTTGTCAAACCTAGGGAGAAGGAAGGACTTACTTGCAAAACACGTGCAGGTCGCAGAGCCCTATTGGTCTTGGGCGATGAAATGGACCGAAATCGTCTCGCTTCAATCAGTACGCCGTAGACCGCATTGTCTTTTGTTACGCTGCGCGCACGAAGTTCTGAATGAGCCTTTATGACCTAGAGGCAAAACGCTGCCGCGCACTCTACACCCAAGCCTTCGACTGGTTCATGGTGTTTTTGGAACCGCTTGACGTATCAAGCGACCCCCACATAGCTCGGTCTTTGGCAGCGAGGGGCCCAACCGTTGATCTGTTGGGCTACGCTCGAAATTGATCCGCACCTTTACAGTGAATAAAAGATCAGCCCCCAGTTCTGAGGCCGGCGATTTTTAAACCCACAATCATCAATATGTCTGGCGCCCAAAAGTCCTTATTGGGGCTCACGGACGCTGCTTTCTCCCATGTCGTAAGATTATTGCCTCAACCCTTGGCGTCAAAAACAAGGATCTCGGATGTTGAGGCGTCTTTATCCTGATGGAGTGTCACCGCCTCGCCGGTCTGCTGAAACCAGCCCGTGAGTAGCCCTGCATAGAAAGCAGCGTACCACTGCCCAGACGGCGTACCGAGAGCCCCCAAGCGCAAGGGCTCATTGATGGTGAGTGTGAGACAGTGTTTTTCCTGTGAAAGGGCAAGGGCAATCCTACCCCATCCCATCAGACGCAGGAGCGCGTTGCATTCGAGCTCAAAATCTTCAGTGGTTTCACAAGCCGGCAGCGGCAGGCGTGTCGCCGCGCGCAGGCCAACGCTTTGGAGAAGCGCATCGCGTTCTTCGGCCCCCGCCTGAATATCGAGTTCGCTGGCGAGAGAGTGCAGGAAAAGGGAATAATCAGGCGCGGTCATTTCGTCCCCAGAAAGCTGTATTTGGCAGCGACAAAAGCTCTAACTTCATTCCAAGGCCCAGCACGCTGATAATCTGCATTGAGGCTTAGTCTGAGATTGGGCGTTACACGGTAATCGACAGTGCCATTGACGCCACCCGTGAGACCATTGCCGGAATCGCCGGACTGATAGGCGTAAAGTGGCGCGATATTAGCAAGCAGATTCTGATCGGCAGCACTGTTCGGAAAGGTTTCAGCCTGACTGGAATGATAGGTCTGATACCCGGCACGCCCGACCACACGCCAGTCAAGCTGCTTGTAAGATCCGGCGTAAGTAACGGGAAAGGTGAATGCAAGGAAGTCTTGAGGCGAGAAATAACCGCCATTGCCAAAACTGAATTTGTATTCGTTACGATCATAGCCGAACCAGGTCAAATCCATGCCGACATGGATGTTCTGCGTACCGTGATCCCAGACGCGAACCTGCCCCCCTGCCCCAGCCTCATAGCCCGTGTTGCTTTTGGTATTGCGACCCGTCAGATACGATCCGCCGCCACGGACATAGAGCGAGGCATTGGAATCCCCATAGGCGAGCTGGGCGTAGACACGATTGCGGGCAACCCCACCCCATGTCGCTCCGGACGCATCCTTGAGGCCGGCGTAAGACAGCACACTGTCCTGCACGGCGCGCCGCTCGGCGCCAACCGTCAGGATAGTCTTGCGAGCAATTTGTGGGCTGAATTTGACGCCACCCAGGATATTATTGACCGCAAAGCCGAGCGGCGAGCTTCCGACATCCAGACTCAGCCAGCGCCAGTCATAGGCAGCACTCAGCGCGACACCTGTGGCATTGAACGAGCTACGCTGATTAAGCGCCCCGCCCTGCACGGCAGCGAGAGGGTTATAACCGATATAGCTCGGCCCGGTGGTATCTCCGGAATTGTAGGAACGGCTACTCAGGAAAGTCGGCGTAGCGCCCAATGTGAGATGCCCGGTACCCAGAGGCAATCTACCCGAAACATCTGCCGTCACATTGTTGAGACCGTTCAGCCCTGAGCCCGATCGCGTATCGATACCCGGGGTGATGTTGACCGAGGCCGCAAGCGAGTCAGTGATCTCGTTCAGATCACCATCCATACGCCGGATAAGGAGATCCGTATCATTCGTCGCGAGCGTGGCATCTTCCGCAGCAAAGGGGTTGTTGCTTCTGTAGCCCGCGTTCGGGCCCGGGGAAAGCTGCTCGATCCTGAGCAGCCTTGCCTGAGCCAGCTCGCGCACGGCTGCGCGAATATTGCCTCTTGCCCTGTCGAGCTGGGCAGCGGCGTACCAGCTCCTCGGGTCTGTCGGCGCGATCGCGTTCATCTGCTGCACATAGCCGCTTGCCTCAGCATAGCGGTGCATCGCTATGACAGTTTCGATAAGGGCGAGGCGGGCATCGAGATCCGCAGGATCATGTTGTACGGCCTGCAGATTGATCTGATAGGCCTGCGCATTCTGTCCGCCGGAGCTGTAAAGCCGCGCGAGAGCCAGGTTCGCCGCAATCGGAGGGCTTGCACGGTTGAGCGCTGGCGCGAGAGCCTCATAGGCCTTTGCCCGGTCACCGCGCTCATTCAGACGGTCAGACGTCGACACGGCGAGGCTCGTATCAAGCTGAGTGAGCAATGCCTCTTGCTCTGACGTGAGTGGCCTCGCTCTGGCGGAGGCGATCAGACGGCGTGCTCTCTCCAGATCATGCATATGGAGAAAGGCTCCGGCATAAGCAAGCTCCTGAGCCTGCGTCATGCCAGCGCTCATGCGGCTCATCTGGATTGTCAGCAACTGCGCTGCACCGGTGGCATCTCCCCGGTCGTAAAGCATGATCGCTGCTTGCTGAGCGAGCGATCCATCGGGGTCGCCGCCATCGAGCAGATGCGCAAAATAGAACCGCGCCGCATCGCGATCAGCCGGAGCGTTGGCCATATCCTCGCGAAACGCAGCACTTCGCAAAACAGCGCGGAGTTCAGGCGTCATGGCCTTTTCAGAAAGAAGCGGCCTCAGGCGGCGAACCGATTGCAGGTCGCCGGTCTGGGCTGAATAGAACAGCGCTGCCGCCACCGCCTGGCTGTCGTTTGCCGATGCTTCCTGAACCAGCGGTGCCATGACGTCATCCGCGTCACGATGCCGGTTTTCCGAAAGCAGAGCCTGCGCATAATGGAGACGGGACCAAGGTGAGAGTGCGTTGTCGCGATCAGCTCTCTGCATGATCATCAGACGCTCAGCCTTGTTCGGCGCCTGAGCCGCTTCGGTGTCATATAAAAGGGCCCGGAGCTGCGCATTCGCTATCGGACTCTGCTCCAATACCGTTCTCGCTTCGTCGAATTGCCTATCCTCAATCAGGGCGCGGACGAGACGCTCACGATAGGAGACATTGCCGGGAGACGTTCTCACCAGATCACGATAGGCCGCAATGGCGTCATCGCGACGACCGGTCCGCTCGAGAATATCGGCGCGCATGGCCCGTAGCCAGGATTGCTGCGGTGAACGCGCAATCAACGGATTGATGAGGGCGAGTGTCTCCGCATAGCGCTCCTTGGCGAACAGGTAATTCGCCTTTGCATAAGTATCGCTCAACACCGCCCCATTGGAGGCAGCGCGCCAGCGGTCGGCAGAGGCAGGATCGGCTGCCATCGCCCGATCGAGAAAGGTCTTTGCCTCGGCGTCGCGCTTGAGACGCAACAAGGTCACGCCAAGCCCACCAAGCGTATCGGCATCGTTGGGAGAAAGGGTCAGTGATTGACGAAACGCGGCTTCTGCGCCCGACAGATTATTTTCACGCAGGGCGTCCCACCCTCTCTGGCGAGCCAGTTCGTCGGGACGGGTCAGACCGGATATGGCACGCCCGCGCAATGCCTGGATGTCCTTGTCTTCCGGATGGGAAACAAGATAGTCACTGATTACGGGATCGGATGCCTTGGTTGCGGGCAGCCAGAGCACTGACTGCCTGGTCGTACCATTGATCTGCTGCTTCTGATTCTCCGCCAGGCCAGGCATTTTGGCCAGAGCTTCGAAGCGCTTTATCCCTGCCACCCGGGTTTTTTCATCCCATACCAGAGATTGAGCATAGGCGATCTGGTATTCGATATTGTCGGGAGATGTCCGCACGAGCTTTGCCAGCCCCTGCTGCGCCTTGCTACGCTGGTCGGGAACACCAGCCAGAGTGCGGTAATATTCGAGCGCATAAAGCGCCGGCGGACGGTCCGGAAACGCCTTGATATAGGCCGCAGCGGCCTGCGCCGTAGCGCCTTTACGCGCAAGCTCGCGCGCATTCTGGATGTCGGCTCCCGGTGCAGAGCGCGCCTGCAGATCCATATCGAGCAGACGTCCGGCATCGGGATCCGTGTTCTGATCCCTGATCTGCTTCATGATCTTGTGGGCTGCCGCGATATCGCCATCTCTCAGGCTCATCTGGCCCTGAAGCGCGAGCACATCAGGGTCGTTCGGCGCCAGTTGTATCGCCTGGTTCAGGGCAATGCGTGCGTCATCGATACGATCATGCTCAAGCCAGTATCGCGCGCGCCGAATGACGGAGGGCACGATGCGGCTGTTATCGGAAGGCTGAAGAACACGAGCAGGTTGCGAGGATTCCTGCCCCCCGTTTGGAACAGGAGCGGCATCACCCGGGGGGGCTGCGTGGGCGTGAACGGCAAGCGTGCAGGCGATCGTCGGTAGCGCCATACGCGCGCGGCGGAACTTATTTGTCACGCTGGATCTCCCTTGCGCGGCGCCTTGCATGAGATGTCAGAACGCGGAAGAGAATCAGTACCCCAAGCCCAACCCCGATCACAGCCAGCAAGATAATCCGGAAAGGATGGTCACCAAGATAGAGGTCCGGCCAGAACCAGAAAGGCAGCGATCCGACCGCATAGGTCGGCAGGTTACGTGTCGCCAGGACATGGCTGCCGTTGACGATCGACAGATCGCCCTGAATCATTGGCTGCATTTTCGGATCGCGCATCGTCTGAACGAGACGCTCAAGTCCTTGGGGGTTTTCACTCAGCATCAGCAGCATGGTTGCATCGTTTGAAAACGGCGAGCGACGTTCGATTATGGCGCCGCCGTCACTCAGCGATGTCGTCGCGTTGAGCGTGCGTAATGGCGTGGCCACTTCGGTCGGCGACGTGCTGCTCAGACTGCGCGACAGAAGGCGAAATGGCTCCAGCAGCACCGAACTGGTGTAATTGAGCGTACCGCCACTGAAACTGTAAGGCGTTCCGCGCAGGAAACGCTCCACGGCCGGGGAGCCTGCCACCGTGTCCATGACGATGAGATTGCGCGTTTCATTTTCAGCCACAGCGTTGCTGTGCAGCACCGACACTCCGGACACTGGATAACTGGTGATTGCCCCCATCATACCCATGAGATCCAGAAAGGCCGTATCCGTTCCCTCATTGGGAGACGCAGGAATAACGATGGCTGTGTCCGACAGATCGGCCATCCGAGTGAACGGGAAACCGGAATTCGCGAAATAGGCCAGGTTCGGGAGCGTCGTATAATGATAGGCACGGCTCAGATCGATCACCGAATCCGGATCGATGCTCATTCTGAGATCCTGTGTCATACCGCTGCAGTCGCGCCGTCCCAAAGGGCGTCCTTCAAGATAGAAACCAAGAGTATTCGCGCCGTAGAGCGTCCATACCGGGATAGATACTGAGGCAGACTGAGCTCGGGACGCATCAGGCCAGAAATGTCTCAGCCATTCCGGAATGTCCGAAGGCGGTGCGAGAGAGACGCTTTTGAGATAGATCCCGTTGACGCTGACATCGACATGAGAGCGTTTCTTATCGATTTCGGTACCCAGCGGACCGCGAACCGTGAAATGCATCGTTAGCGGGCGATCGCGCCATGTGTAGATATCGGGAGTAGTGCGGAACGGAACAGAGATGGTTCCGGGCACATACCCGTAACCCTGCAGCGAAGAGAGGGATACGAGATCGCCTATGCGGACAGGTTGAGTGCGCGTGATGAAAGCCGGCGCATCAAATGGATGTCGCACCGCGGCGGTAATAGAGGGAGCTACAATGCGAGAGGCATGAGGGAAACCGCTGCTGCCGAACACCAGCGAGCGGGCAGCCGAGGAAACGTCTTCATCTGTGCGACCAGTCACGATAAGCACAGCGCCGAAGGGGTCATTAGGATTGAGTTTTTCTAGAATGGTCGGCCCATTGATGGGCGCTTCTCCCGCCAGATACTCCCCGATGGCATCGGCTGGGCCGACCAGCACAGCGTTTCCAGATGGCGGCATCTGCGCCATCACGGGAAAGCTTGCACCGCGATAGCTGCTGAGCGCCCCGAACCAGGACGCGAGAACAGCGGAGGCCTCGAGAGTGTGCTGGCTGCTCTGACGAGACAGAACGAAGGGCACGCGTAACGGGGTCAATACGGCATCATTGAAGAAGGGGGCCGGCAGGGCCGCGAGATCGCGGGCGGGTGGTAACGGGGCTGAGGTGATCGAAAGTGTCGATTGCCCAAGTATCTTCGCCCAGAGGACCGAACTCGTCTGGTCTCCGCAACTCAGCGTATATTGTCCGGCAAAGTGGAAGGTCAGGACGTTGCGCTCTTTGAAAAAGAGCGGATTGACCGGAAAATTCAGTGGCCCGAATTGCGGGTTCGCCTTGTCGGGATGGATCACCCCAATAAACTGATCGTTGAGAAAAATCGTCACGCCGCTCCCGGCTGGCAGCATATCCGGTGAAAGCGAGCCGTGCAGTGACAGGGTCGCCGCCGTCACGACTTCAGTCGGTGCCACGCCGAAATTGAGCCCCTGAATCGGTATCCATGGCGTCATGATCAGAGTGTCAGCACTGCGAAGTTGCTTGAAACTCCATGACGTCGTTCTGGCATTCTCCAGCTCCGGCGCAACAGGTGCGGCGACATTACTGCCTGAAGGATCGGCGACGACAGGCGCGGACGCAGGAGCGGCGGGAACAGCGGCCTGCGGTTCCTGACTTTTCGATGGCGTGACAGCGTGTAACGCCCCCTGCCCGGTGATGCCGGGATCAACGGAGCCGGCGATCGCAGGCGCGCTTGGCGCGGGCGCCGCGCGAACGGAACTTGGGAGCGGCAAATCCGCCGGGTTTTCCTGCGCACAGGCCTGAGACGCTGTGCCAAATGCCGTCGCAAGAAGCAGATACGGCAAGACCTGTAACATGCCAGCCTTGGGGCGAACGAGCACGGCAGTTTTCTGTGGCACTGGTTGTATGACACGACCCTTGAGCACGGTATTAGGCTTTCTCTGGTGAAAGGTCGCTGGATTCAGCAAATCGAGGATGCTGCGCAAAATCAGAATAATGGAACGAAGCAAACTATCCGGCTTGTAGTCGGCCCAGTTATGCCAGGCATCCAGACGCCCGAAGGTGACGCGAATGATCTGGGCTTCCTGCAATATTGTGGTAGGCGCCCAGCGAAGCGCCAGACTACCCGTTTCCGACACGCGCACGATCGACGCCGGAAGATTATAAGTCTCTGCCATATCCTTGACGAACACATTGACATTCCCCGCTTTGGAGAACGGAACGTCGGTTGCTGCACCGTGCAGAAGGCACCCTCCGTAGGAGAAATTCTCGGACACGTAGTCGAACAGACGACCGTCTTCCGCACGAACCGTGATCGGCATACTGATGTTCACGCGCGGCGATCTGCGAACCTGCATTGATTCCCGCCCGATCGATATCGCCGCGAGTACGATAACAATACTGATCGAGATCCAGACAATATTCATCGTCAAAGCGTTTGTGACAATGTAATCGTTGTGATTGTGCAGCAGGCGGAAAACACCAAAGCCGAAACCCGCCAGAAGAGCGATAACCAGATAAACGTTCGGATAAATGGCGCTCCAGTCGAGATAAGAGCGATCCAGAATTCCGCCTTTTTCGGTGACATTGAACTTGCCCCTTCTGGGAAAGAGCAGGGTCATAACGGTGACACGGGCAAGAAATGGCGCAAGCGTCGTTTCATAGACCTCGCTCCAGAGTGAATAACGCCAGTTCTTGTTGGTGCGGGCAGAGGTCAGGACACTGTGGACCAGATGCGGCACAGCATAGACAGCGATTGCAAAAGGCGACGCATCAATGAGTGTCTGGCTAAACAGAAGATACGCCATGGGCGCGACAAGAAAGATCAGCCGCGGGATGGCAAAAAGAAAGCTTGCAATAGCAGCGAAATAGCAAAGGCGCTGTGCGAAATCGAGGCCCGGGCCCATGAGCGGGTTGTCGAGACGAAATATCTGCAACATGCCACGAGCCCAGCGCATGCGCTGGCCGACATGGAGGATAAGACGCTCCGTCGCCAGCCCCGCCGCCAATGGTTTTGCGAGATAGGCGGTCGACCATCCCCTCCGCTGCAGTTTCAGCGCAGTATGCATGTCTTCCGTCACTGTTTCGATCGCGACCCCCCCGATTTCTTGCAAGGCACTTCGTCGGATTACAGCGCAGGAGCCACAAAAGAAGGTTGCGTTCCAGAAATCATTCCCGTCCTGGATCAAGCCATAGAAAAGATTGCCCTCCGGTGGCACGAAGGCACCGTGGGAAAAATTGCGCTGAAACGGATCGGGCGAATAGAAATGATGCGGTGTCTGTATCAGCGCGAGACGCTCATCGGTTATGAATGGACCGACGGTTTCGATAAGAAAGTTACGCTTGGCGATGTGATCGCAGTCAAAAATCGCGATGAGATCGCCCTTGGTCAAGATCATCGCGTGATTGAGATTACCCGCCTTTGCGTGCGTATGCTCTGAGCGTGCAATATAGCCAGCGCCGCAGGATTCGGCGAACTCACGAAACTCATCGCGATGGCCGTCGTCCAGAATATAGACATTGATGCGGTCATTGGGCCAGTCGATCCCCATCGCTGCCAGAACCGTCTGCCTGACAATCCGCAACTCCTCATTATATGTCGGGATATAGATGTCGACGCTGGGCCATGACGCCGTATCGCTCGGCAGGGGTGCTACCTGCCTTCGCAACGGATGCAGAGACTGAAAATAGCTCAGAATGAGCATGATGAACGCGTATATCTCGGCCGTGACCAAGACCGTGCCGAGCACAGTCTGCGTCCAGGAGCTGAAATTCAGAGTCTCGGTAAGGCGCCAGCTCAGGTATCTTAGCGAGACGATGATCGACAGCCCCTTTAGTGCCAGGGTCGCACGGGGGCCGGGATAGCGATTGATGTAGAGAAACAGGCCGATACCGATGAAACAGACGATTGTCTGGCTCGCAAGCGTGAGGTGCACGAATGCAGCGAGAATGACGCAAAGCAGCGCCACTGAAATCAGTGACGTTCTGAGAGTGGATCTGAAAGGCGACCGGCTGGCGCTGTCCATCCAGTTCTCAAGAAACGCAATGCCATTTCTCACATGATTCATTACAGATTTTGCCTATCAGTGCAGGTTCTGAATACTCTGGATAAACTGCGATCCAACTCGATCGAGATCTGCAGCCGCGCGTGAGTGGGGTGCGTAATGATTGATGAGTTTCTGGCTCGCGAAAGCCTCACCAATATGTTCGTCTCGATAAATCGTTCCGAGAAGCATGGGGCCAAAACGCCTGACGAGTTGCGGCATCGCCATGGCACTGACCCGGTTCATGGGGTCAAAGCGGTTGATAACGATGCGATGGTCGAAGCGGAGCGGCGTAGTTGCATCGAGCTGATAGCAACTGCCCGCGTGTATCTCAGGCACCAGCGAGACACATGAGGCCTCTGGTGTCATCACGGTCACGACCATGTCTGCAATAGGCAGAAGAGACGAAAGAGATACGGAATAACCAGGTGATGTATCGACAATGACGATCGTCTCGGGCTGCTGAGAAAGCGCAAATACTTCCTGGGCGATGAGATTGGGGCGAAGCTGCAGCGCGTGCTCGAGTTCGGCCTGCACCCTGACCGGTTGAGATCCATACGGATAAACGATCACGTCGTGAGGGCTCAGTTTCGCCGCTTCGATCCAGGGGCGTCCCGAAACGATACAGCTGCTTATACCGAAACGTTCCGACATAGGAATGCCATAATGCAGTCGAAGCGCATTCTGCGGATCGAGATCGACGACCACCACTCTGGGCGCACCCGCGCGCCTGACTTCATCAGCCAGATGCGCCGCCACCATGGTTTTTCCAACGCCACCCTTTGGGGAGGCCACACATATCAGTGTCATTAATTCTTCTTGTTTCCAGCAAACGATATCGGAAATTACGTTTCAGCGTCGGAACATGCCTCGCAATCGATTTTGCCCCGCAATGCGCTCCGAGGCAGGGGCGCGAAGCGTGGCGAACACGTCTCGCAAGGGCATTTTTCGCCAGGCGAGAGCAACCTCCGATTTCACCGGTGGGGGATCCTGAAGCGCGCTTTTCCGCAGGGGCTGTGATTCGGTGCTTTTGTTGAAACCGAAACTCGTCTCACTACCCGATAAGGGAAGGCTTCTACTGGTCATACTACCGTCGTTGGGTGCTGCCACAGAGGAACTACTGGCGACATTGGGGTTGAGCAAATTGGCAAGTCCTGGCGCAGGTTCAGCACCCTGCGATGCAGGAGCCGTATCGAGAGGCGCTTCCTGCGCCTCACTCACCGGGGTTTCAGCGCTAAGCCGGGATAACGCATTGAAGTCAGGATACCCCTCTCCGGAAGGTGACGGCTCACCATCGAAAGAGTCTTCAAGAATTCTGAATCTATCTGGCATTATACCATCTCCATCGCGGCTATCCGCGCCTGCAGTGTCAATGAAGCCGAGTAGTAGTCACCGCTCTCCTTTACACTTGGCAATTTTGGAAGAGCATCGGGTCCGTTGAGCGCGAACTGATAGACAGCCCTGAAACCGGGCGGCGCGTTGTAGTTGGAGCGCTCTCCGGTTTTCACGTCGATCCATCCTGGCAGGCCGCTCATCGTGTAATTCTGACTTACGGCGTAGAGCGCCTGCGACAGAGTTGCGGGCATCCGGTTGCCCCATTTAAGGTAGAGCGGAATCCGAATTGCATCATATGAAAATCGCGGCGGGAAACCTGAAGCAGGCGTGAGGCGCTCAGACTTGCGATCTATCATCAGCCAATCCGGGGGCAGCCCCCAAAGGCCAAAGCGGCTGCTTTGCACAAGCTGCTGCCCACCATCGATCAGACTGTTCCAGGGGCCTGCCGGGTCCAGCCTCGCGGCACGGATGAGAGCTGGCATATTGTAATAGGAGAGATTGACGGTCACACCCTTCGGTCTATCGAAACCACGTGCACCCGGCAGAAGAACGAGCCTGCTGCCAATCTTTCGAACACATTTCCGCCCCAGCTCCTGAACAATAGCCTGCGCCTGTTCCGCGTAGTCCTCCCTCCCCCATAGCATCGCCGCACGACGCAACGCCCATGCGATCATGAGATCACCATCGGAGGCGTTATTGGTGTCAGTTACGTGCGGCGCAGCTGGCATCCAGCGCCAGCTGTGCAGGTTTCCGTCCTTGTGCGCGAGATTGTCTTTTGTCCAGCTCAGAATGCTCGCGAAGGCGTCTCGATCATTGAATGTCGAGGCGAAAAAAAGCCCATATCCCTGCCCTTCCGAGTGCGAAACATTATTGTTGCCATTATCAACAATCCGCCCATCAGGAAGGAGAAACTGCTTCTTATAGATATCCCAGTCCGGGTCGATTGTGGCGGCCCTGCTGACAGTCGAAGCGCCAAAGCTCGCAATGCCAGCGCTCAAGGCCAGAGAATTTCGGCAGAACACGCGCCTGGTCTGTGAACGAAGCATTAACGATCTTTCGCCTTTATTCGACGGAGAGACCCCCGCTTAATAGGATATTTTTCTATACAAGAGCCCGTTTCGTCAACATATTGTGTTGTCCGTTAAACATTTTAACTTTTTTGTCATGAACTCGGAGAGATTAAGTTCATATTGTTAATTTCCGTTTTTGGCCAGCCTGACTCATGGAACAGAGTTAGGCGGAGGCATCCCAAGCCTATGCAGTAACTCACAGAGGCAGCCACATCTGACCTCATTATGCTTGGGTAATACTCTGCTGCACGTATCTCAATTTCGGCAACGCTCGTTTTATCTGATCGCCCTGATATGGAAATGTAGAATGAACGCGAGAGAAGCGACCTTTTTCAGCGGCCCTTCCGGAACTGGGAGACAGCTAGACCTCCGTCAGGGGTTCTAAGCAGTTTAGTTCGTAAAGAGTCAGAGAGATTCATCTTCTGGCAGGGCTTACCTCGACCCCTTCCGATCAAGCCCTGCGTCAACCCCTGAGAGGAAACACAATATTACGGCACACATTCCACGAACAATCACGGACTTAGTTCATTGGTGGCGGCGCTTAACAAAAGCGGATCTAACATCTGGAACACATACTCGAAGGCAAGATACCGCGACCGATTTCCAGAGTTGCGCCAATGCTAGAACTGCACGACAAAAGCGCGCATTTTACTTCTTGACCCTCAGGACAACTCCCGATCAGACGTCGATTCCATGCAATCGAAACCGCGATGTCGAAATAATTGCGCGTTCAACGCTTAACGCGAGATTTACCTCGTTTCACAGAATGGTGCGGCGCACTGGTTGTATCGGAAAAGCAAGAGTATACACCGTTCCAACCGCTGAATTGATTTCGAGCGTGCCGCCAAGTTGTCGCGCGAAGCCACGCACCAACTGCAATCCGATACCTTCCCTCTTCTCAGCGTCAGACTGTGCAGTGGCATCAAGGCCAATTCCGTCGTCCTGGATCGTGAGAACAGCACCATCTTCGTTTCGGGCCAAACGTATCTGTACCGAGCCGCAACGTTCGTTAGGAAATGCGTAGCGCAACGCGTTGGTGACCACCTCAGTGACAATCAATGAGAGCGGAACGGCCTGATCAGGGGTGATCGGAACGCTTTCGATATCAAGCGAGAGACTGACGCGCCCCTTGTTACAGCGATTATTCGCGGTAAAAATCTGACTGGCAAGTTCCTCGAGGAATGCCCTGATATCGAGCGCGGATAGCCCGCCGTCCGGGTAAAGATGTCGATGCAGTGTTGCCAGTGACCTCACGCGGTCACGAACAAGGTGAAACTCTTCCCTGGCCTCAGGTAGCTTTATTCGGTTGGCCTGCAAATTCAGCAATGACGCAACAATCTGCAAATTGTTTTTGACGCGATGATGGATCTCCTTGATCAGCAGATCCTGCTGCTTGGTCGCGCGTGTGAGGCGCGCCTCATGACGATCAAGACGTTTGGTTGCGCGACTGAAGGCGCGTTCCATCTGCCTTATCTCCAGAGGGAGTGCGCGAGGCAGGTCGGGCTGGAAGGTGCCATGACGGCGCCAGTCCGCAACGCTGAAAGCCAGCTTCTCCAGCGGCTCGACCAGATATCGCTGCGCAGCCAAGGCCACAAGCAGCAACTCAACGATGAGGATGAGGACGATCAGCATGACTCTGGCGAGAAAAAGCTGTAGCGCGCGCGTTTCGGCAATACTACGCGTCGACACCGCGACAATTCGTGCCGGCCCATATCCGGGGGCCATTGTGTAGTAGACCCCATCGACCTCAAAATGATCTGTCTGCAGGTCAGCTGCAGCATCATTCTTTAGTTTCGCAAGAACCTCGACTGACCATGGGTTGGGGATCTTCCTGTTGGCCGTGAGCGCAACTGGCGCTGTCTCTCCCGTGTAGAGCCACAGATCTGTCGCGCCGTTTTCCGGGTCCGTTGCAGGATGCGTATATTGCCCGGCGTTGACGAGTTGAGCGTTCACGAGAGGACGTAGCGCAATGAGCCGACCGGCTACGGTTTCTCCGGAGCGGTCGATATACTCCAGGGGCACAATAATACGGATGAGGGGAGCCGGACCTTGCAAAAGCACCTCTACGTCAGGTCGTGAGGCTTCGGTATGTGCTGTAGCTGGCTGTGCAGACGCCTGATTTTCAGGAGCGCAGACGGCGTCCCTGCCCATTGCCGC
The DNA here is from genome assembly GCF_025994195.1 of Asaia spathodeae NBRC 105894. Lineage (NCBI taxonomy): Bacteria > Pseudomonadati > Pseudomonadota > Alphaproteobacteria > Acetobacterales > Acetobacteraceae > Asaia > Asaia spathodeae. The sequence continues at coordinate 37,905 of NZ_BAPY01000011.1, read as the reverse complement.
CTGAAGGGATGTGACTGGGCGCCCAAAGTGGTCGTTCAGGACAAGGGAACAGTATCGCTGTTCATTGATCGACTGAATGAGCTGGAAAGCGCGAGGCGCAATTTCCTCATGAAGCCCAATTCTGGCGAGAACCTGAAGCGTGCCCCGCGTGCGATCGATATCTGTCGTAATCTCGTGACGGGCGCTGATCGCATCGCCCTGCGTCCGTTCGAAACTGTTATTCGAGGTCACGAGATAGGTGTGCCAGGCTAGCATACCAGCGACGCATGCCAGTGGCAGAGACGTGCATATGATCAGCGCCATGACACGAGACCCGACCGTATCAAAAAGGCCAGATTTCACACGAAAATTCTTGAGCTGCTTGAAGGGTGAGGCTGTCACCCGCCTGACTTTCGGGAGTTCATAATGATCAGATCAGGCAATTCTTCATGAAGATCGCTCGTCGCGGTCTTCCTCGATGAGACGGAGGAGCTCGTCCGGGATTGGCTCATTCGCCACATCGTCGAATAGCTGATGCAGACCGCGCTTTAGCCAAATGTCGAAAGGATTGTCGCTGTCGGATGAGGTTTTATCCTGGCGGGACTTCTCCGGCACGCCGTCCTTTCCCCCAGTCATGTCATCACCTCAAAAAAAGAATTCGACCCATGCGGGTTTAACAGGGGGGCAGCGCCTGAGTTGCACTACCGAAATTTAATCAACGTATTTTGAATAAATTGGAAGCCACAATAGCAATCGAGAGAGACGATACATGATCGTCTCTCTCGATTATGGCTAAAAAGCCTCACAATTCAGAGTGAGTGGCGTAAAAACGACGCCGGACCACTCAGAACGTGAAAAGATCGTCAGACTTCAGACCCTTGCGACGACGGTCGTCGAGGGTTGCGCGAAGCGCCGCGACCTTGACACGAAGCTTGTCATTGGCGGGCAGATCACCGGTCATCCAGGCCTCGAGCTGGCGACGCGCACGGAACACGCGGCTCTTGGCAGTACCAACAGCGCAACCTGTTGCCTCGGCCAGAGCCTCATAGCTCATGCCCTGCACCACCACCATGACGAGCGCTTCGCGCTGGTCTGCAGGAAGACGCGAGAGGGCCATCGACAGATCCTTGAGAGCAAGGCTGTCTTCATGCGTTGCGTTACTGGCGAAGGAGGAAGCGGGCACGTCTTCGATATCGGTCGTTTCGCGACGCTTGCGCAGATCGGAGATAAAGCGGTTGCGAAGAATGCGATGCATCCAGGCCGAGAAATTGGTGCCAGGGATGAAGCTGTCCTGAGCGGCAAGGGCGTTGCAGACCGCATCCTGAACCAGATCTTCGGCAGCCGAACGATTCCGCGTGAGGGAGAGCGCCTGGATACGCAGTTTGGGGAGGATCTGGATAACTTGGTCGTGGAAGCTGGTCATGCGAAAATCCTTCTTCGCTCAGTGCTTTTCATCCGATCAATGAACGGCGCGGAAGATCGGTTGCATCAGATTGCTATTTTTTGATTTTATTTTTCCGCGCTCCCTTTTTCCGGGTCGCGTGTCAGGCTCAGATGCCCGTTGCGGCAGTCGCCTGTGCGCCCGGCATGGCCGTGATCTCAGCCAGCTTGGCGCGCGCGCGCGACACGCGCGCCTTCATCGTTCCCACCGGACAGAGACAGATTTCCGCTGCCTCTTCATAGCTCATTTCCTGCGCGCCTACGAGAATGAGCGCCTCACGCAGAACCTCAGGCAATCGCCAGAGCAATACCGAGAGATCAAGCACGTTATCGTGATAGCCCTGATCGCCCCCCCGACCCTCTTCGCTGCCGAGTGAGATTTCGGAGAGGATCTCGGTCTCTTTCACCTTGCGGCGTTTCTGCTCATAAAAAATATTGCGCAGAATGGTGAAGAGCCACGCCTTGACGTTTGTCCCCTCCACGAACTGCGCCCGCGCGCCCAGCGCGCGCAGGACCGCGTCCTGCACGAGGTCATCCGCTGCCGTGACGTCTCTTGTAAGGTAACGGGCAAAGCCGCGCAGATCCGACAGATGCACGGCGATACCGCGCCTCACGGGGTCCGCGCCACCTGACTGGCCGTCCTTCCTTATGGGCTGGTCCGCACTCAGGGCGCGGTCTCCTCAATCCGGGTCACAGCATTCCTCTTTGCTGAAGCGTGAAAAAGTGCCATCCTGACGCGATAGACCGCGTTTTGTTCGCGAATTATTTTCGGAGCTTCGTTACTCAATGGTCGATGCAGAGCGCCAAGACCTTATACAAGCCTTGCCCTTTGCGCGACGTTTTGCAAGGGCTCTGGAAGGCAATCAGATACAGGGCGATCAACTCGTCGCTCTGGCGTTGAAGGATATGGTCAGCCGAAAAGGCGGTCATGAGATCAGCACACGCTATCGTCTCTACCGCTCTATCATAGAGTGTTTCACCAAGGAAAACGAGGCGGCGCATGCGCCCTCACCCCTGTCTCTGACCCAGAGGCTGGTCCTGTTGCTGACATCGCTAGAAGAGGTCCCTCTCAGCGCCGTCGCCCTGATTCTGGATCGAAGCGAGAGCGAGATCCTCGCCGATATTGCCCAGGCCAATGACGGTTTACGCTCTGTCGCCGAGACCAGCGTACTCATCATTGAAGATGAGCCGATCATTGCCATGGATATTCAGGATGTTGTCCAGCAATGCGGTCACCGCATTGCTGGCGTGGCCTATACAGAAGCCGATGCGGTGCGTATTGCCAAGGAGACGAAGCCGGGGCTTATTCTGGCTGACATCAATCTTGGCGGCGGGGGTGACGGCATGCATGCCGTCGGTCGCATCATGAAAGATCATCAGGCACCGGTTATTTTTGTCACCGCCTATCCTGAGCGCCTGCTTACCGGCGAACAGGAAGAACCGTCCTTCATCATTACCAAGCCCTTTGAACCAACGACCCTGGCCATCACGACCTATCAGGCCGTTACCGGCGGACTGAAAGCAATCTGACTTGCATCGCAAGGAGCTGTGCGACACATAGGGCCTATGGCCGCACCGATCCTTCATCTTCGCGATATTGTCTATTCTCTCGGCGGGCGCCCGCTTCTGGATGGCGCCGAAATCGGGGTTGCCCCCGGCGAGAAGCTCTGCCTTGTCGGGCGTAACGGATCAGGAAAATCGACGCTTCTCCGCATCGCTGCCGGAGAAATCCTGCCGGATTCAGGCCAGTGTTTTATCCAGCCTGGCATCAAGATCGTCTATCTGCCGCAAGAACCCGATCTGACGGCTTTTCCTACCAGCTACGATTACGTTGCGCAGGATCTTCCGCCTGAAGAAGACTATCTCGCCCGCAGTATGCTTGCCGAGCTCGGTCTTACAGGTGAAGAAAGCACGTCAACCTTGTCTGGCGGCGAAGCGCGGCGTTGCGCCCTCGCTCGCGCACTGGCGGCCCGCCCCGATCTGCTGCTTCTGGACGAACCGACAAACCACCTCGATCTGCCCACCATCACCTGGCTGGAGCGTGAGCTTGCATCGATGCGCTCCGCCATGATCGTAATCAGCCATGATCGACGCCTGCTTGAGACTCTCTCCCGCGCCGTGGTCTGGCTGGAACAGGGCATTACCCGTCGCCTCGATCAGGGATTCGCCCGATTTGAAGACTGGCGCGAAGAAGTGCTCGCCCTGGAAGAGCTCGCGGCTCACAAGCTCGACCGTGAAATCGCGCGTGAAGAAGACTGGATGCGCTACGGTGTTACAGCTCGACGCAAGCGTAATGTGCGCCGCGTTGCAGAACTGGCTGGCCTGCGTTCCAGACGCAAGGAGATCGCCAGCCAGTTCCGCGGCACACTCAAGCTCTCCGTCTCAGAGGCCGAGAGCACAGGCAAGCTCACGACTCTGGCCGAAAATGTGACCAAGGCTTTTGGCGAACGCGTCGTGGTCAGGGACCTCGATCTTCGCGTACTCAAGGGCGACAGGCTTGGTATCGTTGGCGCAAACGGCATGGGCAAGACGACGCTCCTGCGCCTGCTGACCGGCGAAGATCAGCCGGATAGCGGCCGTGTGCAGATCGGCCCGTCCACGTCGCTTGTTACCCTTGACCAGCGCCGGGCCAGCCTTGATCCGAACATCACCCTCTCTGACACCATGACCGGCGGCAGCGGCGACATGGTGCAGGTTGGCTCTGAAAAGCGTCATGTCATCGGCTATATGAAAGACTTCCTGTTCCGGCCGGAGCAGGCACGTACCCCTGTAGGCGTCTTGTCTGGTGGTGAACGCGGGCGTCTGGCACTGGCCTGCGCCCTCGCCCAGCCATCCAATCTTTTGGTGCTCGACGAACCCACAAACGACCTCGATCTGGAAACGCTCGACCTGCTTCAGGAAATGCTCGACGATTATCCCGGCACGGTTCTGCTCGTAAGCCATGATCGTGACTTCCTTGACCGTGTAGCGACCTCTGTGCTGGTAGCGCAGGGAGACGGACAATGGATCGAATATGCGGGTGGCTACAGCGATATGCTCGCGCAGACCGGCGGAGCCGCACCTGCGGAGCGAAGCGCGGCCTCAGGCAACCCGAAGGAAAAGAGTGCTTCCGACAGAAATGCCGCAAAGACAGAGAGATTGAGCAAGAAGCTCAGCTACAAAGACAAGCTGGCTCTTGAGAAACTGCCTCAGGAAATCGCCCGCCTCGAGAAGCTGATCGTCACCCAGCGTGATATCCTGTCAGACCCATCCCTCTATTCCCGCGATGCACAGAAATTTGCCAAGGTCAGTGACGAACTGACAAAGGCAGAGGCCGCGCTGACGGAAGCCGAAGAGGCCTGGCTGCTCCTTGAGATGAAGAAAGAAGAGCTCGAAGCCGGCGCCTGATGGCGCCGGATCGCTTCAGCCATTGATCAGCCCGGAAAGCTCCATGGTCTTGCGGGAAGCATCCATGCTGGCCTTGACCCTGATGGCGGCATCGAGTGCCCTGATCCCGGCCTCGGCATCGACCAGGATCGGTGCCCCATCCAGACATGATGCGGCAAAAGCATCATGTTCGGCGGCGAGACAGTCGCAATCTTTCCACTTCAAGGCCTCACGCCTGAAGCCTCCCGTCCCCGGCAGGGGCAGGCCGCGCTTGCGGCCAATCATAGTGAGTTCCTGCTGGACGAAATCGGCGGAAAGATAGCCCTCTTCCGAAAAGACACGCATGCGGCGCTCCGTCTTCAGGGAGATACGGCTTGCTGAAATGGAGGCGACACAGCCATTGACGAACCGCACGCGGGCATTGGAAATGTCTTCATGCTCGCTCGACACAGCCACACCAACCGCATCGATTGACTCGATGGGCGAGTCTACGAGCGACAGAACGAGATCCAGATCATGGATCATCAGATCGAGAATGACCGACACATCGGTTCCGCGCGGCTTGAAGGGCGCAATACGCGTGGCCTCGATATAGAGCGGCTTGCCGATACGCTCGGAGATAGCGCGGTGCTCGGCAGAATAGCGCAGGAGATGACCCACCTGCAGCACACAGCCTGTTTCCTTGGCGAGCGCCGCCAGCGCATTGGCTTCCTCAAGCGTTGCTGCAATCGGCTTTTCAACAAGGACATGCCGCCCGGCCTTAAGACAGGCTGAGGCGACCGGGAAGTGATGCTCGGCGGGCGCAGCCACGATGAGGGCATCAACCTGACCGATCAGCGCCTCCAGACTTTCCGCTACGGCGCAACCTGCTTCCTTCGCGACCACCGCAGCCCGCGCCGGATCAGGGTCGAAAAGGGCGATGAGAGCCTCCCGGGCGCAGTCTCGCGCCTTGAGGGCATGAAACCGTCCGAAATGTCCGGCCCCGACAATTCCGACCTTAAGCATCTGTTTTCCTGGCTCTTGAGCAACTGATTTCATGTTTTTGGTGTAGCAGGGCGTAGTGGGAGGTTGCAACGCGCTGCGCCACCCGGCATCTTCCCGCAGCCTGACCGCCCTGCGGTAGCTTTTGATCTCCGGTCGTTACAAAGAAGGACGCCGCTCAGTTCGATGATGTACTATAGTCGGCCTACAATGCTGGGAGTTCTCGGGGTCTGTTTCCTCGGGCTTCTTCTCTGCCTGCCCAATTTCATGCGCGCGCCCTCGCCCAAACTGCCCTGGCATCAGATCCATCTGGGTCTCGACCTGCGAGGCGGCTCCTATCTTCTGCTTCGACTCGATCAGAAGAGCCTTGTCGATGACCGTCTTCAGGGTCTCGAAGATCAGGCCAAGCAGACTCTCATCGAGAAGAACCTCGGCTATCGCGACTTCCGCAAGGATGATGCGGCCCGCACGCTCAGCTTCCTGCCGCGTGATGCGAGCGAGGCGCAAGCCAGCCTTGCCGCTCTTGGTAGCCTGACGAGCACCGGCAATGAAGTCACCGCAGCCCTCGACCATGATCGTCTCGTTCTAACGCTCAATGAGGCGGCGCTTAAACAGCGCGCGCGCGAGGCTGTCAGCCAGTCCATCGAAATCGTGCGCCGTCGTATCGATGCCACCGGCGCCGTTGACCCCGAGATCACCCGCCAGGGCGACGATCGCATCGTCGTTGAGCTGCCTGGCATCAGCGACCCGGAGCACGTCAAGCGTCTGCTTGGCACGACCGCCAAGATGACGTTCCGCCTGCTTGCCAATAGCGCGGGTGGCAGCATCGCCCCGCCGGGAGCGACAATGCTGCCCGATCTCAGCGCCGACAACGCACTCCTGCCCGTCATGGATCATGTCGAGGTCGACGGCGCTGCACTGACCAACGCCGGGGCGACGATCGACCAGCAGACGGGAGAATGGGCGGTCAGCTTCTCGTTCAACCGTGCTGGCGCGAGTGCTTTTGCCCGCACGACGACCCAGAATGTCGGACGCCGGTTTGCTATCGTACTCGACAACAAGGTGATCGAAGCCCCTGTAATCCGCACCCCGATCACCCAGGGCAATGGTCAGATCACCGGGAATTTCAGCGCCCAGACGGCAACCGACCTTGCTGTGATGCTGCGCGCCGGCGCGCTGCCTGCACCGCTTGCCGTCATTGAGCAGCGCTCTATCGGGCCGTCTCTCGGTGCTGATTCGATCCGTGCCGGAGCGATCAGCCTTGGCATAGGTTTCGTCCTCGTCATCCTTTTCATGGCGCTCTTCTATGGGCGGTTCGGCCTCTATGCGAATGTCGCGCTTCTCGCGAACCTTGTCCTGATGACGGCCATTCTCTCGCTTTTCGAAGCAACACTGACCCTGCCAGGTATGGCGGGTATGCTGCTGACACTGGGCATGGCCGTTGATGCCAATATCCTGATCAATGAGCGCATTCGCGAAGAGGTAAAGCGCGGTCGCACGCCGCTTGCGGCGATGCAGGCTGGTTTCGAGCGTGCATCCTCGACCATCATAGACAGTAACGCCACGGCCTTTCTGGCCCATGTGATGCTGTTCGTGTTCGGCACCGGCCCTGTGCGTGGCTTCGCGCTCACGATCACGATCGGTATCGTTACCACGCTCTTCACCACGATGCTGCTGTCGCGCCTGCTGATGGTGCGCTGGTACGCCCTCGCCCGTCCCACAGAACTTCCGGTCTGAAGCGATGCTCTCACGTCCCCTTTTCCGCTTCGTCCGCGAAGACAAGCATATCCCCTTCATGCGCGGCCGCTATGCCGGTCTCGCAACCTCGGCCATTCTCTCGGCACTCTCTGTCGTGCTGTTTTTCGTGCCAGGCCTCAAACTGGGGCTGGATTTCCACGGCGGTATCGTGGTCGAAGCCCAGACACAGGGCCCGACCGATTTCGACAAGCTGCGTCACGCACTGGCGGCGCACAACATCAGTGCTGCCGGTCTGCAGAGATTTGGTGCCGATAATGATGTGCTGATCCAGCTCGACACACCCCCACCCGGCCCTAACCAGGAAGCGGCGACGCAGGCGCTCGTTGATGAAGTGCGCCATGCAGTAATTGAAGCGCAGCCCGGCACACAGGTGCTGCGTGCAGATGCTGTCGGCGCCTCGGTTTCGAGCGAGTTGTTCCGTAACGGCCTGCTGGCGCTCGGCCTGAGCCTTGCCATGATCCTGATCTATATCTGGGTGCGTTTTGAATGGGAGTTCGCCGTCAGCGCGGTGATTACCCTCGTGCTGGACCTGACCAAGACTGTCGGCTTTCTGGCTATCACCCGCTTTCAGTTCGATCTGGTGATGGTGGCCGCCATTCTAACCATCCTTGGCTATTCCACCAACGACAAGGTGGTCGTCTATGATCGAGTGCGCGAGAATCTTCGCAAATATCGTACGATGCCGCTGCGGGAACTGCTCGATCTGTCGATCAACGAGACGCTGAACCGTACGCTGGGCACCTCGATGACGGTCTTTCTTGCAGCTCTGCCGCTCGCGATTTTTGGCGGTCACAGCCTTTCCGGTTTTGCGACAGTGATGCTGTTCGGCATTGTCGTAGGCACGTCGTCGTCGATCTTTATCGCCGCGCCGCTCCTGCTTCTCATGGGTGAGAAGCGCCTGCGCCGCAGCAAGGCGTCATAAGCCCGTCACCAGTCAGACACGAAAAAGGGGCCTTTCGGCCCCTTTCTTTGTTGCACCTTGTGGCTTACGGAGCCGCAGGAGATGATGCTCCCGGCGTCACCCCGTCAGATGGCTGAGGAACCGGGGTCGCATAATCGAGTATCTGCACGATACCAGCGTCAGCGAGACGGAAATTCTGGTCAGTCGGCGAATAGGCCGCCTGTCTGATGAGCTGCCACGTATTATGATCAACAGCGATAAGGCGGGCGATATCCGCCTTTGTGGCCTTGTGCTGCAGAATGCGCGTGATCATCCCATGCTCGGCCATGCCATTGGCGATAGCATAGCTGGTGAGCAGAACGCTGGGAGAGCGATTTTGCAAGACGGTGTCTTCACCTTTTCCCGCGCAGGCAGAAAGAAGGGTGAAGCCACAAAGCAGGGTCGTCGTAAGAAAGCGGCGCATCGTATGATCATGCGCCCAGTTGCAGCGCGCGCCAAGCCGGCGCGCGCGCAGAAGGCTCAATTGGTGTCTTTCGCGATCAGGTCACGAATTTCGGTAAGCAGAACCTCGCTCTTTGTCGGCGCAGGCGGTGCCGAGGGAGCAGCTTCCTGCTTGCGCTGGAAACGCGAGACCAGCTTGATGAGCCAGAACACAGCAAAAGCCACGATCAGGAACTGGATCACAACGTTGAGGAACACGCCGATATTGATCGTGACCGCGCCCGCCTTCTGCGCCTCGGCGAGAGTGGGGAGCACCGGCCCCTTAAGTGTCACGAAGATGTTCGAGAAATCGATCCCTCCCGTAAGCAAGCCGATGCCCGGGGTCAGGATGTCCTTGACGAGACTGGTCACGATCGAGGTGAAGGCAGCACCGATGATGATACCCACCGCCATATCGATGACGTTGCCGCGCATGATGAATTTCTGGAATTCCGCAACCCAGCCGGGTGTGTGCAGCCTTGATCTCAGATCAGCCATGAATAATCCTTTTCCTGCTTGTAACGAGTTAAAACACGAGCGCCCCGCGCGGAGTTTTCATGCCCGGCGGGCGGCTTCGGCTCGGAATGTGGGATAAAAGAGGTTTACGGGGTAGAAAAAACGTAGGCGAGGCAAAAGTTTCTGCGTTTTTGTCGTTCCCCTGACCGTTTCTTTCCGTTATAGCCCCGCCATCCGCTCCGGTCGGCATCGGAGCTTTCCAGCAAGGACAACCCATATGAAGCCCGGCATCCACCCCGACTACCACGAAATCACGATCATCATGACCGATGGCACCGAGTTCAAGACGAACTCCTGCTATGGCAAGGCTGGTGATACGCTGCGTCTTGACGTTGACCCGAAATCCCATCCGGCCTGGACTGGCGTGCAGCGCATGCTCGACACCGGGGGCCAGGTTGCCAAGTTCAACAAGCGCTTCGCCGGCATCGGCGCCCGCGCCGCCAAGAAGTAATCCAGGCGCTCCTTCCCGGGCAGGATCTTGTCCTGCCCGGAAACGATCCTACATGCAGGTGGTCACGATGCCCTCAAGGGGTCGCGACATTACCCTCATGCAGCATTGTCTGCCATTTTGGAGACAAGCTGTCGGATCTGCCTTGAAGGAGGTTCACATCATGTCCTACGATTTCGCTCCGCTCTTTCGCTCCGCAATCGGGTTTGACCGTCTCGCCCGCCTTGTCGACGATGCCGTATCCAACGCCCCGGCGAATGCGAGCTATCCCCCCTACAACATCGAGAAAGCTGCCGACGACGTCTACAGCGTCACCATGGCCCTTGCGGGTTTTGGACCGGACGATGTTGAAGTCTATCTCGCTGACAATCAGTTGATCATCAAAGGCAGTGTGCCACGCCATGGCCGCACCGGAGAAATCCTTCACCGCGGCATTGCCACCCGTGCTTTCGAACGCAGGTTTGCCCTGGCTGACCATATCGAGATTGCGGGGGCCGAGCTTCTCAATGGCCTTCTGACCATCACCGTGCGTCAGGTTACGCCCGAGGCATTGAAACCCCGGCGCATTCCCATCACACTTGGCACTGCCACCCTGGGGACAACACCCGGCACCGCACAGCAGAACACACCGGTCGGCCATGCCGCCTGAGCTTCTACGGCTCGTGACGAAACAACATTCGGCCTAGATGTGACAACCCCGGGAAACGCCGGTTTTTTCTTCATTTTGATGCGGAAGGGCTTGACCCTTCTGCATTTCGCAGACCATATCAGCGCAGACTTTGCAATGCATCCAGCAGGTGCCGTGCAGATCACCCCGGTCCACCGGGGCGTCACATTTCGATCGGTGCCTGCTGGAGCGATGCTCCTCACGCAGGATAGACCGAGATGACCTTGCCGCTTATGCCGAAAGCCACCGCAGTGTGGTTGATCGACAAGACCGCCCTCACCTTCACCCAGATCGCCGAGTTCTGCGGCATGCACCCGCTTGAAGTGCAGGCTATCGCCGATGGTGAAGTTGCTGCCGGCATCAATGGCTATGACCCGGTCAAGAACAATCAGCTGACCCAGGAACAGATCACGCGTTGCGAAGGCAACCCTGATGCTCGCCTGAAGCTCTCGGCCAAGGCTAACCCGGTTGCGCGTCGCGCCAAGGGCGCACGCTACACCCCGATCGCACGACGCAATGACCGTCCCGACGCGATCGCCTTCGTGTTGCGTCAGTTTCCGCAGCTTTCGGAACTGCAGATCATAAAGCTGCTCGGCACCACCAAGGATACTATCGCCAAGGTGCGTGATCGCCAGCATTGGAACAGCGCCAACATCAAGCCGCGTGATCCGGTCATTCTCGGCCTTTGCAGCCAGACCGATCTGAACGCTGCCGTTCAGGCCGCCAATGAGCGTCTGGCCCGTGAGGGTCATACCGTGCCTGTCGTCGCGGAATTGTCAGACTTCGAAGACGGTCAGAACTAAGAAGAGATGGCACCAGCCGCCAACCCTGTTGTAGGATTTTCGGGTTGGCACCTGTCATTCAAGCGGAAAGAGAACGATGCTCGTTGATCAAGAAGTCATGCTTCGCCGTTTGCATGAGCTCCGTAGCGAGCACCGCGACCTCGATACGGTCATAGACAGGCTGGTGCAGCATCCTCTTAATCAGCTGCAATTACAGCGGCTCAAGAAGCGCAAACTCGTCCTCAAGGACGAGATCAACTTCATCGAGAACCGCCTGATACCGGATGATATTGCCTGAATGAGCGAAGAACTCGATCTCTACCGTCAATCGACGGATGCGGCCCAGACCCCTTCGGTGGGTATTATCATGGGCAGTCAGTCTGACTGGACGACAATGAATTTCGCGGCCGAGAAGCTGGCTGAACTCGATATCAGCTTCGAAACGCGTATCGTTTCCGCCCATCGCACGCCTGACCGTCTGGCTGATTACGCGCGCTCTGCCCGTGGTCGCGGCCTGCAGGTCATCATCGCAGGTGCTGGCGGCGCAGCACATCTTCCGGGCATGGTCTCGGCATGGACGACCCTGCCGGTTCTGGGTGTGCCTGTTGAGTCGCATGCGCTCAAGGGCATGGATTCGCTTCTTTCCATCGTTCAGATGCCGGGTGGTGTACCCGTAGGCACACTTGCCATCGGCAAGGCCGGTGCAATCAACGCCGCCCTGCTGGCTGCGTCTATCCTCTCCCTCAACGATGAGGGCATTCAGGCGCGTCTCGACACATGGCGTGCCATGCAGACGGCTTCTGTGGCCGATACCCCCGAATCATGAGCCATACTGCGCTGCCCACAGGGGCAACGATCGGCATTATCGGGGGCGGCCAGCTTGGACGCATGTCCGCGGTGGCGGCATCCCGTCTTGGCTATCAGGTGCATATCCTCAGCGCGGAAATCGACCCGCCAGCTCATGATACCGCGCGCCATGTCACCATCGGCGCCTATGACGATGAAGCTGTCCTGAGGCAGTTTGCCGAAAGCGTTGATGTCATTACCTTCGAGTTCGAGAACATCTCGTCTGATGGTCTTGAGCTCCTTGCATCGCTTTGCCCCGTCCACCCGGCCGGGCGCGTTCTCGCCATCAGCCAGGACCGCATTCTCGAGAAGAGCTTCCTGGGGGAGCAGGACATCCCTGTAGCCCCTTGGGTCTCGGTACCTGATGAAGCCTCTCTGAGTGGTGTCGCGTCTGAACTTGGCTATCCGTTCCTGCTGAAGACCACCCGTTTCGGTTATGACGGCAAGGGGCAGTTTCGCATTACAGATGCCGAAACCCTTGATGCGCTCGCTTCGACCCTCCCGTATCCACTTATCGCGGAAGGATTTGTCGATTTCGAACGTGAGCTGAGCGTAATGGTCGCACGCAGCGCAAGTGGCGCCGTGCGCTGCTTCAGCGTCACTGAAAACCAGCATCGCGACGGCATTCTGGATATCAGCCTGGCTCCGGCCCGCATCCCTGTAGCCCTTGCAGCAGAGGCGGAGGCCCTTGCTCTCAGGATTGCAGAAGCCATCGGTCTCGTGGGTATTCTCGGCGTCGAGATGTTCGTCTCAGCCAAGGGTACGCTTCTCGTCAACGAGATTGCGCCCCGCCCGCATAATTCCGGACACTGGACAATGGATGCTTGCCTGATCGATCAGTTCGAGATGCATATCCGTGCCATTGCCGATCTGCCCTTGCCCGACCCGTTTCGCCATAGCGATGCGGTCATGAAAAATCTCATCGGGCCTGAAGGGATGGCGCTTTGCGATGCCGTGCTCGAGCAATCCGGACTGGCGCTGCATCTCTATGGCAAAAGCGAGTGCCGCCCCGGACGCAAGATGGGACATGTGAATGCCCTTTTCCCACTGGGCGCCCTGCCCGGCCCATACGGGGTGGCGGCACGTTTCGACTCAGCCCTGAAAGCCCCGCAGGAGGCCTAGCTCACTGAAGCTCACATAAGCACCGTTGCCGATGATGATGTGATCGGCAACGCGCACCTCAATGAGAGCGGCTGCTCGCTGGGTGTCGTGAGTCATGGAGATATCACCATCTGATGGGGTGGGGTCTCCGCTGGGATGATTATGAACCAGGATGAGGCTTTTCGCGCCGAGCTCCATCGCTCTCCTTGCCACTTCGCGCGGATAGACCGGTGTATGGTTTACTGTGCCCCGGGTCTGCGCTTCGTCGGCGAGCAGACGATTTTTCTCGTCCAGAAACAGGATACGAAACTGCTCGATCGGTTCACGTGCCAGTCGGGAAATCAGATAATCGAGCATGAGCTTGCGATTGGTGAAGATATCATCGCGCCCAAGACGGGCTCGGCTGACTCGCATCGCGGCATCATGGACAAGATGGACCGCCGTACGGATATGGGGCCCTATATGCAGCAGACCGCTCAAAGCCTTGTCATCTGAAGCGAATGTAGCTGCGAGAGACCCGAAACGGATAAGAAACGCATCGACAGTAGGCTGAAGACGCTCGGGCCTGATTGCGATAGCTTCACAAAACAGATGCAGAAGCACTTCATCAGACAGAACAGGGCCCTGGCCCGCAACCACTGCCCGATGCGGGATTTCTGCCCATCCAATTGGAGAGGATTCTGATCCGCCATTCCCTGGTTCGAAATCCTGACCATCTGCAACTTTATCGTGGTTTACTTCTTTCAACATCTCCCCCGCCAAGGTCTATAGGGAATATTATGTCTGATTTCGACAGGTTTACGAGTGAACATTCTGTTTTATTTGATCTTGACGGGACGATTATCGATTCACGCATTGGTATTATCAAAACACTTTATAAAGTCGTCTCAGCACTTGGCCATGTGCCAGACGAGACAATCGACCTGACCTGGGTTGTCGGGCCACCACTTGCCGAGCTTATGGCCGAAGTCATCGGCTTCTACGGCGACACGCGCGTTGATGAGGCGATTGCCCTCTATCGTCGTTTCTATGACACGCATGGCCGCTTCCAGACGCCGGTCTTTCCTGCCATGGCCGAACTGATCGAGACCCTGGCGCGCTCTCCGATCCGTATTTTCACAGCGACATCCAAGCCGGCATCACTGGCGCAGACAATTCTGGCAGGTCACGGTCTCGACAAATACTTCGATCGCATTCACGGGGCGGCAGATGACGATACAGGGGGTGAGAAACCTGAGATGATTGCGCGTATTCTCGCACAGGAAGGGCTGAGCGCTGACCACACCCTGATGATCGGCGACCGTCGCTTCGATATTTCGGGCGCGCATGCCAACAGGATACGAGGCATTGGGGTCTTGTGGGGTTATGGTGGCGAGAAGGAACTCACCGAAGCCGGTGCAGACCTGCTGGTTGCATCACCTGACGGGCTTGCATCGGCAATCGGAGCCCAGCTCAAGGCACTCGCCCGCGCCTGAACCGGCTCAGAGAAGCCCCCTCTGCCTGAGGCTGAGCGGGGTACGCCTCTCAGAGACAATCACCACGTCATGAAGGGTCATGGAAAGGGCGCCTGCCTCATGGCTCAGTCTCTGGGCGAACAACTTCAGGGGCGAGGTCGTTGCATGGAAGCTCGCCAAAGTTTTTTGAATGCCGATCAACGCAACCGCCTGCAACGCCAGCCCCCGCCTGAAGATCGGCGCCGTCGAAGCGAAATCATCGACTGGTTCATCTGCAAGAAGCCGGTTGCGGTTATCGAGATAAAGCAGCCTGAACTGTTCAGGTACGGCGCTGACCATGCTGCCGGACAGATAGGAACAGAGCTGGTCCCAGCTACCCAGCCTGGGCCTCAGACGCTCCTCTGCAAGGGCCAGCCTTTCGGCAACGACGGGAGGGAATTTCAGCAGCAAGATAGCCTGTTCGCTGACCCCCATGGCCCGGAGATCTCTGCCAGACGCATCGAAGACGGAGGCAAGACTTCCGAAGCGATGCAGCAAAGCCTTGGCGAGGGGCTTCGTGTCCTTTCTGGGAATACTGTAATAGAGCAGCATCTCCAACAGTTCGTAATCAGCCAGAGTCTCGGCCCCATTGGTCAGTACCCGGTGCCGCATGCGTTCTCGATGCCCCTGGGGGCCCGTGCCCCTGAGCAGGTTCTTTTCGACTGGAGGAAATGAGGGTTTGGCCATCGCGGCATTACATTCTATATCGATCAGGTGACGCAATCCCTCATCTCACCCTCCTCCCCCGAGTATCTCGACCGGCTCAATCCCGAGCAGCGTGAGGCCATCGAGACCACTGAAGGGCCGCTGCTTATTCTTGCCGGGGCCGGTACCGGCAAGACGCGCGTTCTGACGACGCGTTTTGCACATATTCTTCTCGAGGGGCGCGCACGCCCCTATCAGATTCTGGCAGTCACCTTCACCAACAAGGCTGCACGCGAGATGCGCGAGCGCGTCGGCGCTCTCTTGGGCGAGACAGCCGACGGGCTTTGGCTCGGCACGTTTCATGCGCTCTGCGCCCGCATGCTGCGTCGACACGCCGAATATGTCGGGCTGACGACAGGGTTCACCATTCTAGACACGGATGACCAGATCCGTCTCGTGCGCCAGATCATGGAGCCTTTCCGCCTCGATACGAAGCGCTGGCCGCCTCAGGCATTGCTGGGCGTCTTCCAGCGCTGGAAGGACCGCGGACTGACGCCCGGGCAGGTGACCCCTGCCGAGGATACGGATTTCGCAGGCGGCCATGCCCGCAAGCTTTACGCCGCCTATCAGGATCGCCTGAAAGCCGTAAATGCCTGCGATTTTGGGGATCTGATGCTGCATACGCTGGAGATCCTGCGCACCCAGCCTGATGTGCTGGCGCAGTATCACCGTCTGTTTCGCTATATTCTGGTCGATGAGTACCAGGATACGAATACCATCCAGTATCTGTGGCTTCGCCTCCTTGCCAAGCGGGATCACGGTCCGTCTAACATCGCCTGCGTCGGTGACGACGACCAGTCGATCTACTCATGGCGCGGAGCAGAAATCGAAAACATCCTGCGTTTCGAGAAGGATTTCCCGGGTGCCAAGGTTGTGCGTCTGGAGCGTAATTACCGCTCCACGGCGCAGATTCTCGCTGCTGCCTCCGGGCTCATCGCGCATAATTCCGACCGTCTCGGCAAGACATTGCGCCCCGGGCGCGAAGACGCACAGGGCGAGAAAGTCCAGATCATCAGCGTATGGGATTCCGATGAGGAAGCCCGAATTACGGCAGGGGCGATCGAGCGACTGCGCGCCGAGGGCCACCCCCTCTCGCAGATCGCCATTCTGATGCGCGCCGGGTTTCAGACACGTCCTTTCGAAGAGCGGTTCCTGACGCTGGGCCTTCCCTATCGCGTGGTCGGTGGTCTGCGTTTTTACGAGCGGGCCGAAATCCGCGATGCCATGGCCTATATGCGGGTTCTGGCACAACCCGCGGACGACCTTGCTTTCGAGCGTATCATCAATGTTCCCAAGCGTGGCGTGGGCGCGGCCGGACTTCAGAAGCTGCACCACGAAGCCCGCCTGCTGAATGCGCCTCTCAGCGTCGGTGTGGCACACGCGCTCGAAACGGGCATGGTCAAGGGCAAAGGGCGCGAAGCGCTTGGTGGTCTCATGGAGGCGTTCCAGCGTGCGCGTGAAACGCGAGAGAGCGAGGGCCATGTCGTGGCAAGCGAGCAATTGCTCGAAGACAGTGGCTATCTGCAGATGTGGCGTGACGACAAGACGCCCGAGGCACCAGGCAGGCTCGACAACATCAAGGAATTGCTGCGCGCTATCGGTGATTTTGCTTCGCTCGAAGGGTTTCTCGAGCACGTTGCTCTCGTGACCGAAACCGAGGACAAGGCAAGTGCGGATACTGTGAGCCTGATGACCCTGCATGGTGCCAAGGGGCTGGAATTCGACACGGTCTTCCTGCCCGGCTGGGAAGAAGGCGTATTTCCGTCGCAGCGCAGTCTTGACGAGGGCGGGCTCAAGAGCCTCGAGGAAGAGCGTCGTCTGGCTTATGTCGGGATAACCCGTGCTCGCAAGAGAGCCGTTATCCTCCATGCGGCCCGTCGGCGTATCTATGCCAACTGGCAGGATTCCATGCCCAGCCGATTCATCGACGAGATTCCAGCCGATACGGTCGAGCATAGCGGCCAAGCCATGCAGGAGCGCCGTCAACTGGCGGCGCAAAGCTCCATCTTCGCCTCTGGCCCGCTAACCAGCACGAGGGGCGGCTACGGGCGCCCCGCGCCGCGCGTGACCGATGTCGTGGCAGATGCCTCACACGGAATTGCCATCGGCGCCCGCGTGTTTCATCAGAAATTCGGTTATGGCACCGTCTTGGCCGTCGAATCCGACAGGCTGCACATCAACTTCGAAAAGGCAGGCGAAAAACGCATCATGGCGCATTTTGTGGAACAGGTCTCGTGAGCGCATCCAGACGACACGCTTCGGCGCTTGAAACCATTTCAGTCACTGTTGCCGATGAGGCGGTGCCGCTTTTCGAACAGGCCATGCTGACGGTCTGCACCACCGTCGGCATCTTCGAAGCCAATGAAGACCAGAATATCTGGCGCGTCGAAGGCGTAAAGGATGTCGGCCATGGCGAAGAGGAACTTGCACGCGCCCTGACCCTTGCCCGTCTCATGACGGGCGTCGACGCCGAACTGACCCGCGAGCGCACAGAAGCCGAAGGCTGGCTGGCGCGCACCTATGAGGCCTTCCCGCAGCAGGATGTCGGCAAGCGTTTTGCCATTCGCGGCACGCATCTGGCCCCGAGCCACAAACGCGATCGCCTGACGATCACGCTCGATGCCGGCATCGCCTTCGGTTCAGGCGAGCATGGCTCGACCCGGGGTTGTCTGAGAGCGCTGGAAGACATGGCGTGGCGCAAACCGACCCGTATTCTCGATATGGGCTGTGGTTCCGGCATTCTGGCCATGGCCGCAGCCCAGCTTTTTCACAAGCGTGTTCTCGCTGTCGATATCGAGCCCTGGTCTGTTCGCGTTGCGGCCAGCAATGCGAAACTGAATTTCATTGGCCCACTGATTGATGCACGGCTGGGCAATGGCTGGCTGACCCCTGCCGTGCGCGCCAAGGCACCGTATGATCTGGTCTTTGCCAATATCCTCGCCCGCCCTCTCTGCAAGATGGCACGGTCCCTCGCCAGCCATCTGGCCCCAAGCGGCACGGTAATTCTCGCCGGGCTTCTCACCACCCAGGCTCGCATGGTGCTGGCCGCGCACAGACGTCAGGGTCTCGTGCTTGAAAAGCAGTATTACGAAGGTGAGTGGTCCACATTGGTCCTGCGCCGCCGTGATTGAACTTCGCGACGCAACGGAGGCCGATCTGCCGGAGATTCTGGCGATCACCAACGATGCAATCGCCACTTCCGAGGCAATATGGGCGACGTCGCCCCGCACGCTGGACGAACGTCGCCAATGGATGACCGATCGGCAGGCAAAGAGCTTTCCGGTGGTTGTCGCCGTGGATGACGGCAGAATTCTCGGTTTTGCCTCTTATGGGCCCTTTCGGGCCTATGAGGGCTATGCCCAGACAGTCGAACACTCTGTCTATGTTTCGCGAGAGGCACAGCGTCGCGGTATCGGGCGCCTCCTGCTGGATGAGATGGTCCGCCATGCCGAGCAATCCGGCATGCATGTGCTGATTGGCGCCATCACCGCCAGCAATACGGCCTCTATCGCGCTTCATCGTGCCGCAGGGTTCAGCGAGAGCACTGCCCTGCCCCAGATGGGCCGAAAGTTCGGACGCTGGCTCGACCTCGTTTTCATGTACCGGCTCTTCGAGAGCTCCTGAAACCCGCTCCCAGTTTGAAAGATCGTGAGATGAGCCTCATTCCCCTTGCCAATCGTCAGGCCCTCGTCAGGAAGGCGCTTGAAGCAAGCCATGTTGACGGCTTCTTTCTTCCACGCGGCGATGAATTCATGGGCGAATATGTAGCGCCCTATGCCGAGCGCCTCGCCTGGCTGACAGGGTTTACCGGCTCTGCGGGCATGGCCATCCTGCTGCGTGACAAGGCGGCCGTTTTCTCTGACGGGCGCTATACCAGCCAACTACGCGACCAGGTGGATGCCTCCCAGTGGGAGTGTCTGCATGTCACGAATGAGCCGCCCGGCACGTGGCTCGCTGCAAATGGCAAGGGGCTCAGGATCGGTTATGATCCAAGGCTGGTCAGCGAGGTACAGCTCAACGCCCTGATCGGCGACGGACATGAATTCGTGGCTCTGGACGCCAACCCGATCGACGCGGCCTGGTCGGACAAGCCGCTCCCGCCTGAGAGTGAAGTCCGCTTTCAGGAAGAAGCCTTCAGCGGAGAGGATAGTCTCTCCAAACGACGCAAGATCGGCGGTGCCTTGCGCAAGGCGGGTCAGGAGGCGATGCTTGTCTGCGATCCGACCTCGCTCGCCTGGCTGTTGAATATACGCGGCGACGACGTGCCCCATACGCCGGTCGTTCTCGCTTTTGGCATCCTGCATCACGATGCGTCTCTTGAGGTTTTTGTCGATATCAGCCGCTTCAGCCCGGATGCTGCGGTCTCTTTCCGGGCTGTCTCGATCCTGCCACCTCAGGACCTGCCCGAGCGCCTCAAGGCGCTGAACGGGCAGGTCGTGCGTTTCGATCCGGCCCAGACCGGGCTCTGGTTCATTCAGACTCTCTCCGAGGCCGGAGCAAAGCTGGCCCGCGGGGTCGATCTCTGCGCTCTGCCGCGCGCCTGCAAGAACGAGACCGAGCAGAATGGCGCCAGAAAGGTGCATCTGACCGATTCCACAGCGCTCTGCCGTTTCCTGCATTTCGTAAGCAGGGAGGGCACCGGGCTGCGCGAGACGAGGCTTGCCGAGATTCTCAATGACTTCCGTGCGGCGTCACCTGACTACCACGGCGAGAGCTTCCCTGCGATTTCAGCAGTCGGTCCCAATGCCGCCCTGCCCCACTACCGCGCCCTGCCCGGTGAAGACCGCGTACTGGAAGCCAATCAGGTCTATCTGATCGATAGCGGCGGCCAGTACAGCGCAGGCACGACGGATGTGACGCGCACCATCTGGAATGGCCCGGATGCCCCTCCTGCCGCGCTCTGTGACGCATTTACCCGTGTGCTCAAGGGCAATATCGCCCTTGCGCGCGCGCGTTTCCCCGCTGGCACGACAGGGCACCGCCTCGACGCGCTCGCACGATACGCCTTGTGGCAGGCCGGGCTCGACTATGATCACGGCACCGGTCATGGCATCGGCAGCTATCTCTCGGTGCATGAAGGGCCGCAGAATATCAGCTCCGTTGCACGTCCAATCGGGCTGGAAGCCGGTATGATCCTGTCTGATGAACCCGGCTATTACCTGCCGGGCGAGTATGGCATCAGGCTGGAAAACCTGCTTCTGGTTCGCCCCGCGCCAGTGAAGGCGAAAACAGCTTTTCTCGAATTCGAGGTGCTGGGCTTCGCGCCCTTCGACCGGACGCTGATCATGGCATCGTTACTGGAACCCGAAGAGCTGCGCTGGCTGAATGCCTATCATGAGGATACGCTTGCGCGCATCGGGCCGCTTCTGGACGAAACGGACAGGACCTGGCTCGCTGCTGCCTGTGCGCCGATTACGAACTGACAAAGGAAAGACAGAATGGCTGATCACATGATCCCCGCGACCCTTATCGAAGGCGACGGTATCGGTCCCGAGATCACCGCTTCGGTTGTCGAGATTCTGGCGAAAATCGGGGCGCCTTTCGAGTGGGACCATCAGTCGGGTGGGCTCGGTGCAATCGAGAAATTCGGCGCCCCTCTGCCGCAGCCCACGCTCGACAGCATCCGCAAGACCGGCCTTGCGCTCAAGGGGCCGCTGACGACACCGGTTGGCGCCGGGTTCAAGTCGGTAAACGTGACGATGCGTCAGGAATTCGGCCTTTACGCCAATCTGCGCCCGACGCGCACGGTTGTTCCGGGCGGTCGTTTCGACAAGGTCGATCTGGTCGTCGTTCGTGAGAACATCGAAGGGCTTTATGCCGCCATGGAGCATTATCTGCCCGATGGTGACGACCCCAAGGGTCTGGCCTACGGCGCCGGCTTCAACTCGCGCCGCGAATGCGCCCGTATCGTGCGCTTTGCCTTCGACTATGCCGTCGCCAATGGACGCAAGAAGGTCACGCTGGTTCACAAGGCCAATATTCTCAAGATCTTCAGCGGTATCTTCCTTGAGGAAGGACGCAAGGTTGCGAAGGAATATGAAGGCAAGGTGGCCGTAGAAGAGCGCATCGTCGACGCCTGCGCCATGCAGCTCGTGACCGATCCATGGCAGTATGACGTGATCGTCACCACCAATCTGTTCGGCGATATCCTTTCCGATCTGACGGCAGGTCTGGTCGGCGGTCTGGGCATGGCACCCGGTGCCAATATCGGTCCCGACGCGGCCATTTTCGAGGCTGTGCACGGCTCTGCCCCGGATATTGCAGGCAAGGGTGTCGCCAACCCGCTTGCCATGCTGATGGCAGCCAGCATGATGCTCGCGCATGTGGGACGTCAGGATCTGTCGACCCGCGTCGATAACGCCATTGACCGCGTCATCCGCGTCGACGGCGTGCGCACGCGCGACCTCGGCGGTGAGACCGGCACGGCTGAACTCACCAAAGCCCTGCTCGCCGCGCTCTGAAAGCACGGGGGAGAGAGTTCGCTCTCTCCCCCGCCAGAATTGTCGCTCCTGCACCGAGTGGGCTGAGCGGCACGCCTGGGTCGCCGATAAATGCCCGTCCTTTCGGTTGAAGGCGCGCAAAATCGGCCGCTCTCATCTCTGAAACCGATACTGATGGGCGGGCGCATTGTCCTTCGCCGAGTTGCCATACCAGATGTCATCGCGCTTGCCTGATTGATATCGTATCGGTCTGGGTCCTCCCATAAGTCGCAGCTTCACTCTCCACGGTGGGAAAGCTTCCGTTTCACTGCTGCTTCACAGTGGCAACGCACCAGCGTCCGGCCTGAACCTGTGTTTCCAAACGTACAGCCGTTCCCCCGCCGACCAGTTCATAAGCTCACCATGCTCGCACTTTAGGGCGCAACGCCGGAATGCCTGAATGATACCGGGAAATAGGGACGTGATTTCCGAGCAGGAGGCGCGGGAGGTCATCCTTCCCTCTGCGCTGTCACGCCACATCGCTCTCATTGCGGCTCACGCCCATCACAACTGATGAAGCGTTCTGATTATCCCTGAGCCATTTGCGGATACGGCCTCGCGCGTTTGCATAAGGCGAAGCCGTATTGAACTGGATCATGCGCCCCTTGGACCATTTATCATACCAGGGACGGCTATAGAGCTCTGCGTCGGTTCTGGCGCTGATGGTCGCAATAAGGTGCTGCTTCGCTATGGAGAGACGCTCCAGCAACTCCGGATAGCTGAGATCAGCGTAATCAACATAGAATTTCTGTGCCAGAAGCCGAAGCTGGTTCCATTTGAAACCCGTTTCCGGAAAATCGACGCCAAGGCCTCTGTCATCCCGATCGAGCCATTTGAGAACCAGCAGATTCCATCCAAGCAGATAAGAGACCAGATCTGCAGGGCTTATGACCGTCCCTGCAGCATGCCCAGCGAGCGTCCTGTCGCGGGCAGAGCGCTGGGGAACTCTCGCCAGATCGATCATGAGCTTGTCGAAATTCATACAGAGTGCAGACAGAAGCTCTGCCTTGGATGCTGGAACGTAAATGACGCGTCTCCCTGGCCGAGCCTCTTCTTTCCTCAACGACCCCACAAAGGACCTTACAGTCCAGACACAATCAATACCCCTGGCGGCTGGTCAAACCAGAGGGACACGATGCTGAGTGGAGACAGGCAACGTCTTCCAGACGCCACCATACTGGAAACTGAGAATTTATTTAGAACTAACCAAGTGCTGATTGAACCGCAATTATATATCAAGCAATAATATTATATATAGCTTTTTATATGAAACATTCATCAAGAACTCAATCGAGATTTATTGATGAGGGCTTTGTTGATCATGGAGGCAATTTTGCGCGTTCACTACGCAAGCGGGTGATCGTCGTGCATGGCGCGGGCTGCCCGAAAGCGTTGTCTGACTAGAGGATTTTATCATGGCACATATCGCCCTTGCCGATCACACCGACAGTTTCTTCATCCCCTGCATCACGCTCATAGGCCCCGGCTGCGCGAAACAGGCGGGCGACCGCGCCAAGGCGCTCGGAGCAAAAAAGGCTCTGATCGTGACGGATGCCGGGATGAAAAAACTGGGCGTTGCCGACACTATCTCCGGCTACCTGCTGGAAGACGGTCTTGAAACGGTCATTTACGCGGGAGCCGAGCCCAACCCCACCGACGTCAATGTGCATGAAGGTGTGCGGTTATTTCAGGAGAACAACTGCGATTTCATCGTGTCACTCGGCGGTGGCTCTGCCCATGACTGCGCGAAGGGAATTGGGCTGGTTACCGCTGGCGGTGGCAATATTCGCGATTACGAGGGGCTCGATCGTTCCAAAGTGCCGATGACCCCCTTGATCGCCATCAATACGACAGCCGGCACGGCATCGGAAATGACACGTTTCTGCATCATCACGAACTCGGAAACGCATGTAAAAATGGCAATCGTCGATTGGCGTTGCACCCCGATGATTGCCATAGACGACCCTAATCTGATGGTCGCCATGCCCCCCGCCCTGACTGCCGCAACAGGCATGGACGCCCTTACCCATGCGATCGAAGCCTATGTTTCGACCGCCGCCACCCCAATCACCGATGCCTGCGCCGAGAAGGCGATCACGTTGATTGCAGATAATCTGGCGAAGGCTGTAGGCAATGGTGAAAACATGGAGGCACGGGTCGCCATGTGCTACGCACAATATCTCGCGGGCATGGCCTTCAATAATGCGTCTTTGGGCTATGTGCACGCCATGGCGCATCAGCTGGGAGGATTTTATAATCTTCCCCATGGTGTGTGTAATGCCGTGCTTTTGCCGCATGTCTGCCGGTTCAACCTCATTGCAGCTGCAGACCGCTACGCACGCATTGCGCGCCTTCTGGGCGTACCGACGGATCTCATGAGCCGCGATGAAGCAGCCGAGGCGGCGATTGACGCGATTGCCCTGCTGTCGAAATCCGTTGGTATCCCTTCAGGCCTCGCCAAGCTGGGCGTGAAGGCGGAAGATCACAAGATCATGGCAACGCACGCACAAAAAGACGTCTGCATGTTGACCAACCCCCGCAAAGCCACGCTCGATGAAATCGTAGGCGTATTTGAAGCCGCCATGTGAGCACTTCGTCTCATCCCGTTGCGTCACCGTGACGGGATGAATTCTTTCGTGCTGCCCCTGCCCGTGATTAATCAGGAAATCGAAACCTTTTCCCCTATCGTCTAGGATAACGATAAATCGTGCGCGCTGAAGCCGGTCGAGAAGAGCGTCATCTCAACGCCTTAGATATTATCGTCTTCTGCTGAGTTGACCGCTTATACAGCGCGAGCTTATTTCCGACGTCAGACTTGGAACCCATCATGAAGTCAGGTTGATGTAATTCGACGGAAATCGGAAGCAGAAGCCGATATTCGATCGGTCGATGCTGTCAATGAGAAAGACGCACCAAGTCACGTTACCAAAATGCCTATAAGGCCTTCTTGATATTTTGTTTAATATATTTCTTGAAAAATAATTTCAGAATTGTTTTTTTTGTCTTATATATTCTTCTATGTAGTTGGTGCCTATATTTGAAGAGCCCAGAGCATAGAACTTTTCTGTGAATTTATCCACGATAATTGGCCCCATTCCGAGCAGTAAGTCAGAAAGATCTCCGCTTTCCAAGTATCTTTTAGACTGATAAAAAAAATACCATCCATCCGAGAAACTTCCTGATCTGGATATAGCCAGATCAACGCCCGATTTATTCAAATAAGTCTCAATTTTACCTCTTGCATCATCAAAATCAATCATTTGTTCGTCCTTGGCATTTGGTAATATTTGTAGAACAAAAGTCACGCAAGCCTCCCGGCTTGACCGTCTGGAAAACGGACGTGTCCCTTCTGGTCCACCACGTCAAAAACACGCCCGACCTCTTCTTCAGAACGGCACCGAACATGATACCAAAAGCACGTCTCCAGCCTCCTGCATTTCTTCTACCATCTTATCAGAAGTCGTTGATGATCCGAATTCCTCCTCCAACGCAGCCGTCGATACTCTGCGATTGTAATAAATGTAGGTGGCAGATGCTGTTCGACCTGAGAGGATCGCATCAGGTCACGTCGACAAAAGGCCTATCGGTTTGGGGCAAGGCCGGTTTCACTCCCTGACTATGGAATAACAGGTCAAGAGAACGGGTATTGTACAAGGAGATCTGACGGGTCAGGGATGGGCGATGTTGGGCCCGCTCAGCCGAAGATAACCGCTCGTTTCTCGATGGCATGATGCGACCCTACGAACACTCCTTGCGGCCTTTTTTTGCAGCGCTGCGGAACTCCCTCTTCCTGGCTCTGTCCTATATTTGTGAGAGACATACTCAGCGACCCGCCTAGGGCATCGCTCTCGCGCGTTTTGATCGAGCGACCCACTCGGGGAACAACGACTGTGTTATTGGAAAAGCGGATTTTTCCCCAAATGGGTCTCGCAATCATCTGATATTGAGCATCAAATCAGAGCACTCTTTTTTTGAGTGCCAAGTAAACAGATCGCTCAATGCTGCTTTTCTCACTTCGATACCCGATACCCGATACTCGAAAAACAAATCAGCGCTCGGCCGGATCAACACGCTCTGTTGTCGACGTCATCTAAGAGCCAAGGGGGCTGACGAAAATGAGAAGCAAAAACCGTTCTTGCTTTCCGATTATCGGCCCCTGACAATTCGTTATGGTAGTAGAGGGCTTCCTCACCAAATGTTGCCAGCGTCTTTGACGCCTCAATTGCCTGAGGCGGCGGCCCGCCGAGCCATTTTGCGAACGCGGCAAAAAACCGAGCCGCCTCAATCGGGTGATCATCTACGACGTTGTATCGTCCGGCCGGTGCGGTCAGTGCAGATACAGTCGCCTCTGCTGCGTCATCGACGTGGACGAACGAAAAAACACTGCGCCCAGCGCCGCAAATCGGGCAATTACCATTCCTGATTTTGTCGCTTAACGGGCCTTGGTTCCAGTACCACGTGCCCGGACCGTAAAAGAAACCATAGCGCAGGGCGACCCCCTCCATCGACCTCGCGCCCAGAACCCTACGCTCGAGTTCTGCGTACATTTTCGCGCTTTGTCCTATGTGCCCCGGGGCTGCAATACGAAGTGCCGAAGCCTCGGTCGCAAGCTGCCCTTCCCCGTCAAGATAGAAGCCCGATGATTGCTGGATATAGCGCCTGACACCGAAAGCCTCAGCTGCGGCGAAAAGATTTCCGCCCCCTTCGAGCCTCAATTGCCGGTCGAAGGGCAAACGCTCAGGCATCTCGGCTGGATCGGAAGGCAAAGACGTCAGTTGATCGATAACCACATCAGGACGCACGTCTCGCAACGCGTCAAACAGGCTCTCCCGGTCAAGGGCATTACCGCTTATCGGTGTTGCGCCCATGCTTGTCATAAGGGCGGCGCTGGCTGGCTTGCTCGCCAATCCGTAGGTTTCGAGACCGGCAGCGAGCAGACGTTTGATCAGAGGGCGCCCCAAAGCGCCTGTGGCGCCTGCAACAAATATTTTCATGGCAGAGAACCCTCAGTGTTTTTCCGGCAGGACAAATGGCGTGCCCGCGTCCTTGACGAAAAAGGCCAGAAATTTTGCGGGTTTGGTCTGACTGGCGTTTCGCCCAACGAGATGGACGTCATTTGGCCCTTCAAAAAATGTCTCGCCTTTCGTAAGCGTTACCGCCTTCTGGCCGCGTACCTGCATGACAACCGACCCTTCAAGCACATACACAAAAACCGAAGCATTATGACGATGGATCGGATCACTGCCTCCAGGAGCGTAATCCACCACAAGCATAGCCCCCTCCTTGCCGGGAATGCCGGAAAGATCATGCGTTACCAAGGGCGTCACACGCGTCTCTGCCCGTGCCTGAGCTCCGGCAAGAAGCAGCAGGGCTGAAACTGCACAGAGATATTTCTTCATGATGACCTCGTTATCGTCGTTTTGTTTTTGAGAGATTTGTTTTTGCGTACGGCACCACCGCGACGTGTCTTGATCCTGGTATCGAACCAGGATTGTGCGTCGCCAATAAAATCTGGAGGGGCCTTGTCACGCACCTGCCCGGCCAGGTCAGCGAGCGTGATTTGCGTCAACTCGTGTCGCATCGCTTGTTCGGCGCGCAGCATGGCGGCGTGAATGCCGCAGACGCCCTGGGTTGCCCATCGCGGCGGGTCTTCGGCAAACAAGGCGCATCGGCCTCTGATTTCCTGACAATTGAAAAGGCTTTTCCGCCCTTCAATCACATCAACCACCGCCAGAATGCTGATCTCACTGGCAGGCCGGGCAAGACTATACCCGCCCCGCACCCCCTCGGACGCAACAAGAAGTCCGGCTTTTTCCAGCTTCGGGAGAAGCTTGGCCATGAATGCTGCAGGTATGTCCTGCAGTTCAGCCAGATCGAGACTGCTGACGGGTTCGTTGTTTTCAACAAGCCAGATCAGGCTGTGAAGAACATATTCAGTGCTTGCGCCATAGAGTGCCATAACGCGGACTATATGAGTCTGCGTTTAGATTCGCAAGAGATCTTTCAGGCTTGGTTCCGGAAGTCGCGCCAGAAGGCTCAAGCTCCCGTTACACGAGATTACCCGTCTATTTCGTGGCGCTCATTTGACAGGCGAAGCAGCCGAGACAGCTGTGCCGCGCTCGCCCCGATCTCGAGTTGCACCTGGTGTTGCAGGCGCTCCTTGGCGAACGTATCGCCGGACAAGGTTCGAGCGAATAAACGAAGAAGATTTCACTACAAAAACCGGAAAGATCCCCAGCGATCGGTTCCGATATCTTGCGCCTCGCGGGAAAAGATCTGTTTTCCACCCTCTTTTAGACGAGCGTAACCAGCAACACCCCACCCGGTCTGAATTTTCCCGATCCACCTCCAGAGATCCGCGAAAATATACGTAACCATCAACTCTATTGCCTCAATATCGATTTCATCTGGGGGCGACTTGAAAACGAAAGAGACATGCATGTCATTCCCATTGATATACAGAAATGCGGAGACAAGATTGGGCGTCTCCTCCGTCGACACCGCTTTTCTTGCAGACTCTTCCATTTCGACTTCGTTATGACATATCTCTTCCACCATATCTGGGCTGTTTGAAGTAGAAAAATTACGTTTGTCTCTATCTAAACAGTATTAAATTGTCCCTTAATATCAGGTCACGTCGACAAAATATCTGATCCGATGCCTTGCGGCGGCGGGGTTGAGGACACTCATGGAGGGCATGGGCTGCCTTATCGTAGCGGGTTGCGATACGGCGCATCTGTTTAAGCCTGTTGAACATCCCGCTCGATGCGATTTCGGTGCCGATCACGTTGCCGGTCTGTTTGCTGAAAAGCCTTACGGCCTTTGTGTGATGGAAGAACCAGCAGAATCCCGTGGATCAGAATCGCTTGGCGGAAACAGTCGCTATTGCAGCATGCCATTTAGGAGCAGGCGGCTATCTCCGGCTGGACGGACCTAACGTCCGCGTTCAGAAGGAAGGAGCGGGCCAATTCTTCGACCACTCCTGAAATGTTAGATTGCCTCGTGCCATACCTGTTCTCTCTGCCTGTTATTCCACGGGCAGAAGATGAAACCGGTCTCAGGTAGACCGTATGGGCCTTCTGTCAACGTGACCTAGTGAGAAGTAAAATGAAAATGTATTGCGAGTGCAGTGTTTCTGGGGAGGAGGGGGTACGTGTAATTCTCTCATTCCTCGCTGAGTGCGGTTTTAGAGCGGGTGCTCAATGCGACTTCAAAAAAATCTCCGATGATGGAGAACCAGGCGCGATATTGGATAGCGAAGAGGATGTGATTAGTGAGATCATGGAGAATAATCACAATACTATACTTTGTATAAATATTCTTTCCGATAGTTTGTTTTTTTCAACCGAAAAGAAAGTGGGTCTTATAAGAATTACATTCCATTTTGATGGATGGACCATAAAGGATGTTTCGGATATGTCGTCCTTGCTATTTTCCCGACTTGTGATCCAGACATACAGACAGGTCGATGGGGAGTTCTTCAACGCCTATTTTGAATAATATTGTGTTCGAGCAAAGCTTGGTTATCTTCGCGCAAGGCTTGACGGGGCGGAATTTGAGGGATTTTGCTAGGCTTAGGCCTCATGGATTTGGATAAATAGCTTTGTCCCAAGCTACGCGATGAGGCCAGAGGATGAGCGACCTGTATTGGCTAACGGACGAGCAGATGGCCTGTCTGTCGCCATTTTTTCCCAAAGAGCGATGGCAGGCCACGCTTGGATGATCGGCGCGTGTTGACCGGGCTCACTTTTGTGAACCACAACGACTTGCGCTGGCGGGATACCCCTCGGGAGTATGACCCACCCAGGACACTCTATAATCACTGTGAACGTTGTGGCGCTGCGGCTGCTTTTGCGGGAAAGATAAGCGAGCCAAGACAGTGCCCGTCACAGGCAAAAATATTGCCGCGGCCGCTGACGCGCGTGAATGCAAGTTGATTATCAGAACGAGGCGGCTTTAGCGGCATGATGCGGCGCAGAGTGGAACTGATTGAATACAGTACCGCTCTCACCATATCAGCTTCCCTGCCCCTTGCGATCCTCTGGGTCGACTTAGGCATTGAGGTCGTTCGCCGAATGTCGCCCCTGATCGTGGCGACATCTCTTCCCGGTCAGGCAAAAATCATCTAGACTGAATCGTAGATCTTCTTAACAACCACAAATTATCGTTGTTTTGGTTTTCACGATCGGATTTGCGCGATGACAGTGACAAGACGGGCCACCCTGATCGCAGCGGGCGCCGCCGCACTCTTTCCGTTTGCTGCGAAGGCGGCCCCCGCTCTCCGTATCGGCTATCAGCGTTACAGCACATTGATCGTCACCAAACATCTCGGTCTGATGGAAAAGGCGCTGGCTCCCCACGGCATAAATGTCAGCTGGGCGGAATTCGTGGCAGGCCCGCAATTGCTGGAGGCTCTGGCGGCAGGCGCGATAGATCTGGGTCAGACGGGTGATGCCCCGCCCGTCTTTGCTGAGGCCGCACAGCCCGGCGGGCTGGTTTATCTCGGCTACGAACCCCCGGCACCAGATGCCGAAGCCATTCTGGTGCGCAAAGACAGCGCCATACGGCAGGTGGCCGATCTGCGGGGCAAGCGTATCGCACTCAATCGTGGGTCCAATGTTCACTGGTTTCTGCTGGAGGCCTTGAGGCGCGCCGGGCTGGGCTTTCACGATGTGCATGTCAGCTATCTGACCCCGCCCGCTGCCCGGGCGGCTTTCGAAAATGGTCACATTGACGCCTGGGCAATATGGGACCCGTATCTCTCCAGCGCGCTCAACGATCAGACACGTATCCTGACCACCGCTGAAGGCATAGTGAATAACCGCGAGTTTTTCCTGATCAGCAAAACCTTTGCGCAGCAGCCCCATGATATCGTGGCTGCGGTCTCGAGTACCATCGCTCAGACGGATGAGTGGGCTATGGCGAACAAGGCGCAGGTTGCAGCCCTGTTCGCGAAGGAGACCGGGCTTGCCCTGGATGCCGTAAGCCACGCGCTCTCGAGCCGTTCTTTCGGTTTCCACAGCATGGATCAGTCGATGATTGACGAGCAGATGAATGTCGCCAAAGTCCTCAAGGACTCCGGGGTTATTCCGTCATTGCCTGCGATAGCCCCTTATCGCTGAGCCTATTGCGGGGTCACGATGTGACCCCCAGCGCGTGCAGTAAGCGCTCGCGCAAGGCTTCGAATGCCGGTTCGGCGTGGCGCCTCGGGCGGGCGAGAGGAATTTCGACCTCCGTGCGGATTTCGCCACGCTCGAGAACAAGGGCACGGTCTGCAAGAGCGAGCGCCTCATCGACATCATGCGTGACCAGAAGGACGGCGCAGTCATGACGCTTCCACAGGTCAAGAACCAGCTTCTGCATGCGTAGTCGCGTGAGCGCATCAAGGGCAGCAAAGGGCTCATCGAGCATCAGCAGCTTAGGCTCACGAATGAGGGCGCGGGCCAGTGCGGCACGCTGGGCTTCGCCACCAGACAGGGTAAGCGGCCATGCCTCGAGGCGATGTCCCAACCCGACTTCGTGCAGTATCGCCTCGGCTTGAGCGTTCCATTCCTTGCCATCGAGACCAAGCGTAACGTTATCGGTCACGTTTTTCCAAGGCAGGAGCCGGTGCTCCTGAAAAACGACTGAAACGGCTGAAGGCCGGTCGATCTGCCCCTCCTCCACCGTATCAAGTCCGGCCAGGGCACGTAGCAGGGTGGATTTACCTGAGCCGCTATGCCCAAGAAGCGCGACAAACTCGCCCGGTGCAATATCGAGATTGAGATTGCGCAGGACGGTTGTTTCACCAAAGCGTCTCGTGAAATGGCGTATGCTTACCGCGTTCCCAGCAAGCTCGAATTCGGCCTTTGTCAGGGGGTTCGCGCTCATCAGCGTCTGCCTCCCTGCACTGCCGTCCGCCCGCGCCATCTCAGAAGGCGTCCTTCGGCCAGGCGCACGATCTGATCGGAGAGCAGACCTAGCACGGCGTAGACTGCCAGCCCGACAAGGATGATGTCAGTGCGCAAGAAATCTTCGGCGTCCATCATCATATGGCCAATGCCACTATCGGCGTTCACCTGTTCAGCAACAACAAGCATCAGCCACGAAATACCCACGGCAAAGCGGATACCGACCAGAAGATCGGGCAGCGCTCCGGGTATGATGATATCGCGAATAATCTTCCACCGCGACAAGCCGAGAGTTTTGGCAAGTTCGATCAGCTTCGGGTCGATGCTGCGTATACCTTTGTACAGATTAAGATAGACGGGAAATTTCACGCCCAGAGCCACGAGCAGGATCTTCGGAAGCTCGCCGATGCCGAACCACAGAATGAACAGAGGCACCAACGCCAGAGCGGGCAAGGTACGCGCCATCTGCATCGGCGCATCGACAATGTCTTCTCCAACCCGGGACAACCCGGCAACAAGGGCGAGCGCAACGCCAACGGCAATGCCCAGCACAAGTCCAGCCCCTGCCCGCCCGAGAGAGACGAGCAGATTCTGCGGAAGTGTACGATCCAGAGTGAGCGACCATGCTGTATGCACAATCTGGACTGGAGAGGCGAGCAGGCGCGACGGGATAAGCCCCGCCTGCGCCCCTGCCTGCCAGAGCACCAGAAGCAGGGCCACCGACAGATAGCGCCGGCAGAACCGAAGAAGCCCGCCAGTACTCAGGCTTCGCTGATGCGAGGCAGTGCGCGCGGGAAACAGGTTCATGACCAGCTCGACCATTCCACATTCCTTATGTGTTATTTGTGGATATGCTAGACTTTAATATCATCTCAGTCAGTTAAATTTTTCATATGTCACTCTTGAGCGTATTTTGGCTTCCTCTCGCCGCCGGGGCCTCGCTACGACTGCCCCATGATCTTCAAGCAACGGGTCGCGAGACCTTCCCTTCGCCCTTCCCCGGCGCGTCCATACCCGCGCCTTGCGCATCGCGTGGCTGCATTCGCTGCCCTCGTCGTGGGGGCGACAACATGCGCGGCGCAAGGCGAGACCCTGGTGGTGGCCGATCAGCGCGGCATGCAACGCGCCCTGCTTCAGGCGGCCCATGCTGACAAGGATCTCGGGTTTGACATTCGCTGGGTAGAATTCGACGCTGCAGCACCGCTCCTTCAGGCGCTGGGTGCCGGGGCTGTCGATCTGGGCATTGCAGGTGACGGGCCCTATCTCTTCGCCTGGGCTGCGGGCATTCCGGCCCGCGCTGTCCTGCTTCTGCCGCCACGCGGTGGTGGCCATATGACTGCCATCATTGTACCAGCCCAAAGCCCGGTGCACAGCCTCAGCGATCTGGCAGGGCGGAAAATCGCGACAGGGCGCGGCTCGATCGGTCACCTGCTGGCGCTCAGTCTTTTCGACAGCGCATCAGGAAAGCGCCCTGATTATGTCTTTCTGCCACCGTCACAGGCCAAGTCGGTGCTCGATTCCGGTGCGGTCGACGCCTGGGCAACCTGGGAGCCCTATGTTACGCTCGCCGCTGCCCAGACCGGCGCGCGCGTCGTGGCTGACGGTCAGAATGTCATGCCCAATAATGGCTTCATGGTCGCAAGCACGCGGGCGATAACTGACAAGCATCCGCAGATTGCGGTTTTCCTCAAGCGCATCACGCAGGCCTATGGCTGGGGGCGCGCTCATCCGCAGGAATTCGCTGCACTGCTTTCACATCAGACTGGTCTGCCCCCCGAGGTCGCCAACAAAGTGGCGCAGGAACAGATCACCGCGCCCGGGCCGATCACCAATGAAACGGTCAATGAAGAAGCCCGTGTGATCGCAACCTATCGCAAGGCGCAACTTATCAACCCGTCCCGAAAGCTGGACGACGCGTTTGACCAAAGCTTTGTCCCGTGAATAAGGAAGGGCTCCACCATCATCAGTCGGATATCCTCGTCATTGGCGGCGGATTATCGGGTTGCTGGGCCGCTCTGACGGCGGCGCGTGCCGGTGCACGCGTGCTGCTGCTTGAAAAGGGGTATTGC
Source organism: Asaia spathodeae NBRC 105894 (assembly GCF_025994195.1). Lineage (NCBI taxonomy): Bacteria > Pseudomonadati > Pseudomonadota > Alphaproteobacteria > Acetobacterales > Acetobacteraceae > Asaia > Asaia spathodeae. Next base: position 4,004 of record NZ_BAPY01000011.1, on the reverse strand, counting down.
GGCACTTCTGGCGTTGCCGCACCGGCGGGCCCCGGTCATTGGTGGGTTCCCCCTCTCCCCGGTGCTCGGGAAGACGCAGTAAAAGCCCGCCTCGATAAAGCGCAAGGCCTCGGCGAAGCGACATGGATGCACCGCATCATAGCCCGCACATGGCAGACCCTGCCGGATATCGGCCGCCATTATCAGTATGAGCCCGACGACAACGGTCGGATCCGGCTCAATGCCCTGAGAGGGCCGGAATATCTCAGGGCGCTTCGTACATATTGCCTCGCTGTCGGTGTTCAGATCCTCGATCACTCCCCGGTTTTCGGTCTCTTGCGTGACAAGGCGGGGCGCGTTGCAGGGGCTTACGGCGTCCATTTCCAGGGAGCGCTCGGGCCTTACCGCGCACAAGCTGGTGCGGTCATTCTCGCAACAGGAGGCTGCGCCTTTCAGTCTCGTCTGCTCGGCGCGGCGAATAATACGGGCGATGGGCATCTGATGGCCGCGGAAGCTGGCGCGCAGTTTTCAGGAATGGAGTTTTCATCCATTTTCAGCGTCGTGCCCCATAACACTACCATGTCGCGCGCCATGATCTACAGCTTTGCGCGCTATCTCGACGATGCAGGACAGGAAATTGCACCGGATGCAGAAGGCCAGAGCTTTCTTGGTCTGGCGCGGGCGCTCGCTCGAGGCAGGGTTCTTTGCGATCTCTCGGCGGCTCCAGAGAAGGTCCGCGCTCAACTGCCTCTTATCTCACCCAATGTCATGCTGCCCTTTCGTCGTCAGGGGATAGACCCCTTTCGGGAGCGTTTTCCGATCGATCTCGTTGGCGAAGGGACAATCAGGGGCGTGGGCGGTATCAGACTACGAGGCGAAAACTGGCAGACAGGGGTGCCGGGGCTCTATGCAACAGGTGATGTTGCCTCGCGAGAAAGCGTGACCGGCCCGATCAGTGGCGGTGGGGCCGTCAATGCTGCTTGGGCACTCAGTTCGGGTTGCCTCGCTGCAGAGGCTGCTCTGGCTGAAGGACATGTCAGCACCGGAGAGCTGGAACCATTCACCGATAATGAGGCATGCTCCAACGGGCAAAACGGGTCTGACTCACGAGAGAAAACCATACGCAAGCAAATTCAGGCAGTGATGCTCGATGCCCCCAACCAGCTTTCCCGCAATGCGGGGAGCTTGAGAGCCGCGACAAGTGAACTCGAGAATTGCCATGACAGTCTGACCCATTCGGCGCCTGAAGGCTCCTGGCGGCAGCGGCAACAGCGGCGTGAGACGCAGGCCCTTCTCGCTGTGGCGCGATGGTGCACAGCGAGTGCTCTGGAGCGTACCGAGACGCTCGGCATGCACCGCCGTGAAGATGCGATTACCAAAGCGTCGGATGTTCCCGCCTATCATGTCATCAGTAGCGGGCTGGAGCACGTGCAGTCCCGAAGGGAGGCAGTTCACGCATGATCGAGCTCATTCTCGATGCACAATGCACAGCTTGCGGCGAGTGCGTAACGATCTGTCCAAGCAATGTTTTTGATAGCGGTCCTGGCGGTGTGCCGGTGCTCGCACGTCAACAGGACTGCCAGACCTGCTTTCTCTGCGAGCTTTACTGTGAGACGGATGCACTTTTCGTGCACCCCGACGCCACTGCCACACATGACCCTACCGCTATTGACGTCACAACGGGTGATTATCGACGTGATTCCGGTTGGGGGAGCTGGGCAGAAGACGCGCGGTATCGCAACGAACAGTGGCGAATGGGAGACGTATTCGCACTGGCCCGATCGCGCACTTGAACAATGATCATGCATTGATTGCATAGTAATCGTTCCTGATTACAGCGTTGGGCTCAGGACACGACGTTTAAGGCGAGGCGGATGACTGAGAAGGATACGATCTCGCATCTGTGGTAGCGGGTTGCGACCCGCCGACAATCCCTGAGATTTCCATACATAATGCCGATGCGATTTCGGCGTTCATATTTTCTCTTGTCTTAATTAAGAGATTTTCGCGGGATTTCCGACCTGGAATGCTGGGATTCCTATCTTTCTCTTCCGAAGCGCCCCTGAACCCGTCAGCGTCATACCCGGGATCTCCTGACATCCATTGCGCTGCAGGAAGATTATTCAGCGGGGCAGCGGCCCCGCTTTGATAGCTGATCAGCCCTGCAGTCATGAAAAAGCCGACCGGTCGTCCATTCCAATCGGTGACCGCATACAACCCGGTACTCATTCCGCCTCTGCGCGACCTATCGGGCGGCCTAGATCCCCATCTTCAGCCGCAGGCTTGAACCCGTGCGGAGCGTCTCGAGATATCTCGCATCAATCATAATCCTGTATAGCGACCTCGCCTCACGGATCTAAGAGGTCTTGAAGAAGCAGTGGGTCTGCATCTGGCAGAAGGCGCTGCTGACGGTCCTGCTCGACGGCGTATCTGTAGTGACAGTACCACCGTTAAGCGCTGGAATGCTGGAACAATTGCAATCGGAGGTCGTCTTGATGTTGCCAACGCTTGACCCGACAAACAAGACGATTGTGGTCACAATCACGGCTCCGTTCAGCGTGACGTCGCCAGATGCAATCTCAGAGATGGCGATTATCAATCACTACCGAAGCAGGTTATCGCCATCGAACCAAACATCTTCATAAGTTTCGGTGATCAAGAACCGCCACCCCGGAGCCAAACCAAGATAAGGAACAAGTAAATTCTCCCAAGCCCCCACATGTGAATAGTGAAGTGGAAGAAAGAAATCAGGATCTTTCGATAGAATCTCACCACCCCATATATACCAGCCTGAAGTGTTATGCTCTGGATTAATCCTCATCCCATTTAATGGACGAGTCCCATTTTTCACATTTTGACTTATTCCCACCTTATCATAATCGGATGGCGGAAAAAATTCAGACCCATAACGTTCACATATCTTCTTCTGGACTATTTCGATATTCATTTTATTGCCAACTTCTTTCGCATTTCGCGTGCAAATACGCTCAATCGACATTCTTTGATCGCCATACAAAACGAACAGTAGATTTGGACCAAGTCAACCGGCACCTGCCGTCTAAGGTTTTTTACCCTTTCTGCAATACAGCACAACAAAATTATCATTATGATCGTATAGTTTTCCAGAGCAACCATGAAAAAATGCACACAGTGCTTATCATTCACGCTCACAATTTGGTCATGCACAGATCCCGCCTCGGAAAAACTTTGACAGCGTGAAGAAATGCCCGGCAATGGCTCATAATCTCTTATTGCCTCCTCCCCCCCCGTTTTCCTCGTAACTTTTCTCTGGGAAAAATGCCCATCAGACTACTCATCACCAGGCTCAGGACCCATTGATTTGGCTCCTGAGCCTATGATGTGCATGGTATCGAAGGTCGCCAGACCTATGAGAGAATACACTACTCTCAATATCGAAACTATAGAACGGTTCATGAGGAAACTCGGAGGCGGTGATACAGGGGCATTAACATTTTTCGTTCAGGGAATAGAGACGGACATGCTATCGTAGCTTACAATGACAAGAGCGTTATTCGTTATCTGAGTGGGCAGAAAAGATGAGAAGTAAAATGAACAGAACCTAGAATATAAGTATTCTATATATAAAACCATAAAGACCCACAGATAAGATGATGAAAAATAAAATAACCCTAGACCAAGCCGAGAAAATAGCCAAGAAAGTTCTTTCTTCTTTAATTGACATGCCAAATATAATAAATGAAGAGACAATAATTTTAGATAGATTTATAATACTTGAAAAAAGATTTTGGGTTTTCTTTTGGGATCCAAGAGAAATCAAAACTCAAGATATTTTCGCGTTGCGTAGCGGTCTCTCGTGTTTCGTGAACGACAGAGGCGAAGTGCGGACGTCGTATGACAAAAGAAGGACGCCACAGGATCTTGACGAGTGTGTGGCTGGAATGACCAAATGGGCTGAAAGGACTGAATAGCCTCAATATGCCTTTTGTAAATAGACATTGGTTTTGATTATTATATTCAATAATTATTAAATTATATTATATATT